>JANMTF010000375.1:0-23602 GCA_031390175.1 Polaromonas sp.
GCTCAGAAATCGCTGTTTGCTGCCTTGGAGTTAGCCCTACCGACACCGTCGGACTTGGCCAAGCCCGTTTTGTAGTCTGCGCTTTGAACTTCGTTTTCAATGAAATCATAGACTTACGTGCGGGAAGTGTCGAACTTAAGAAGTACCAATATCAGACGCCGTTCGTAGCCGTGAACGTGCTGCACACGTGACCAGCGGCAAGCACCGAGTTACATAAAAAAATCCAATGTGACCAGGCCATTTCGCATGGCTGCTGGTCTTGGCGTTCACGGCGCCTATCAAGAAACGCGTACAAATTTCGCCACTGATGGAATACCCAAGGAGTCCACGACAAATAACATGTAATGCCCAGGGGGCACGACCGCGCTAGAGGTGGGCACAGTCGCAATCAGGCCGTTGGTTACTTGCTGCACTTTCAGTTTGATTGCACGCTGATGCATATCGTTGGCGTGCGTGGTAGCGCCCGGCGCTACCAGTATTGCGCTGACCATCGTATTCCGGTCAGTGGACACCGTGAATGACTGACCATAGCCCACACTAGCCGGTGCGGCGGTAATCTTTGGCTGAACCCCCTTAAACAGATAAGGCGGAGAATACACCTGCACCTTGTGCTGGAAAGCCCACTGAGCTTCATAGTTCATGTCGTCTTGAGACAGTAGCACGGTGGCATCAGGCAACAAAATAGCGCTGGAGTGGTAGGCGGCCTGGATAATATGCGGCGCCATCGTCGTCCATACCCCAGTAGTATTATTGATCGGTTGGGAATACAACTCGACGCTGAATTCCGCGTCCTCATAGCCATACAACCCTTTATTGCCACCCACCGTCAACATCTTCGTGTCGGGCAATATGATGGTGTTCGCGTTGTATCGGGGCGTTAGCCATTGCGGGTAAGGCTTCCAGCCCGCAAGGGGATTAAAGCCGTCAAGCCATTCGTTCTTGGCCAAGGGCACTGTTCCGTCATGCCCCCCCGCCACCATGATCAATTGCTTGGCTGGAGCCACGGACGCATCGGTGAATGAAATCCCGTTGGGCAGGTTGTAGTGGTTACTGGTCATGCGCGGCAGACTGCTCCAGTTGGAGGTAGCCGCATTAAACTGGAAACTGCTCCCAGCGTCCGGGCCCGCCTCCAGCACTTGTCCCGACGGCAGCAGGAACTGCAGTGGGTACAGGCCGGTCGTGTTGTGAGTCCCCACCACGCTCATGGTACCAATGCCAGCAATATTTGCGCTAGGCGTAAATATTTCAACATCGTTATTGATGGCGTACGAACCTGTCTCATCCACGCCGCTGGTGATCACGACCCGGTTGTCGGCAAGCTGGGTGACGGTTGGGTACCAGCGCCCGCGCCGCATGTCCGGCTGCCTGGCCCAGAGTTCAGTGATCGGGTTAAAGGTGTAATTGGTCAACGTGCCTTGCCAATTCCCGGTGGCAGGTGGTGCGTTAGGGTCTGGATAACGCAAGTTACCCCCAGCCACATACACGCGGCCGTCGCTCAGGATGGTCTGCGCCGCACACCAAATGTTCTCTGGGGGCGGGATGTTGTAGCCAGTGCGGGTCTTGGGATCCCAAATGTAGCCGACACCGTTCTTGGAGTTGGCAGGGTTGTGGTAATCGACCGGGTCGTAGGACCAGAACATCACTTTGCCGGTGTGCAAAAGCACTGCCGCGATCCCCACTACGGGCACCACAAAAGGGTCGCTCCAGCGGCCTACCACTGCTGGGTCTGTGACTGCGGCGGCTAGGGCAGCAGTTGCGCCCGCTGCCAGCAACGGGCTTGCTTGCGTGGATTCGCTTGTTCTACCTGCATTGCCTTTGATAAAGGCCTGCTTGAAATCATCGTCCTCCTTCAGGGTTTGCTGCGCATCCTTAACCTTGTCCTTGGCCGGTACTGCGCGCACGCCACGCTCGACTTCGCACTGCACTGCGCGCATGTGGGCATGCTCGTTGGCGTGGCGGTTGCCCAACTGCTGCTTTTCTTGCTGGTGCTTTTTTGCTTCTACATCGGCCGGTTGACAGGCCTTGTCTTTTTTTGCGGCATGGGCCGCGTGGCTATTGCCCCCCGTTGCCGCAGGCGGTGCCTGCGCCAGCGCAGCAAGCGGAGTTGCCAGCAGGTTTAAAAACACGGTGGAGGACAGTACCGCAGGATGGCGTACGCATCGTGACAAATTTAACATATGACCCTTTACTTTGACATTTACAAGCTACCAGAGCAGAAACCATAGAGTTGGGGGAAACAGCTCCATGATTACCCGCTCTCCCGTCATAATTGTGAGAGAAAGTTGCGCGCCATAGTCAATAACTATTCTTGGTTTAGGGCCTCTTTCCAGTAAGATTGAGTAAGTTCATCACATGACCTGTTGCGGCGGGTTTATATGCCAAACCCGTCGTCAGCCGCAATCACCGCGCCATTGACAAAATGGCTTTGATCGCTGCACAGCATCACCAGCACCGCGTCCAGATCTTCTGGCTTGCCTATGCGTTTGCGCGGCAGCATTTGCACCAGCTTTTGGCCTTGCTCGGTTTGCCAGTGGTGGTGGTTGATCTCGGTGTCGATATAGCCTGGGCATATGGCATTCACGTTGATGCCGTATTTACCCCATTCGCAGGCCATCGACTTGGTCATATGCACCACAGCGGCTTTGCTCATGCAGTACACGCCAATTTGCGGCAGTACCTTGAGGCCCGCCATCGAAGCGATGTTGACAATGCGGCCACCTGCAAAGGTGCCGGGTGCTGCGCCCCTGGAGCGGGCCAGCATGCGCTTGCCTACCTCTTGCGCCATGAAGAATGCACCTTTGGTATTAGTGTTAAAGACAAAATCGTAGTCTTCCTCGCTCACGTCTTGCACGCGCTGGGTGGTAGAGACGCCCGAGTTGTTGATCAAAATGTCGATGCTGCCCACCTCAGTCTCGGCATGCGCCACGGCCGCTTTGATGCTGGCGGTGTTGGTCACGTCCAGTTGCACCGAGTAGGCGGCGCCGCCCTCGGCCTCAATCTCATGGCACAGGTCTTTGAGCTTGTCTACGCGGCGGCTGGCCAGCACCACGGCGGCTCCAGCTTTGGCCAGAGTTTTGGCAAATTGCGCGCCCAGCCCGCTGGACGCACCGGTTACCAAGGCCACGCGGCCCGTCAGATCAATTTCATAAGCCATTTAGAGAGTCCTCTTCAAATACTGTCCATTGCGTCTGGCCAGACTGCCAGCGACGCTTTACACCACCTAAAATAGGTGAAGTTACAAGCATTATCTATCGAGCACACATGACCCACGAAGAAATCTTAAAAACACACGGCCCGCGCGAAGCGATGGAATACGACGTTGTCGTGGTAGGCGGCGGCCCTGGCGGCTTGGCCACCGCCATTCGCCTAAAGCAACTGGCAGCAGAAAAGGGCACCGACATCTCGGTTGTCGTGCTGGAAAAAGGCTCCGAGCCGGGCGCGCACATTTTGAGCGGTGCCATCATGGACCCGATAGCGCTCACCGAGCTTTTCCCCAACTGGAAAGAGCTAGGCGCGCCCCTGAACCAGCCGGTTACCGATGACGCGATGATGTTTCTGGGCGAAAAATCGGCCATGCGCGTGCCCAACATGTTTTTGCCTGAGTGCTTTGAAAACCACGGCAACTATATTGTCAGCCTGGGCAGTGTCACGCGCTGGCTGGGCCAGCAGGCTGAGGCTTTGGGCGTAGAAATTTTCCCAGGCTTTACCGCAGCTGAAGTGCTGTACGACGACAAAGGCTCGGTCAAAGGCGTCGCCACCGGCAATCTGGGTGTCAGCAAAGATGGCGAACCCACGGCAGACTTCCAATTAGGGATGGAGCTGCACGGCAAATACACCATCTTTGCCGAGGGTGCGCGCGGCCACTTGGGCAAGCAACTGATTGAGAAATTCAAGCTCGACGCAGGCAAAGACCCGCAAAGCTACGGCCTGGGCATCAAGGAAGTCTGGGAGATCGACCCGGCCCGCCATTCCCCCGGCTTTGTCATGCACACCGCCGGTTGGCCTATGGACAACGCCACCTACGGCGGGGCGTTTTTATACCATATGGAAGACAACAAAGTCTCGCTCGGCTTCATCACCGGCCTGGACTACAGCAACCCCTACCTCAGCCCGTTTGAAGAGTTCCAGCGCTGGAAGACGCACCCCAATATCCGCTGGTACCTGGAAGGCGACGAGGCCAAAGGCATCAAGCCAGGCAAGCGCTTGGGCTACGGCGCACGCGCTATCACAGCGGGAGGCCTGATGAGCCTGCCCAAAACCGTGTTCCCCGGTGGCGCGTTGGTAGGCTGTGATGCAGGCTTTTTGAACGTCAGCCGCATCAAGGGCAGCCACGCAGCCATCAAAACCGGCATGTTGGCGGCCCAAGCTGCCTTTGAGGCCATACAAGCAGGCCGGTCTAGTGATGAGCTGGTTGCCTATCCCGCAGCCTTCGAGAAGAGCTGGCTGCACACTGAGCTGCACAAGTCGCGCAACTTCAAGAGCTGGTTCAAAAAAGGCTTGGCCGTCGCCACCGTAATGAACGCAGTAGAGCAGTTTGCCCTGCGCGGACACATCCCTTGGACCCTGCGGCGGGACAAGCCTGACCACGCTTTTCTCAAGCCCGCCCGGGAGTGCAAGGAGATCAAATACCCCAAGCCCGACGGCAAGCTCACGTTTGACCGCCTCTCCAGCGTCTTCATCAGCAATACGAACCACGCCGAGAACCAGCCTGCGCACCTGACTTTGAAAGACGCGTCGGTACCTGTCAACACCAACCTCATCACCTACGCCGGCCCCGAGGCGCGCTACTGCCCCGCGGGTGTGTACGAGTATGTGAAGAACGACAAAGGCCAGGACCGCTTGCAGATCAACGCGCAAAACTGCGTGCACTGTAAAACATGCGACATCAAAGACCCGACGCAAAATATCGTTTGGGTCACACCTGAAGGCGGCGGGGGCCCCAATTACGCCGGCATGTAATCACCATCACTACATAATCTATAGCTGCTCCCGCATCATTCTATTGGGCTACAGCTTGATTACTGCCTTAAAAAGTCCCAGAAACAGCATATTTTGGGCTCTATGTGGTTTGTAGTGGGCAGATCCCGCTTAGAAGCAAACGTGGTCAGATGTAGCAAATGGGGTCAGAGCAAAATTTCGCTGTGGCGTTGCGCGCTCCGGGCAAAGGGTCTTCCTGAATTTTGATCTGACCCATTTGCTTACACGCCGGATGTGCCCACTACAAAACACATAGACCCGGAAATAAAGTATCAATTAGATTTACACGATCGTATTGTAGGTTTCACCCAACCACATAGACCTGCGCACCTACGTGTTTAGCAACTAATCTGGCCGCAGCCCTCTGGATTTCCTAAGTAAGTGCTATCCAATATAAAGTGCCTGGGGTATGCTGACCTGCGCTGTGGTGGGTGTTGAGGCGTCCAGGGGTAGCGCCAGGTTAGTTAAGCTTTCGCTGTGAGCTCTACCTCCTGTTGAACTCGCATCGCTGAATGGCTTGACCTAGCTTTTGCATCCGGAGTCAAAGGATACAACTCCTCTTTGTTCCTGACTATTACTCACACAAGTGTCCGCTGCGAGCCACCACGTGGTAACAATTTCCAACTTAGCAGTTATAGTTGTACCAATTACTTATAAAAGTAGCCTTCTTGCAGTCTTAGGCCGTAATTTATCTATGAGGAAGATCGCTGTGAACTGGTCAACTGTCTACCGACGCAGATGGATGCTGGTGTATGCGCCGAGTGTGGGCGTGGCTATAGCCGCCTTTGTCTGGTTGGGATGGTACGTGTTCCCGACAGCGCCCAACCACATCACCATCACATCGGGAGCGACCGAGGGAATGTACCACCAGCATGCCCTGCGTTATGCGGAATTTTTTACACGTCACGGGATGGAGACCAAAGTGCTCACCTCCGCAGGTTCTGCGCAAAACATTGAACGCCTGCGCGACACGCAACACCCGGCGCAAGTGGGTTTTGTGCAGGGCGGTTTTGGTCAGTTGGAGCGCATCAAAAGGGGCGAAAACCGCACCGGTATCCAAATTGTGGCGAATATCGATATAGAACCCGTCTGGATTTTTTCGCGCATCCCCAGCTTGAACTCACTGACGCAATTGCAGGGCTTGAGGGTATCGTTAGGCGCACAAGGTAGTGGCAGCCGCGCTATGGCTGTGCAGCTCCTCGCTCAAGTGCGCCTGGAACCCAAAGATGTGTTGTTGTCCGAGGCGTCAGGCCTGGCTGCGGCTAAAGCCTTGGAAGAGGGCCGCCTGGATGTGGCTATTTTTGTAGCGGCGCCCAAAGCCCTGATCGTGAAAACCATGTTGCGCGTACCGGGTGTGCATTTGGTGCAGCTCAAGCACAGCGCGGCGCTGATTGAGCGCCTGCCCTATCTGGCGCCCCGGCTGATAGCCCAAGGTATGCTGGACGACGCTTCTGCACAGCCTGCCAGAGACATGATGCTGCTGACCACCCTGGCCAGTGTGGTGGTCAGCGAGAACCTGCATCCCGCCATCAAACGTTTGACCACTGCAGCGGCTATGGAAATCCACAACGAAACCACCCTACTGGGCAGAGCCGGTGAGTTCCCCACACTTAAACAAGCGGACTTCCCTACTGCACCCGAGGCCCGCACGACCTTGCTGCACGGGCTGCCCTGGATCGAGCAAAAGCTGAGCCTGAACCAAGCGCAATGGTTTTGGCGATTCCTGTTGTTGGCTTTACCCCTGCTGGTATTGGCGTGGTTGGTATGCAGTGTCGTGCCAGCCTACCTGCGCTGGTTACTGCAGTCCCATATCAACCGTTGGTACGGCGAGCTGAAATTCATTGAATATGACATAGAGCAAGGCAAACCGTCCGCCCTGGAAGCCGTGCGCTTTGGTAAACAGCTACAAAACGTTGAAACGGCCTTAAGCAAGTTTGCGCCCCCGCAGGACTTTATGCAGCGTGTATACATGCTGCGCCAGCATATTGAATTTGTACGCCATAAGCTGTCTGCCCGGCAAGGCCGATAAGTTGCTGCAAACCATCGTATGAAACTCATCCTTCTATTTCGCATGCGTTGGGCGCTGTTTTACCTGCCCGTCGTGATGTATTCTGCCTTGTCTATCTGGTTTTGCACCGTGGTCCTGTTGCCGCTGCCGCCATCGACTTTGGTCATGGCTGTAGGTTTGCCACAAGGCAGCTACGCCAACATCGCCGACCGTTACCGCAAACAATTGGAAGAGCGTGGCATTCATCTGGAGATCGTCACTACCGAGGACGCATCAGGCCCGTTAAAGCGACTGGCCGATTCCAAGAGTGAGGTAATGGCAGGCTTCGCCTCTGGATTGTTTAATACGGGTACATCAAGCGGGGTAGAGGCACTGGCCGCGATTGAGCGCCAACCGGTGTGGGTATTTACCCGCCAAGGCAAGGTGACTGAGCTGGCGCAGCTCAAAGGGCTGCGCATCGGCACGGCGGGCCAAGGTAACCCGGGCTGGGCGGTAACTCAACTCTTGCTGGCACACGCCAGACTGAGCGCGACCGACGTCGTCTTGCGAGAAGCCAAAACTTATGCCGATGCCGCTAACGACCTGATGGACGACGAGGTGGATGTAGCCGTCATTGTGGCCAACGGCGAAGCCCAGGCCATGCGCGCTTTGAGCCGTACCCCAGGTATCCATATGGTGGGGGTGGAACGCATTTCGGCGCTGAGGGCACGCGAGCCAAGGCTCCAGCCGTTTGTGTTGCCCCAAGGCTCCATAGAGCTGCTTGGCAATGTGCCAGCGAGCGACTTGACGATGCTGGGCGCCAACCTGCACCTGATTGTGCGTGAGACGATGCACCCTGCGCTTCAACGCGTACTGCTCGATACCGCCCAGGAATTGCACGAGGCTCCCAGTTTTTTGCAGCACTCAGGCGAATACCCTGCCCTACACGATGTCGACTACGCCCTTTCTGCAGTAGCCCGAACATGGGCGGCGGGTGAACGCCCTGTGATGGAGCAGCTGCTGCCTTACTGGTACGCACAGCTGGCCGAACTGTTGCTGTACGCAGTCTTGCCTATTTTGATTTTCGCATTTTTCATGCTCATGTGGATCCCCAAATTTTTTGCCTGGAAGGTCAACGCCCTATTGCAAAATTACTACGGTGAACTGAAGTTTTTAGAGGCAGAAATCGTGCCTTCAGCCACCACCAAACCGATGGAGATGATGAAGCTCATGCAACGCCTGGACCACATCGAACAACAAGTGGCTGCGCTGGAACTGCCCAACCAGTACGCCGACCGCTGGTTCGTTTTGCGCGAGCACTGCGCGCGGGCACGCGAAAAACTCTTCAGTTATCGCGCGAGGTAAGGAACACATCGGCTGATCATGCTAAAAATACAAGCTAAACTTATACGTAGTTTGCTGGTAAGCCGCATGCGTAAATGCATTTACCAGTTGACCAGGCTCACCCCATGAATTGGGGTCGCATATACCGCTTGCGTGTCTGGGCCATTTTTCTGCCAGCTTGCACCATTGCCTTAGCCTTGTTTTTTTGGCTGGGCTGGAGCGTATTTGCACCCGCGCCAAACCAGATCACCATCACCTCTGGCGCCAAAGACGGCATGTACTACAGCTATGCCCAGCGCTATGCGCAAGCCATGCGTGGCTACGGCTTGAGGGTAGACGTGGTTGAGTCAGCAGGCTCGGCTCAAAATATTGATCGATTGCGGGATACCCAAAATCCGGCTCAGGTAGGTTTTGTGCAAGGGGGTTTTGGCCAAATTGACCGTGCTATTGCGTCCGAGAACCGCACCAATATCCAAACCATAGCCAACGTAGATGTGGAGCCGGTTTGGATTTTTTCTCGCATTAGGCATATAGATTCGCTGCTGCAACTCCAGGGTCTGCGTGTGTCCATTGGTCAAGTGGGCAGCGGCAGCAGATTGGTAGCCATCAAATTGCTGGAGCAGGTGCGGCTAGAGCCCAAAGATCTGGTGGTGTCAGAGACCACGGGGCTTGGCGCGGTCAAAGCGCTGGCCAATGGCAGCATCGATGCCGCTATCTTTGTAGCATCAGCCGGCGCACCCATCGTTGCCGCCATGTTGGCAGAGCCTGCTGTGCACTTGGTCACCCTCAAGCGCAGCGCAGCGCTGATTGAGCGCATTCCCTATCTCGAGCCTCGTCTTGTGGCGCAAGGCACCCTCACATCAAACGGCCTGCACCCCGAGCAAGATTCAGTCATGCTGACCACTATCGCCAGCGTAGTAGTGAGCGAAAACCTGCACCCCGCACTCAAACGTTTAACTGCTTCGGTAGCCAGGCAAGTGCACCAGGGCGCTGGTGTGTTTCACAAATCTGGGGACTTTCCCAACCTCAAACGTATCGACTTTCCCAGCGCGCCCGACGCTCGCTCCACGTTGCTGCATGGGCTACCCTGGATTGAAAGTCACTTGAGCGTAACCGCTGCGCAATGGGTTTGGCGTATCTTTCTTGTGGGGCTGCCACTCGCGCTGTTGTGCTGGGCACTGTGCTATTTTGTGCCAGCCTTTATGCGCTGGACGATTGAAAGCTACGTGAACCGCTGGTACGGCGAGCTTAAATTCATCGAGCACGATCTGGAAACCAGCAAGCTGTCAGGGCTAGATTTTGCCAAACACAATATCCAGTTGCGCACTATAGACAACGCAGTGAGCCAGTTTGACGCACCGCCAGAGTTTATGAAACGTTTGTTTATGCTGCAAAAGCACACGGATTTCGTGCGACAAAAACTGATTACTCAACGCGGACGGTAGCCCAGATATGAAACTCGCCCTGTTGTTTAGGAAGCGCTGGTGGTGGCTGTATTTGCCCGTACTTTGCACCTCCGCATTCAGCCTTTGGTTGGCTGCAGTAGTATGGTTTCCACTACCGCCCACGCATTTCGTGATGGCCAGCGGTTTGCCAGGCGGCAGCTATGCCGCCTTGGCGCTGCGCTACAGGGATGTCATGGAACCCAAGGGGATTCGTGTTGACACCGTCACGACCGAGGGTGCGGCTGCACCGCTCAAGCGTTTGCTCGACCCCAAAACTGACGTATCGGCTGGTTTTGCACACGGTATGTTGGCCACACCCGATATGCCTGGCATAGTGGCCTTGGCAACCGTGGAGCGCCAGCCAGTTTGGATTTTTACCCGCATAGCAGGCGTGTCGCAGCTGTCGCAACTTAAAGGGCTGCGTATCGCCACCTCTGTGGCGGGAAGTCCGAGCTGGGAGCTTACCCACCTTTTACTCAAGCATGCAAAGCTTATGCCCGGCGATGCACTTATCGAACCCAAGGCATCATCGGTTGCAGCCACCAAGGAATTGCTTGATGGCCGTGTCGATGCACTGGTGTTGGTAGCCAGCGACGGAACCGAGAGCATTCGTCAACTCATGCGCAGTCCCGGCATTGAAATTTTGGGTGTCGAGCGGGTCGCGTCGCTGGTAGCTCGCGACACACGCCTCAAACCTTTTGTGCTACCCCAAGGTGCCATAGAGCTGCGCGGCGACGTGCCCTCACGCGACCTGACCATGGTAGCGTCCCATTTGCACCTGCTGGTGCGCGATGCCATGCACCCTGCATTGCAGCGCGCGCTGGTAGATGCAGCCCATGACATCCATGATGCCCCCAGTTTTTTGCAACGCCAAGGCGAGTTTCCCAATAGCCGTGACGTGGATTTCACACCCTCGCCTATCGCGCAAGCGCTGGCCAACGGTGACAGGCCGTGGACAGAGCGGGTGCTACCCTACTGGTGGGCACAATTTGCCGAGCTGTTGATGTATGGAGTGGGCCCTATTTTGCTTATTACTTTGATAGCACTGCTGTGGATCCCCAGCTTTTTCAACTGGAAAGTGAATGCAGCTTTGCAAAACTTTTATGGAGAGTTGAAGTTTTTGGAAACCGACATCGAACCGACTGCCAGCTCACGCCCCATTGAGATCAAAAACCTGCTCAAGCGCCTGGACGATATCGAGGCCAAAGTCACTATGCTAGACCTGCCGAACAGCTATGCCAATCGCTGGTATACCTTGCGCGAGCACATCGCCCGTGCACGCAGTACATTGCTTGATTTACGCGCCCGGTAATCGGCCCACCCACCCAAGATCCGCTGTCGCACAGGCTTAATCTGGATACAAATAGCGCGGCACAACGGTTAGACTTTGCGTCATGGTTATTCCATCATTTACGCGCAAGCAAGTCTATATCCTGTCAGCCACGGTCATTGGGGTGCTGAGTGTCTTTATTTGGTTGCTGACCAAATATATCAGCCCAGCGCCACCCAGCAAGATCGAGATGACCACTGGCGCTATCGATGGAGCTTCGCATCAGTTTGCGTTGAAGTACCAGGCCTACCTCAAAGCCAACCGCGTCAGATTAGAACTGAAACCATCGACAGGTTCGGTGCAGAACCTGGAGCGTTTAAATGCGGGCACTCCCATAGGCTTTGTGCAAGGTGGGTTGGGTATTTTGTCGATTGATCCCCAGCAGGCTGATGAAGATACTCCTCTGCGTTCCTTGGGCGTGGTGGGCTACGAACCTATTTGGCTGTTTGCTCGGTCTGGCGAGTTGGCTAAAAAATTAGCCCAGGGATTGGGCGTTTTGGCGGGCAAAAACGTAGCCATTGGCGCGCAAGGTAGCGGCACGCGCAAAGTTGCAATTGACCTGCTGCAAAGCTATGGCGTGAGCTCCGCTAACGCCACCTTCAGCGCTGACGGCGGCATGTCCGCAGCTAACGCACTGCTGTCGGAAAAACTAGACGCCATCATCATCATCGGTGCACCGCAAACGTCAGCCGTGCAATTGTTGTTGAATACACCCGAAGTTCAACTGGTGTCTATTGAGCATGCAGAGGGTATCGCGCGCAGGCTACCCTACTTGTCGCTGGTGACGCTCAAGGCAGGCTCGGTTAACCCGCAGCGAGATCTGCCAGCCAAAGACATTACGCTCCTGTCCACCACTGCCAATTTGGTGGTACGTGAGGATTTGCATCCTGCACTGGCTTACCTTTTGCTCGAAGCAGCGCGGGATGTCCATAAAGGAGCTACCTTGCTGAATAAACCTGCCGAGTTTCCCAACCCGCGTGGCGCCGATTACCCATTGGCTGACGAAGCCCAACGGTATTACAAAGATGGCCGCCCCTTCTTGCAACGTTACTTACCCTATTGGGCGGCTAACGCTTTGCAGCGCTTGTTGCTTATCATCATTCCGCTTCTGGCCATTGCCATACCCATCATCAAGGCTATTCCCGGTTTGCTGAACTTCAAAGAAAAAAACCGGCTGTACCGGCGCTATGGTGTGCTGCTGGATTTGGAGCGTGATTTGCGGGCACGCCAATTGACTGCGGCAGAGATCGTGGAGGCTTCCGCGAAATTAGACCAAGTGGAGCAAGACATCAGCGAGATGAAATTTTCACTCGATTTCACAGACCGTATTTACACCCTCAGACAGCATGTAGACTACGTGCGCATGCAATTGCAAAAAGAAAAGGACGGACTAGTTGTATGAAAATTATCATTACCGGTGGCGCAGGTTTTTTAGGGGTTCGGTTAGCCCGTACCCTATTGGCAAAGGATTCGTTGAGCTTGAACGGTCAAGCAGCCCAGCGCATTACCCGTATCACGCTTGCCGACCGCGCGCCGCCGCCAGCCGATCTGGCAGCCGATCCGCGCATCGAGGTTGTCACGGGTGATTTGAATGCTTTGCTTGCGCCTCACACTACGGGCTCTCACGCCGCAAATTTAATCGCTTCTCGCCCAGATACGGCGTTGATTTACCACTTGGCGGCGGCCGTCAGTGGCGAATGCGAAGCAGATTTTGATTTGGGCATGCGCAGTAATTTTGCAGCCACGCACGCACTGCTTGAAGCCTGTCGTGCACTCAAAACCCAACCTATGCTGGTGTTTGCCAGCTCGCTGGCGGTGTTTGGCCAAACACCCTTGCTGCAACTTCCCGAACTGGTGACCGACACCACGCTGCCCACGCCGCAGTCCAGCTACGGCATACAAAAATTGATCGGCGAGCAAATGGTCGCTGACTTTGGACGCAAAGGTTTCGTAAAAGCCCGCAATGTGCGCCTGATGACGGTGAGCGTGCGCCCAGGCAAACCCAACGGGGCCGCGTCCAGCTTCTTCAGTGGCATGATCCGCGAGCCTTTGGCAGGCGTAGCCTCAGTCGTGCCTGTGTTGGCCAGCACGCAGGTGGCACTGTCTTCCCCCGGACGCACCGTTGAAGGGCTGGTTCGCGCCGCCGAGGCCAGCAACCAAGATTGGGGCCCGCTGACGGCCATGAACATGCCCGCCATGACCACCAACGTGGGCGCTATGGCCGAAGCGCTTAAATCCATAGGCGGCAACAAACCCCATTCCCTGCTCCAATGGCAGATTGACCCCGTCATTGAGCGCATCGTAGCGACTTGGCCCACACGCGTCGCGTCGCCACGCGCCAATGCGCTGGGGCTGTACGCAGACCATAGTTTTGACGACGTAGTGCGCGCCTACATCAGCGAAAACCCCCACGCTGTGTTAGCGTAAAGCGTGCATACTTGAGCATCTTTTTATTCCATTTTTGGAGATACTTTCATGAAACTCAACCACCTATTTCTTGCCGCCACTTTGGCCATCGGTTTTGTAGCCAGCGCCGCTGCACAAACCACCATGAAAATCAGCATTTCAGTGGCGCAAAACTCGCACCAAGGTGTGGGCATTGATGTGTTTGCCAAAGAGGTAGAAAAGCGCACGGCAGGCCGCTACAAAGTTCAAACCTTTTACTCGGGCTCTTTAGGTGGCGAGCGTGAGTCGATTGAAGCGGTGCAACTGGGCACCCAAGAACTTACGTTCACCTCCACCGGTCCGGTACCCAACTTTGTGCCTGAAGCGCGTATTTTGGACATCCCGTTTTTGTTCCGCGATAAAAAGCACGCACGCGCTGTGTTGGATGGCCCTATCGGGCAAGACATGCTCGCCAAGTTTGAACCCAAAGGTTTCAAAGCCTTGGCTTGGGGTGAAAACGGCGTGCGCCACATGACCAACAGCAAGCGCGCAGTCAATTCGCCTGACGATTTGAAAGGCCTGAAAATGCGCACCATGGAAAACCCGGTGCACGTAGCGGCCTACAAAGGCTTCGGCATTGTGCCTACGCCGATGGCTTTTCCTGAAGTGTTCACTGCGCTGCAACAAGGCACGGTAGATGGCCAAGAAAACCCCCTGTCGGTCATCATGGCCGCCAAGTTTGACCAAGTGCAAAAGCATTTGTCGCTCACTGGTCACGTTTATTCCCCGGCCATCTTTTTGATGAGCAAGGCGGCGTTTGACAAACTCTCTGCCGCCGACAAGACAGCATTCCTGGAGTCTGCGAAAGAAGCCGCGAAAGCTAACCGTGCACGCGTGGACGAGGACGACTCCAAAGGCGTAGCCGAGCTGAAAAGCAAAGGCATGAGCGTCGTAGAAAACGTGGACAAAGCCAAGTTTGTGGCTACCCTGGCACCCGTCAACGCTGAGTTTGAAAAGCAGTTTGGCAAAGAGACACTCGATAAAATTCGTGCAGTGAAGTAATTTCAGCCAACTACCTGGTAGCATCTAGCGCCCATTTCGCACACGAAATGGGCGCTATTTCTATAAAGACTGCGACATCTCCGTGAAAGACACCTTCCTTAAGTTCGAGCGCTGGATTAATACCTTCTCCATGCTGGTAGCCTGCGCGATGCTGGTGATTGCATCCTGCCTTGGTATGTTCCAAATCATCACCCGTTTTGTTTTGGAGCAGCCTGCGGAGTGGACCGAGGTACTCATCCGCTTTAGTTTGATCTGGATGGTGTTTATGGGTATCCCCACGGCATTCCGCCAAGGAGCGATGGTGAGCGTAGATGTGCTCTACCGCTGGAGCCCGCCCAAGCTCAAACGCATTTTGGATTTTGTGGTCTGCGGCTCCGCTTTGCTGCTCATTGGCATCATCATCTTTTGGGGCTGGAACTATGCCAATCGCGGTTCGGTGCAATCGATTATTGGCCTGGAAGGCGTGTCGATGTTTTGGGCCTACTTGGCCATGCCTGTCGGTGGGCTTTTTTGCATCGTCGGTATTGTGGGTAATTTGCTGGACCCCCAGCGTTTAGAGCTGGAGACCGCGCAATGAGCGCCGCCGGACCGCTCCAAGGCGCGAACGCCCTCCTTGGGAGGGCAGCGAGGACACGCAGTGCCGCGCGTGGGAGGCCATTATGAGCACCGTGATGATTTTGACGATGGTGCTGTGCTTTGCACTCACTATTTCTGTGGCCGTATCGATTGGTTTATCGGCCATTATTGGCATCCAGATCGGCAACGCCAATATGCTGATTTCGGTCAAAGAGATGTTCTCTTCGATCAACAAATTCCCCTTAGCCGCGATTCCGTTTTTTATTCTCGCAGGCAACATCATGGAGACGGGTGGCATTTCGCGCCGCTTGGTGGAGTTTGCCAAATCCATTGTGGGCGGTGTGCAAGGCGGTTTGCCCATGACCTGTGTGCTCACCTGCATGATTTTTGCAGCGGTATCAGGCTCATCGGTAGCCACCACCTTTGCTATCGGTGCCATCTTGATCCCCGCTCTGATCAAGCACGGCTACCCTACCCCCTTCGCGGCCGCCTTGCAAGCAACGTCCGCCGAATTGGGCGTGATCATCCCGCCCAGCATTCCCATGATTTTGTACGGTGTGAGCGCCGAAGTGTCGATTGGTGAAATGTTCATTGCAGGCTTTGGACCCGGTATTTTTATCGGCATTGCACTGATGTTGTTTGTGCACATCTATTGCCGCATCAAAGGGTGGGGCAAAAACGATGGCGATGGCCGTCTGGGTTTTGGCAAAGCTACTTGGCAAGCCAGTTGGGCCTTGATGATGCCGGTCATCATCCTGGGCGGCATTTACGGCGGCATCTTTACACCCACAGAGGCCTCAGCCGTATCGGTGTTTTATGCACTGGTAGTGGGCATGCTGATCTACCGAGAAATTGGTGTCAAAGATCTGTACTCCATCTTGCGCAAATCGGTCATTTCTTCAGCGGTGATCATGTTCATCATCGCCAATGCAGGCTTGTTCGCTTTCCTCATCACGCGTGCGGGCGTGCCTGACGCGATTGGTATTTGGCTCAAACAGGTACTGGAAACACCGGCTTACTTTTTGTTGGGTGTCAATGTGGCCTTGTTTCTCATCGGCATGTTCATCGAGACCAGCGCCGCCATCATCGTGCTCGCTCCTATTTTGGCACCCGTGGCCATCCACTTTGGCATTGACCCGATCCACTTTGGATTGGTGATGGTGGTCAACCTGGCGCTGGGCATGATCACACCGCCCTTTGGTGTGAACCTGTTCGCCGCCTGCACCGTGGCACGCATCTCGCTGGACCGCATCATCCCCTATCTACTGCCTTTTGTACTGGTGATCTTGGGCTGCTTGATGGTGGTCACGTATGTCCCTGAGCTGAGTTTGTTCTTACGAGACTTGGTTTACAAGAAATAGTTTTGCTATTTAATAGGTAGCTGCTCCCGCAATAATATATTGGACTAAAGCCGTATTCTTACTCTAAATACGGCTTTAACCAGCCTAGCCCTGCGGATGTGCCTCCAGGTTGACCACTCTGGCGTGGTTTGTACTCGCAACCGATCCAGCCGGTGTAGCCCAAGCTGTCGATGACATCGAACAGATACGGGTAGTTCATCTCGCCCACATCGGGCTCGTGCCGTTCGGGCACACCTGCTATTTGAAAGTGGCCTACGTTACCGGTGGGCAGGTACTGGCGGATCTTCATGGCCACATCGCCTTCGACGATTTGGCAGTGGTACAAGTCCATCTGCACTTTGACGTTGGGCTGGCCAATTTCGGCAATCAAATCGTGCGCATGGTCTTGGCGATTGAGGAAGAAGCCGGGGATGTCGCGGGTGTTGATCGGCTCCAGCAGGATATTAATGCCCTGCTTTGCTGCTAATTTGCTAGCTGCTTGCGCATTGCTGACATAGGTTTTTCGCACATCGGAGCGGTCTTTCCCGGCGGGCAACAGGCCTGCCATCATGTGCAGGCGGGGGCACTGCAACACATCGGCGTAGCGCAGGGCAATCTCCAGGCCAGCCAGCAGCTCGGCCTCGCGCCCGGGAATGCAGGCGATGCCGCGTGTGTTGTTGTTCCAGGCCGCATCGATAGACACCGCATCAGTACCACCGGGCGGAAAATTGAACAGCACTTGCTGCAAGCCGTGGGCTTTGAGGCGCGCGGCGAGTTCTTTGGCCTCGTAGGCGTAGGGGAACAAAAACTCTACGGCTTTGAAGCCGTCTTGGGCGGCGGCTTCAAAGCGGTCCAGGAATGGCAGCTCGACGTACATCATCGACAGGTTGGCGGCGAATTGGGGCATATTAAGTCTCGATAAAGGAGTGGGGTGGGTTGGAATGGGTTGGAATACGAGGTAACGCAAAAACGCAAAATAGAAGGCCAAAAAGCGCAAAAAACTCGAATTTGCTATCCATTATCTGTTTCAGGCCGTCGTTCCAAGTTTCTTAAATTTTGGCGTTTTTTGCGAATTTTCTGCGCTTTTTGCGATAAATCCCCACCGCTACCAACGCGCACCAAAGGTGGTGCGCAGCTCTTGGATTTGGGACTCCGTCAATGGTGAAGGAGCGGGATTGCTGAGGTGCATCAGCTTGGCGGTCTCGTTCAGCTCCTCCAGCACTGCCATGGCGGTGGCGGGACTGGTGTGCCACACATTGGGGCCTAGCCTTGCCAACATGACGGCGCGGATGGGCGTGCCAGCCTGGCCATAGCGAGTGATGGTATCCGCCACCCGCTCTGCAGCCGCAGGGTCGCCGGGGCGGTGGTAGGGGATGTGCGGCACATGGCCGACCTTCATCACAAAGTACGGTGTGATGGCGGGCAGCAGCTCGGCCTGCAGTTCAGGCGAATTAGACGTTTCAGCCGTGCGCAGACTCATGGCGACGCAGTGCGTGCTGTGGGTATGGATGACACAGGCGGTTTGTGCATCAAATAGCCTGCTAGCCTTGTAAATACTAGCGTGAAGAGCTATGGTTTTGCTAGCTACTGCGCCGCTGATGTGCTGCAGGTCAAAGCTGAGTTTGGATAACTGCGCGGGGTCGAGATAGCCCAGGCAGGCATCGGTGGGAGTGATGAGGTAGCCGTCGTCCAGGCGCACGCTGATGTTGCCGGCCGTGGCGTGCACGTAGCCACGCTCGAACAGGCTTTTGCCGACGCGGCAGATTTCTTCTCGGGCTTGGGTTTCGGTCAATGGGGTCATGGGCTTAGGGGTTTGTCACTTTTGAATGATAACTTTTCGCTCTGGCCCTCACCCCAGCCCTCTCCCGCTTGCGGGAGAGGGAGCAAGAGGTTCAATGGGCCGTCACGAAGAGCAAACAACTTAGTCACGCTCCAGCAGCTTGAAGGCTTTGGCAAAAAAATCTGCTGCGCCAAAGTTGCCTGATTTCAGTGCCAAGTGCAGGTCTTTACCTGCCGCTCCCGCGTGGGCGTGGCACCAGGGCACGCCCGGGTCAATCTGGCCGCCAATTTGCATCTGCTGCACTCCCAGGGCCTGCACGCAGGCACCGGAGGTCTCGCCACCTGCCACCACGAGCTGCTGCACTCCTAGCGCCACCAAGCCTTTGGCAATCGCGCTCAGTGCTTGCTCTACCCTCGCGCCTGTAGTCTCAGAACCTAAAGTAGCTTGCGTGCTTTTAACAGCTTGCGCATCGGCGGTGGAATACACCAGCACGGGGCCTTTCGCTAGCAAGGGCTTGGCCCAGGCCAGCACGCTCTGCACCGCTGCGCTGTGTTGTGCGTCAGAGCCCAGCACCGCCGCCATGTCTAGAGCCTTGTGCGGTAGGCCTGCGGCCTGCCAAGCGGTGACCTGTGCATTGGTAGCTTGAGAGCAACTGCCCGACACTACCGCTTGCAGGCCTTGCGCTTTGGGCAAGGTTGCCGACTGGGCCGAGGTTTGGATGCCAAAATTCTGCGGCAAACCAATCGCCACGCCCGAGCCTGCGGTGACCAGCGGGCTGCCTTTCAAAGCCAGCCCCAAGTGCATCAAGTCGTCATTCGACACGGCATCCACAATCGCAATGCCTACGCCCTGGCCACGCAGCGCTTCAATCCGCGCGCGCACAGCCTCTGCACCCGCCGCCACCGTGCGGTAGTCCATTAGCCCCACCTTGCGCTGGCACTGCGCTTGCAGCACCCGCACCAGGTTGGCATCGCGCATGGGCGTGAGCGGATGGTTTTGCATGCCCGACTCAGACAGCAGCGCATCACCGACAAACAAATGCCCCTTGAACACCGTGCGCCCGTTGTCCGGGAAGGCGGGCGTGGCAATGGTGAAATCGGTGCCCAGTGCGTCCATCAGCGCCTCAGTCACTGGGCCAATATTGCCACGCCGGTCAGACCCATCCGCCCCATACAAACTATCAAAAGTAGAGCAATACTTGTAATATATCTGCTGGCTGCCTGCGTTTTTTAACCAATTTAATGCCTGTAGAGACTGCGCCACCGCCTCCTGAGGCGCAATGGTGCGCGACTTGAGCGCCACCACCACGGCATCCACATCCGCCGCTAAGGGAGCAGTAGGCACACCATTGGTTTGCACCACCCGCATGCCCGCGCGCACCAGGTTGTTAGCCAGGTCGGTAGCGCCCGTAAAGTCGTCGGCTATACAGCCTAGTTGGATGCTCATACGGCAGTCTTCTTGGGCAGTTCAATGCCGGGAAATATTTTGATGACGGCGCTGTCGTCTTCTTTGGCAAAGCCTGCGGTCGATGCCTGCATAAACATCTGGTGCGCAGTGGAAGACAGCGGCAGCGGGAACTTGCTGGCGCGCGCCATGTCCAGCACCAATCCTAAGTCTTTGACAAAAATATCCACGGCGGAGAGCGGCGTGTAGTCCGCCGCCAGCACATGGGCCATGCGGTTTTCAAACATCCAGCTGTTGCCTGCGCTGTGGGTGATGACCTCGTACAGCGCAGCCGGGTCTACGCCCTCGCGCAGGCCCAAGGCCATCGCTTCGGCGGCGGCGGCAATGTGTACACCCGCCAGCAATTGGTTGATGATTTTCACCTTGCTGCCCGCGCCTGCGCTGTCGCCCAGCTTGTAGACCTTGGCGGCCATGGCGTTTAAAAACACCTCGGCCTTGGCATAGGCCTCGGGTTTGCCTGCGGTCATCATCGTCATCTGCGCGCTGGCGGCCTTGGCCGCGCCGCCGGAGATGGGTGCATCGATATAGAGAATGCCCAGTTTTTCCAAACGCGCCTCCAGCGCAATCGACCAGTTAGGGTCTACGGTAGAGCACATCACAAACACGCTGCCGCGCTTCATGCTGGCCGCGCAGCCGTTGATGCCAAACAGCACCGCCTCTGTTTGCTCGGCATTCACCACGACCGACACCACCACGTCGCAGGCCGCGCCCAGTGCCGCTAGCGATGCGCTGGCGGTACCGCCATCTTTGGCAAAGGCTTTGGCTACCTCCATGCGCACATCAAACACCTGGGGCGCATGCCCCGCGCGGCGCAGCGACTGCGCCATGCCGTTGCCCATGGCACCCAGGCCGATGAGTCCAATTTTCAGTTCGTTTTTTGAAGTCATCAAACCACCTGCTTAACCTAAAGTAATCTTGGCATACGCCGCCACACGCTTCCACTTGGCTGCATCAGCCGCCATGAATGCACCCATTTGCGATGCGTTCAAAAAGCCCACATCGGCTCCGCGCGACTCCATCGTGCGGGCTATTTCTGCGTCGCGCGCAATCTTCTCCAGCGCCTGCTCCAGCCGCGCCACTACACCCGCAGGCGTGCCTGCCGGGGCGGCTACGCCAAACCAGGCGCTGACATCAAACTCACTCATGCCAGACTCGGCCAGCGTAGGCACGGTGGCTACGGTTTTGCTGCGCACGCGGGTGGTGACGGCCAGCGCCTTGACGCTGCCGCTTTGGATTTGCCCCAGCACCGAGGGCAGGTTTTCAAACATCATGTCCACCTCCCCGGCGATCAGGCCTGTGACTGCCGCCGCCGCGCCTCTGTAAGGAATGTGGGTGATAAAAGCGCCCGAGGTGCTTTTAAGCAGCTCGGCACTCAGGTGCAGTGAGGTGCCGTTGCCGTTGGAGGCGTAGTTCATTGTGCCAGGTGATTGCTTGGCCCGCGCCAACAAATCGGCCACACTGTTAATTCCACTCTTGGGGCTGACCAACAGCACATTGGGCACACGGCCGATCAGCCCCACGGGCATGATCTGCTCGGGCTGATAAGGCATGCTGGCGTACAGGGCCGGGCTGATGGTGAGCGGCGGCGAGGCCATCAGCAAGGTGTAGCCGTCTGGCGCAGCGCGCGCTACCTCGGCAGCGCCTACGTTGCCGCCCGCACCGGGCCTGTTGTCAATCACCACGGGTTGGCCCAGCTCTAGTGCCAAACGCTGGCTGATCAAACGCGCCATATTGTCGATCAAACCACCGGGCGGAAAGGGCACTACCAGCTTGATGGGCTTGGCGGGCCAAGTTTGCGCAGTGGCCCTCACTGGAGCTACCAGCCCCGTGCCCAGCAGTAGCGCGGCGTGTCTACGTGTCATGTTGTACATAGTCAGATATCCATTGAGTTCAGAGTTTGAGCCACCCACTGCAACCTATTGCATTGGGAATGCTGCATTCTAGGTCAGCTCAGATATTGCGTAGCGCCCTGAGTGCATCCACATCCGTACGGTACATATGCAGCAGCGGCCCCACTGGCAATGCATCGGCTTTGCGCAACACCGTCTCTACGGGCAGCTTGATACCACTGATGTGCAAGGCCACACCATGCGCGTGTAATGCGGCGCACAGTTGGCCAAACACCTCCACCCCGGTGGCATCGATGCGGTTAATGGGCTGGGCAAACAGGCATACATGGTGCACTTCAGGGTGTTGGGTCAAGTGTTCGGTAATGGCGCGCTCCAGCGCACTGGCCGAGGCAAAGTCCAGCTCGGCATCCATGCGCAAAGCATAGAGCTTGTTGGCCAGGGGCGGCAGCTTCCACAAATGGCGGTCGCGCATACTGCCGTCGCCGTGCAGTCCCACCTCGATGATGCGCGGGTGCAAACGCAGCAGCAAAAAATGCACTAAACCCATCACCACCCCCGCCAGCACGCCCCAGTAAATGCGCGGTGCGGTCAGCAGCGTCACCACAAAGGTGACGGCAGCCGTCACAGCCTCCATGCGGTCAATGCGCCACAGCCAGGCCCACTGCTCGGGCTTGACCATGCCCATCACGGCATTGATCACCACCGCCGCCAGCACGGCGCGTGGCACATGGTGCAAAAGAGGCATCAACACCAGCAAAGTCAGCAGCACACAGGTGACGGTAGCCAGGCCCGACCAGCCCGTTTTAGCCCCCGCCTTGAGCGTAATGGCCGAGCGCGAGAACGAGGTGCTGGTGGCAAAACTGCCGCTGAATGCACTGGCCAGTTTGGCCAGGCCTTGGCCGATCAAGTCCTGGTTGGTGTTCCACAGCTTGCCGTCCTTCAATGCTTCTATTTTGGCACTCGACGCGGTTTCCAAAAAGCTCACCAAGGCAATCACACTGGCGGGCACGAGCAGGGCCACCAGCATGCCAGATGCTGGGAGGCTGGGCCAGTACAGGCTGGGCAAGCCCGCTGGCAGCGCGCCAATAATGGCCCCGCCGCTGGCGGAATAGCCGCTACTCCAACTGACCAACGCCGCTGCACCCGCCACCAACAACACCATAGGCAGGCGCGGCGCGTAACGCTTGCCTAAGATCAGCAGGGCCAGCGACACCACGCCAAAGCCCAGTGCTGCCAAGTCAAAACGCGGGGCATCGAGCAAACTGGCCAACTGCCCTTGCAAGCCTAAAAATGCGGGCAACTGCGATGCCATGATGAGCAGCGCGGCCGCTTGGGTAAAGCCGGTAAACACAGGTGAACTCACCAAGTTCAGCAGCCAGCCCAGGCTGAGCATGCCCAATGCCAATTGCATCAAGCCAGACAGAATCGCCAACCACACCGCCAGGTTGACCCACTGCGCGCTGCCCGGCTCCGCCAGACCGTTGAGCGAGGCGGCAATCAGCACACAAGTCAGCGCCGCAGGCCCTACCGACAGGCGGGTTGAACTACCAAACAACACCGCAATCAAAGCAGGCAACAGCGCCGCATACAGCCCGGTAATCAAGGGCATGCCCGCAAGACCCGCATAGGCCACCGACTGGGGCACCATCACCAGCGCCACCGTCAGGCCCGCCATCAGCTCACCGCGCAGCAAAGCCGCATGAGGGCGCGGCCAGCCAAGAAAAGGGAAATATTTTTTTACATCCAGCATGCTCAGAGTATGCCGCAGCAAAGCGCGGAAAACTCCGTTGCAAAGATCAACTTTCCCGCCCACCAATTGGTTAGAATACGCACAGCTTGGAGAGAGTTTCCGCACAGAAACCGCCGAAGGCGCAGTGGACACCGCAAGTGGCGGCATCTGCAAACGCTCAGGCAAAAGGACAGGCTGATTTGATTCTGTTGGAGAGAGGTTTTTTGAAGCTCAAGAAACCCACCGAAGGGGCAAGCGCTGCATCGCCAGCGTGAATCTCTCAGGTAAAGCGGACAACAGGGTTCCCGTCGCAGTCCAATCGTGGCCTGCGAC
>JANMTF010000386.1:0-19404 GCA_031390175.1 Polaromonas sp.
TGCTGGGATATGGGGGAATACGCAAGAGCTATGCCACTTAAACAGACGGGTATTTTTTGGATGTCGGGCACCAGGGGTTTGATCGCCCAGGCGCTTGGCTTGGACGGCTCCGCGGCTGTCCTCCGTGTCGGCCTATCGCCGACAACTCCCCCTTTATGCCGCTACGCCGTCCAAGCCAAGCGCTTGGGCGGTCGAGCGTGCTGGGCGCGCGCAGTGCAACCACCACCCCTCCAACCCAGCGTGTCTTGCACCTGCGCGCGCCCAGCACGCTCGACCGCCCAAGCGCCTGGGCGATCAAACCCCTGGTGCCCGACATCCAAAAAATACCCGTCTGTTTAAGTGGCATAGCTCTTGCGTATTCCCCCATATCCCAGCAAGATGTTGGTTTTATAACAACCGAAAAAATGTTTCACGGCCATGCTCACCCATTACAAAAACAACGTCTACGTCGTCAACCACCCGCTGGTGCAGCACAAGCTCACCCTCATGCGCAGGCAAGAGTCATCGACCAACACCTTTCGCTGCTTGCTCAATGAAATATCCATGCTCATGGCCTACGAGGTGACGGCCGATATGCCGATGCAAGACATTGAGATTAAGACCCCAATGGAGAAGATGACTGGCAAAGTCATTGACGGAAAAAAGCTGGTGTTTGTCAGTATCTTGCGCGCCGGCAATGGTATTTTGGAAGGCATGCTCAGCGTGGTGCCTGGCGCGCGGGTGGGGCATATTGGCCTGTACCGCGACCCTGCCACCCTACAGGCGGTGGAATACTATTTCAAAATGCCGCAAGACATGGAGCAGCGCGATATCGTGATGGTAGACCCCATGTTGGCAACCGGCAACTCAGCCATTGCCGCAGTGGACCGGCTCAAAGTGCTCAAACCCAAGTCCATTAAATTTGTCTGCCTGGTAGGCTGCCCCGAGGGCGTGAACGCGATGCAAAAGGCGCACCCTGATGTGGCTATCTACGCCGCCGCGATTGACCGCGAGCTCAATAGCCATGGCTACATCATGCCCGGCCTGGGCGATGCGGGAGACCGTATATTTGGAACCAAATAGGCCTTTAGCCCACTGGAATATTGCGGGAGAAGCTACTGAATTTATAGTGACATTGCATGCGCAATAGAGTGGCGTTGGTAGTTATTGTCAGTGTTATTCATCTTCAAAGCAGCAGCAGAAATCGGTCAGTCGATAAACACCTTAGCTTGCATCGGGCTTGGTCGCACGCGAAGTGCATGCTGACCGACCGATTTCTGGTCGGGCGTAGCCAATCCCCTTCGCATCCGTTTTTGCAACCTAGGCATTTGCCAGATACGAAACAATCTCTAACTTAATGCAATACCCTGAGCAAAACAGGCAAAACTATAGCTGCTACAATTATTCTATGCGTCGCTGGTTCACCATCTTACTTATGGTATTTTTACCTCTGCAAGCTGCTTGGGCTGCGGCGGGTAGCTATTGCCAGCATGAAACTGGCATTCCGGCACAGCACTTTGGCCACCATGAGCACCGCCATCTGGACGTATCCCACCCCGATGAAAATATCAAATCAGACAAGCCTGTGCTGGCGGTGGATGCCGATTGTAGTGTTTGCCACGTGTGCTGTGGCGCTGTACTGGTTAACGCACCCAGCACGCCAGAACTCACCGTAGCAGCGAACGACAACACCCCGCACTTGCGGCCATTGGTGTCGGCTATCTTGTCACCCCCCGACCGTCCTAACTGGTCTCGCCTCGTCTAATTCGGCGAGACGGTCACTCCTCATTGCATTGAAGTTCTGAACCACTGACTTTCCGTCGAATTTTTTCCGATTATTTTTCAATATTCAAGGGAATTCGATGCGCAAACCCGCGTTTCTTTCTAGTTTTTTGCCGCTCACTTTTGCAGCCTTGTCCACCGCGACAGGGCTCAGCGTAGCGCAGGCAGTACTGCCCGACATCGGCGCTGGCAGTGCCCGCCAAAGTGTTCAGTATGCGCCATTCACTGAGCCTGCTGGGGTGGTGAACTTGGCTACAGCGGTCCGTCTGGCGCTGGCCCACAACCCTGAGATTGCCGTCGCAAGGCGGGAATACGAGGCCACAGAAGGTGGGCTGGTGCAAGGCCGGGCGCGCCCAAACCCTGAGCTTTCTTTTGTGCAGGAAGGCACCCGCAGCGCTGACCGCAGCAGTGCCTTGCAAATCAACCTGCCCATCGAGTTGGGTGGCAAGCGGCAGGCACGCATTGACGCATCGCAGCGTGCCCGCGACCTTGCAAATGCCGAGCTGAACCAACGGCAGGCAGAAGTGCGCGCAGCAGTGATCGGAGTATTCTTTGACGTGCTCACTGCACAAGAGCGTATCCGCCTTGCACAGGAAACCCTTGCTCTCTCGCAGCGCGTCACTGACCTGACAGGCAAACGGGTGATTGCTGGAAAAATCTCTCCCGTAGAGGAAACGAAAGCCCGCGTGGCACAGGCCCAGGTGAAAATCGAACTCGCCCAAGCGCAAGGCGATTTGCGCACGTCAAGGCAAAAACTCTCTGCACTGTGGGGCAACGCGGTGCCGCGTTTTGAGGGGGTGGACGGCAACGTGCTGGACCTTGCAGACGTGCCTTCTGCCACCGCGCTAGACCAGCGCGTGGAGCGATCACCCAGCCAGCGCCGCGCTGGGGCAGAGCTACAGCGCCGCACTGCACTCACGCGGATTGAACAAACCAAGCGCACACCAGACCCCACCGTCAGTTTGGGGGTGAAAGTAGCGCCCGGGGCATCCAATCAAATTTTGTTCGGTGTAAGCATACCTCTGCCTTTTTTGGATGGCAATCAGGGCAATCTGATGCAAGCCCTGCGCCGGGAAGACAAAGCCCGCGACGAAATCACGGCCCAACGTCTTCGTTTGCAAAGCGATGCCCTACAGGCCCGCGAACGTTGGCTCACAGCCCGCACAGAAGCAGAGGCCTTGCGCACCGAGGTGTTGCCTGGTGCGCAGAGCGCGTATGAAGCCGCTGGCAAGGGCTTTGATGCGGGCAAATTCAGTTTTTTAGAAACTTTGGATGCGCAGCGCACACTGATCCAAGCCAAAGCGCAGTACCTGCGTGCCGTTGCAGAAACGCACCGAGCCGCATCCGAAATCGAACGCTTGGTGGGCGATGCTTCCACCGAACAGAAACCATAGGAGTTGACCATGGCCACACCATTTAGAAAATCATCGACAGGTAAGAACGTGAAGCAACTGATCTTGGTAGCAGCAATTTTGATGCTGGGGGTTGGCGCTGGTGCGTATCTGCTGCGCACCGAGAAACCCACAGGAGACGACGGCCATGGCCATGGCGCAGCTGCGCACAGCGATGCCAAGCCCATGACTGGCAAAGCCGATGACCACAAAGACCACGCAGGACATAGCGACGGTGAGCACAAGGAAGGCACACCCACCAAAGGGCCCAAGGGCGGCAAGCTGTTTGTGGAGGCGGGTTATGGCCTGGAGGTGACGATCTTCGAGACCAATGTCGAACCAGAATTTCGCATTTACACCTATAAGAACGGCAAACCCATCGCGCCCAATTTGAGCAATGTCACGCTCACCATAGAACGGCTGGGCCGCAAACCACAAGAGTTTGTTTTTGCACCCGAGGGTGATTACCTGAAAGCCAAAGGCACTGTGGAGGAGCCGCACTCGTTCTCTGCACAAATCCTGTCACAGTACGACGGTAAGCCCTACATATTTGACTACGAGCAAGTTGAGGCTCGCGTCACCATGTCTCCAGCACAGGCACAAAGTACCGGTGTAGATGTGGCCGTGGTAGGCCCCGCCAGCATCCAATCCATTTTGGAATTCACAGGCGAGATTGGCCTGAACCAGGATCGCTCTGTGCAAGTGGTCCCGCGCCTTACCGGGCTGGTGCAATCGGTCGCTGTCGGTATGGGTGAGCGGGTTCGCAAGGGACAGGTGCTGGCCGTGGTGTCGAGCCAATGGTTGGCTGACCAACGTAGTGAGCTACAGGCCACGGGCAAACGCTTGGCTATGGCTCGCACCACTTTTGAGAGAGAAAAAACCTTGTGGGAAGAAAAAATATCTGCCAAACAAGATTACCTGCAGGCACTGCAGGCCTTGCAAGAGGCCGAGATTGCCGAGCAACTGGCACGCCAGAAGCTCGCCTCGCTTGGCGCACCAGCATCCTCCAATACGGGCGGCTTGACCAGCTACGATATTCGCTCCCCAATTGATGGCTTGGTCACGGTCAAGAAAATTTCGGTGGGTGAAGTAGTCAAAGAAGATGGTCACATCTTTACCGTATCTGATTTATCGACCGTGTGGGTTGACTTCAACATTTACGCAAAAGACCTGAACGCGGTCAAGATGGGGCAAAAAGCGACGCTCAAGTCCTCCGCTTTTGACGCCAGCGCCGAGGGAACTGTCTCCTATGTGGGTGCGCTGATTGGCAACCAGACACGCACTGCTGCCGCGCGCATCGTGCTGCGCAATCCGCAAGGCCAGTGGCATCCGGGGCTGCCCGTCACAGTACAGGTGGTGGCCGCGCAGGTCGCCGTGCCCATGGCCATTTCAGTAGAAGCGCTGCAAACGCTGCGTGACGCGCCCGTCGTGTTTGGTCGCTACGGCGAGCATTTTGAGGCCAGGCCTGTGACCACAGGGCGCAGTGACGGCAAGATGGTGGAGATCACCAAAGGCATGGAAGTGGGCGAAAAATATGCTGCCCGCAACAGCTATGTGATCAAGGCAGACATTGGAAAATCCAGTGCCAGCCACGACCACTAAGAGGACGCCTACATGTTTGAGAAACTGATCCGTTTTGCCATAGAACAACGCTGGCTGGTGATGCTGGCCGTCATCGCCATGGCAGCCTTGGGTGTTTACAACTACCAGCGCTTGCCGATAGATGCTGTGCCTGACATCACCAACGTGCAGGTGCAAATCAGCACCGCTGCGCCAGGCTACTCGCCGCTTGAATCTGAGCAGCGCATTACCTTTCCGGTGGAAACCGCCATGGCGGGACTGCCCAAGCTGGCCGAAACGCGCTCGCTATCACGCTACGGTTTGTCCCAGGTGACGGTGATTTTTGAAGATGGCACTGACATCTTTTTTGCCCGCCAATTGATTAATGAACGCATTCAGGAAGCCAAAGAAAAACTGCCCCCTGGCATTGTGCCCACGCTGGGCCCGATTGCCACCGGGTTGGGTGAAATTTACATGTGGACGGTAGAGTCGAGGGAAGGCGCTTTGAAGCCCGACGGCAGCCCCTACACCCCCACCGATCTGCGCGAGATCCAAGACTGGATCATCAAGCCGCAGCTTCGCAACGTGCCAGGGGTGACGGAGATCAACACCATCGGCGGCTTCTCCAAAGAATTCCAGGTGGCACCCTTTCCAGACCGCTTGATGGCACAGGGTTTGGCGCTGTCAGACCTGGTGACAGCACTGGAGCGCAATAACAGCAATATGGGCGCAGGCTATATCGAACGGCGTGGTGAGCAGTATTTGATTCGCGCACCCGGGCAAGTAGGCAGCCTGGAGGACATTGGCAATATTGTGATCAGCGCGCCCAAAGCCGTACCGATCAAAATCAAAGACGTTGCCGATGTGATGATCGGCAAAGAGCTACGCACGGGCGCTGCTACGGAGAACGGGCGGGAAGTGGTGCTGGGAACCGTCTTCATGCTGCTGGGAGAAAACAGCCGCACAGTGTCGCAGGCCGTCGACAAAAAGATGCGGGAAATCAGCAAATCACTGCCCAAAGGCGTGGTCGCGCAAACGGTGTATGACCGCACGATTTTGATCGACAAAGCAATTGCCACAGTGAAGAAAAATCTGCTGGAAGGTGCCTTGCTGGTCATCGTGATTTTGTTTCTATTTTTAGGCAATATCCGCGCAGCCATCATCACCGCCATGGTGATTCCACTGTCCATGCTGTTCACCTTCACGGGCATGGTGAACAACAAGGTCAGCGCCAACCTGATGAGTTTGGGGGCACTGGACTTTGGCATCATCATCGACGGTGCGGTGGTGATTGTGGAGAACTGTGTGCGGCGGTTGGCGCACACACAAGCCCACTTGGGGCGCAAGTTGACACAGACTGAGCGCTTCCACGAAGTGTTCCTGGCAGCCAAAGAATCCCGCCGCCCGTTGATCTATGGCCAATTGATCATCATGGTGGTGTATCTGCCCATCTTTTCCCTCACCGGTGTTGAGGGCCGGATGTTTCACCCGATGGCGTTTACCGTAGTGGCCGCGCTGCTGGGCGCGATGATTCTTTCGGTCACTTTCGTCCCTGCCGCAGTGGCCATGTTTATCGGCAATAAAATCAGTGAAAAGGAAAGCTGGCTCATGCTGTGGGCCAAGAAGGGCTACAAACCCATGCTTGGCTGGTCCATGCTGAATAAGCCTGTGGTTTTGACGGCCGCTTTAGTGTCGGTGGTCTTAAGCGGTCTCATGGCCACGCGCATGGGCAGTGAATTTATACCCAGCCTTAACGAAGGCGATATTGCCTTGCACGCCTTGCGCATACCCGGCACGAGCCTGACCCAAGCGGTAGACATGCAAACGCAGCTAGAAAAAACGATCAAAACCTTTCCTGAGGTGGATAAAATTTTTGCCAAAATAGGCACTGCTGAAGTGGCAACTGACCCGATGCCCCCCAACGTTGCGGATAACTTTGTGATGCTCAAACCGCAGTCGGAGTGGCCCGATCCAAAGCGCAGCAAAGCAGATTTGGTGGCGGCGATTCAAGCTGCTGTAGAGAAGCTGCCCGGCAACAACTATGAGTTCACCCAGCCCATTCAAATGCGCTTTAACGAGCTAATTTCGGGGGTGCGCAGCGACGTGGCGGTGAAGGTCTTTGGTGACGACATGAACACCATGAACCAGAGCGCTGAGCAGATTTCCAAAGTCCTAGGCGGTATTGCGGGGGCCAAGGACGTCAAGGTTGAGCAGACCACGGGTCTGCCCATGCTCACAGTGGCTATTGACCGCACCAAGATTGCACGGCTGGGCCTGAATATGCACGAGGTGCAGGATGCCCTATCCATCGCGGTTGGCGGCCGCGAGGCAGGCTTGTTGTTCCAAGGTGATCGTCGATTCGACGTGATAGTGCGGCTACCAGAGAATCTACGCACCAATATTGAATCCATCAAGCAACTGCCTATTCGCCTGCCGATGATGGAGGGCGTACCTGCAAACTATGTGCTGCTGGGCGACGTCGCGAAGTTCGAAATTGCCCCTGGCCCGAACCAGATCAGCCGTGAGAACGGCAAGCGCCGCGTGGTGGTGACAGCCAACGTGCGTGACCGGGATATCGGTTCATTTGTAGCCGAGGCACAGCAAGCACTAGACCAACAGGTCAAAGTGCCCACGGGTTACTGGACTACCTGGGGCGGCACGTTCGAGCAATTGCAGTCGGCCAAAAAACGGCTAGAGATCGTCGTGCCTGTGGCCCTGCTTCTGGTGTTTGTGCTGCTGTTTGCCATGTTTGGCAATGTGAAAGACGGTTTGCTGGTGTTCACAGGCATCCCGTTTGCGCTGACTGGCGGCATCCTTGCGCTGTGGCTGCGGGGCATCCCACTGTCGATTTCCGCCGCTATCGGCTTCATCGCCTTGTGCGGTGTGGCGGTACTTAACGGGCTGGTGATGATCTCGTATATCCGCAGCCTGCGCGAAGAGGGCATGGGGCTGGACGATGCCATCAACGAAGGCGCATTGACCCGTTTGCGACCCGTGCTGATGACCGCCCTGGTGGCCTCATTAGGCTTCATCCCGATGGCGATTGCCACGGGGACGGGTGCGGAGGTACAACGACCGTTGGCAACCGTAGTCATTGGCGGCATCTTGTCGTCCACCCTGCTCACGCTGCTGGTGCTGCCGCTGCTGTATCGGCTTGCCCACAGGTCTGATAAGGTGGCACAGGATGTGTCAGCAGAGCCATTGCACCCTAGCGGCACAAGCCCCATCGTTGCTGCGAAATCATGAACCTTTCACTGTCCATTTAGTTTTTTAACCAACCCGAAAGGAAACACCATGCACTTTAAATCTCTTATCCGTACTGTGGCGCTGTCCATTGGATTGACGGCTTCATTCGTCGCTTTTGCTGCCAAGGAAGGCGGTGACCACCATAAGCCCCAATTCGGCGGCATCGTCGCAGCGGGGAAAGCGTTCGATGCAGAGCTGGTGGCTCAGCCTGACCTGATCGCAGTGCACCTTAACGAGCACGGCAAGCCCATGTCGACCAAGGGTTTCAAGGGCAAAATCACCTTGCTTAGCGGTACTGAGAAGGTGCAGGCCGATCTTGCATCTGCTGGAGATACCAAGCTGGAAGCCAAAGGCAAATTCAAGATTGCCGCAGGTATTAAAGCTCTCGTGGTGGTTACGCCAGAAGGCAAAACCGCCAATTCCTTCAAATTTACCCTGAAGTAGGGATTGGTAGTTTTCCACTCCTAATGCCCGCCTCCAGCGGGCATTTTTTACTGAGCGCGCAGATATTCACCGCCATGGTTTTGGCTGCATCTCCTGCCCACAATGAGGCCAGCAGTGGCATACTTGCGCCTAATACAACCCACCGTGCAAGGTATGCTTGCACCCCTGCACGGCACTCCAATTACATCAAAGGACACCATGCTCCGTTACTCCCTTCTCTTGCTTATCGCCATTGCCCTTATCGCATTGGCACTGGTCATTGCAGGCCAATTCGGCCTACTGCGCGGCAAAGCGCCCACTGACCTGGGTGTGAAAGACGGCAAGCTCAAACGGCTATCCCAAACTGATAACTCCGTGAGCAGCCAGGCCCTTTTGTGGACTGACCACCCGATGAAAGACTACTCCGCCATAGAGCCTTTCAAGATCACGGGAGATGGCAGCGCAGAGATGGCCAAAATTCTGACCACCTTGCAAGCCATGCCGCGCACGACCGTCGTGCAGCAAGATGTGGGTTATATCTACGCACAGTGCACAACAGCGTTGCTTAAATTCACCGATGACATTGAGTTCTATCTGGACAAGCCAGCAGGCGTGATCCATGTGCGCAGCGCCAGCCGGGTGGGCCGCAAAGACTTCGCTGTGAACCGGGCCAGGGTAGAGCAGATTCGCAAGGCACTCGGGCAGTAAATCTGTTACTATTAATTTTGTAGCTGCTCCCGCAATATTTTATTGGGCTAGTGGCCTATTTAGCTTTAAAAAGGAACCCACAATATGAAAGCCACTTGGAACAACACCATCATCGCCCAGAGCGACGATACCGTGCTGGTAGAAGGCAACCACTACTTCCCAGCCGCGTCGCTCGATCAAAAGTATGTGAGCTTTAGCAATAACAAAAGCGTCTGCCCGTGGAAAGGCACTGCCAGCTACTACAGCCTGCTGGTCAACGGCGAGCTCAACGCCGATGCCGTGTGGTACTACCCCAGTCCCAAGCCAGAAGCCGAAATGGTCAAAAACCGCGTGGCGTTTTGGAAGGGTGTGAAGGTGGAGGCTTGACCTGCGAACGTATTGGCGGTGAACGCACTGGCAGTGAACGCACTGGCGGTGTCTCGTACGCACAGTTGAGTGTTTATCCTCTGCCCTCATGCTGGAGTACCAGAAATCGGTCAGCCAATAAACACTCAACTGTGCAGCGACCGAGGTAGCACACTACCCATAGTTTGCTGGCAGACTGTCCGGCGACTACCGGTAGCGCGCAACGATCTGTGCAAGCGATAGAGCGTATGCCAAACGACCGATTTCTGGTACTCCAGCATGAGGGCGTTTGGCATACGCTCTATCGCCCACCAAGTACACGCACGCAGCCGCGTGATGCATGCAAACCATCCAGCCCAAAGAAAAAAACCTGCTCAAACAACTCTGAGCAGGTTTTTTGTAGGTTTGCAGCAGGCGCTTTAACCAGCAGCAGTCTCTTCCGGCTCAGCCTTGGCTTTGCCCTTTTTCTCGGGCAGTGGCTGAATGTCCAGAGACACTTTGTCTTCGGCATCGATGTCTACGGTCAAGATACCGCCGTCCACCAGCTTGCCAAACAACAACTCGTCGGCCAAGGCCTTGCGGATGGTGTCTTGGATCAAACGCTGCATGGGGCGGGCGCCCATCAGCGGGTCGAAACCAGTTTTGGCCAAATGCTTGCGCAACTTGTCGGTAAAGGTGGCATCCACCTTCTTCTGGTCGAGCTGTGTCTCTAGTTGCAGCAAGAACTTGTCCACCACGCGCAAAATCACGTCTTCGTTCAGCGCTTTAAAGCTCACCATTGCGTCCAGACGGTTGCGGAACTCGGGGGTGAATAGGCGCTTGATGTCGGCCATCTCGTCGCCAGCTTGGCGCACATTGGTAAAGCCGATGGTGGCCTTGTTCATCGTCTCGGCACCGGCGTTGGTGGTCATGATGATGATGACGTTTCTGAAGTCCGCCTTGCGCCCGTTGTTATCGGTCAGCGTGCCGTGGTCCATGACCTGCAGCAGCACGTTGAAGATGTCGGGATGGGCTTTTTCAATCTCGTCAAACAGCAGCACGGCGTGTGGCTTTTTACTGATGGCCTCGGTGAGCAGACCACCTTGGTCAAAGCCCACATAACCGGGCGGCGCGCCGATCAGGCGGCTGACTGCATGGCGCTCCATGTATTCGCTCATGTCAAAGCGGATCAGGTCAATGCCCATGATGTTGGCTAGCTGCTTGGCCGCTTCGGTCTTGCCCACGCCGGTGGGGCCTGAGAACAGAAAGCTGCCAATCGGCTTGTCGGCCCGGCCCAAGCCGCTGCGTGCCATTTTAACGGCGGCAGCTAGGGCTTCGAGCGCCGGGTCTTGCCCAAACACCACGTTCTTCAAATCGCGCTCGATGTTGCGCAGCTTGCCGCGGTCGTCGTTGCTGACGCTGGCGGGCGGGATGCGGGCGATCTTGGCAACGATGTCTTCCACCTCGGCCTTGGTGATGATCTTTTTGCGTTTACTGGCAGGCAAAATGCGCTGCGCAGCACCGGCCTCGTCGATCACGTCAATCGCCTTGTCGGGCAACTGGCGGTCGTTGATGTATTTGGAGCTGAGCTCTGCCGCCGCTTGCAATGCACCTAACGCATATTTAACACTATGATGCTCTTCAAAACGGCTCTTGAGGCCTTTGAGAATGTCCACGGTTTGCTCTACCGTTGGCTCGACCACGTCCACTTTTTGGAAGCGGCGTGACAGGGCGGCGTCTTTCTCGAAGATGCCCCTGTACTCCGTGAAAGTCGTTGCGCCAATGCATTTGAGCTGGCCGTTAGACAAGGCAGGCTTGAGCAGGTTAGAGGCATCCAGGGTGCCGCCCGACGCCGCACCAGCACCAATGAGGGTATGGATTTCGTCGATGAACAAAATGCCATTGGGCTTGTCTTTGAGTGACTTGAGCACGCCTTTCAAACGTTGCTCAAAATCACCCCGGTACTTGGTGCCCGCCAGCAGCGCGCCCATGTCCAGCGAATAGACAATGGCTTCGCCCAAAATCTCAGGCACGTCTTTTTGCGTGATGCGCCAGGCCAAGCCCTCGGCAATCGCCGTTTTTCCCACACCGGCCTCGCCCACCAGCAGCGGGTTGTTTTTGCGGCGGCGGCAGAGGATTTGGATGACGCGCTCGACCTCGTACTCGCGGCCAATCAGCGGGTCAATCTTGCCGTCTTTGGCCATTTGGTTCAAGTTAACGGTGTACTGCTCCAGCGGCGAGGCTTTCTCGCTCTTCTCGCTGGCACCGCCCTCTTCTTGCTGCTCAGCGCCCTCGCCTGCTTTGGCTGGCTCGGGTGGGTCAGATTTTTTGATGCCGTGGGCGATGAAGTTGACCACGTCCAGGCGTGTCACGCCCTGCTGGTGCAGGTAGTAGACGGCGTGGGAGTCTTTCTCGCCAAAGATCGCTACCAGCACATTAGCGCCGGTCACCTCTTTTTTGCCATTGCCCGTGCTTTGCACATGCATGATGGCGCGCTGGATAACGCGCTGAAAGCCCAGCGTGGGTTGGGTGTCCACCTCGTCGGTGCCCGCCACCTGGGGGGTATTGTCTTTGATAAAGTTGGCCAACGACTTGCGCAGGTCATCGATATTGGCCGAGCAGGCGCGCAGCACTTCGGCGGCGCTGGGGTTGTCCAACAAGGCCAGCAGCAGGTGCTCGACGGTGATGAACTCGTGGCGCTGTTGGCGCGCCTCGACGAAGGCCATGTGCAGGCTAACTTCAAGTTCTTGGGCGATCATGGTGTGATTCCTTTTGCGGTACCTACTGGGAGAACGATATCTCTGGTGAATTTACTGAATTAACGTTTAAAAATGTAAACCGTCTGGGTTTAACTTAAGGGTTCGCTGACGCATTGCAATGGGTGGCCGGATTTTTTTGCTGCCTCGGTGACTTGGTCTACCTTGGTGGCCGCCACATCTTTGCTGTACACCCCGCACACGCCTTTGCCATCCAGATGGATTTTGAGCATGATTTGCGTTGCGGTTTCACGGTCTTTGTTGAAAAACTCTTGAATGACCACCACCACAAACTCCATCGGCGTGTAGTCGTCATTGAGCAGTACCACCTGGTACATTTTCGGAGGTTTGACTTTTTCGGGCCTGCGCTCAAGCACTACCGTACCATCACCATCGTCTTGCAACGGGCGGGTGCGGGGCTCAGCCGGAGGGGGAGGGGGTTTGGTAGCCATTGCTCTCATTTTACGGTGTCGGGTGTAACACTGCTAGACTGGTGGTAAATGGTAGCAAGAATGCCACATTCAAGCCGGTTTAAACCAGTATTTACCACACAAATTCAAAAAAAAACGGGGCGCCAAGCCCCGTTGTTCAGCCTGCCGATGGCAGATTACATGTTGTCGATCATCACCTGGCCAAAGCCGGAGCAGGACACTTGGGTAGCGCCCTCCATCAAGCGGGCAAAGTCGTAGGTGACTTTCTTGCTGGTAATCGACTTTTCCATGCTGCTGATGATCAAATCAGCCGCCGCTGTCCAGCCCATGTGGCGCAGCATCATCTCAGCCGACAATATCTCGGAGCCGGGGTTGACGTAGTCTTTACCTGCGTACTTGGGCGCGGTGCCGTGGGTAGCCTCAAAGCAGGCCACGGTGTCCGACATGTTGGCACCGGGAGCGATGCCAATGCCGCCCACCTGAGCAGCCAGCGCGTCAGACACGTAGTCGCCGTTCAAGTTGAGCGTGGCAATCACGCTGTACTCGGCGGGGCGCAGCAAAATTTGCTGCAGAAAGGCATCAGCAATCACATCCTTGATAATGATGTCTTTGCCGGTCTTGGGGTTTTTAAACTTGCACCATGGGCCGCCGTCGATCAGCACCGCACCAAACTCTTTTTGCGCCAGCGCGTAAGCCCAGTCACGAAACCCACCCTCGGTGTATTTCATGATGTTGCCTTTGTGCACGATGGTCAGGCTAGAGCGGTCATTGTCAATCGTGTACTGCAAGGCCTTGCGCACCAGGCGCTCGGTGCCCTCGCTGGACACCGGCTTGATACCGATGGCAGAGGTATTGGGGAAGCGGATTTTTTTGACACCCATCTCATCCTGCAGAAACTTGATGAGTTTTTTGGCCTTGTCGCTTTGCGATTCAAACTCCACCCCGCAGTAAATGTCTTCGCTGTTTTCACGGAAGATCACCATATTGGTTTTCTCAGGGGCTTTCACGGGGGAAGGCACGCCTTTGAAGTACTGTACTGGACGCAGGCAGACATACAGGTCGAGCTCCTGGCGCAGCGCGACGTTCAGGCTACGGATACCGCCGCCCACAGGCGTAGTCAAGGGGCCCTTGATGGACACCACATATTCGCGCAAAACTTCAAGCGTTTCTTCAGGCAACCACACGTCGGGGCCATACACTTTGGTAGACTTCTCGCCCGCGTACACTTCCATCCAGTGGATTTTCTTTTTACCGCCGTAGGCCTTGGCCACGGCTGCGTCCACCACTTTGAGCATCACTGGTGTAATGTCCAAACCCGTACCATCACCTTCGATGTACGGGATGACCGGCTCATCTGGCACAGTGAGCGACAGGTCTTTGTTGACGGTGATTTTACTGCCCGCAGCGGGCACCTTGATGTGCTGATACATGGTGTGGTGGGTCTCCGGGCGGGGAAGGATGAAACAGGTAGCGTGAATCTAAAGCTTTAGTGTGCAAACGCACTGCAAATGTCTTTAGTTTCCTGCGCCTAATTCTAACTGGAAATTAATTACGCCCTGATTGTCAACCATTTGAAAACCCGCACCGTTACAGCCATACCGCCCAATTTTTGGATGGCTTTCTAAGTAACGTTAACTCAAGGAATTTCGACATGAACAAACTCATCGCTGCTCTGGTTGCTGGTCTTTTCGCCGCGGGTGCTTTCGCACAAGCTACTGCTCCTGCTGCCCCAGCCGCTCCTGCTGCTGCTAAGCCAGCCGCTGCTGCACCTGCCGCTGCTGCACCTGCCGCCGCTGCACCTGCTGCTGCCGCACCAGCCGCTGCCGCTGCTAAGCCAGCCGCTGCTGCTGCTGAAGCCAAGCCAGCTGCTGCTCCAGAAGCCAAAGCCGCTGCCAAAGCAGAAAAGAAAGCCGCTCGCAAAGCAGCTAAGAAGGCCAAGAAAACCGCTGCTGACAAGCCAGCCGCTAAGTAATTAGCGCTTGCTTCCAAGCTCAAAGAAGCCCGCCTTGTGCGGGCTTTTTTTTCACTTTCGCCTGAAACGATTAGACTGTCGCCTTATGAACGCTATCCAACGCACCTTCAGCCTCCTCGCCTTGCTAGTCTACGCCACCGGCTATGCGACGAGCGCAGCGGCCCAAGACGAGCCGCAAATGAAACTGCAGCGCATCAAACTCGCAGCAGGCATGCACCAGATAGACACGCAACTGGCGCAAACCCCCGAGCAGCGCCAGATCGGCCTGATGTGGCGTAAAGAGATGCCCCAACACGAGGGCATGCTGTTCATCTTTGAGCAGCCCTCTCAGCAATGCTTTTGGATGAAGAACACCTTGCTGCCTTTGACGGCCGCGTTTGTGGCAGACGACGGCACCATCGTCAACCTGGAAGACATGAAGCCCCAAACCACCGATCCCCATTGCTCGAATAAGCCAGTGCGCTACGTGCTGGAGATGAACAAAGGCTGGTTTGCCAAGAAAGGTATCCAGGCTGGCAGCAAACTGACTGGCGAGCCTTTTAGGTCCAAATAAGCATCACTGCTCTGGCCGCTGATCACTACACAGCACACACCGATTACTGCACAAATAATAGCTGCTCCCGCAATATTCTATTGGTTTGCAGCCCAATTGAGCAAAAAAAAGCCACCTCGCGGTGGCTTTTTTCTTCGGAAGTAGCAGCTGATTAGTTCAGCGCAATCTTCTTGTCGCCCTGGTACTTATACAGGGTCATCGATGGGTTTTTCAGTTCGCCGTTTGGCTCGAACTGCACCGTGGTGGTCACGCCTTTGAAATTGGTTTTGCCAATTTCAGCGGTGTACACTTTTGGATCCGTGCTGTTGGCGCGCTTCATGGCGTCAACCAGCACGAACACTGCGTCGTACACGTACGGGCTGTAGACCTGGAACTGCTTGGGGTACTTGGCTTCGTAGCGCTTCATCCATGCGGCGCCGCTTGGCATTTTGGCCAAGGATGAGCCGCCTTCAGCGCAGATCACGTTTTCCAGCGTTTTAGCGCCAGCAGATTGCTTGATCAGGTCGTTCGTGCAGATGCCATCACCGCCGAAGAACTTTTGCTTGGTCAAGCCAAGTTGTTCCATCTGGCGCAACATGGGGCCAGCTTGTGGATCCATGCCACCGTAGAAGATCGCGTCTGGGTTCTTGGCTTTGACAGCGGTCAAGATGGCCATGAAGTCAACGGCTTTGTCGGTGGTGAACTGCTCGTCCACAATCGTCATGCCCTTGGCCTTAGCGGTGTTCTTGAACACTTCAGCTACGCCCTGGCCGTAGGCGGTACGGTCGTCGATGACAGCCACGGTCTTGAGCTTCAAACCATCAGCCGCGTAGAAAGCCAAACCAGCGCCCAGCGCGTTGTCGTTGGCCAGCAGACGGAAGGTGGTTTTGTAGCCAGGCTTGGTCAGGTTGGGGTTGGTCGCCGATGGGGTGATGTGGGGGATACCGCAGTCGTTGTAGATCTTGGACGCTGGAATGGTGGTACCAGAGTTCAGGTGACCGGCAACGCCGTTGACTTTAGCGTCGCACAGTTTTTGTGCGGCTGCTGCGCCTTGCTTTGGATCAGCTGCGTCGTCTTCGGCAACCAGTTCAAACTTGATCTTTTTGCCGCCGATGGAGATGTTTTGCGTGTTCAGGTCTTCGATGGCCATGCGGGCGCCGTTCTCGTTGTCCTTGCCGTAAGCGGCTTGGGCACCGGAGATGGGTGCAACGTGACCGATCTTGACGACCATGTCTTGTGCAGACGCTGCGCCTGCGATGGTAGCCAATGCGGCCAGTACGGTAAGTTTCAGTTTCATGTGAACCCCTTTGAGGAATTGATTAACAAAATCGCCAGAAAAGTTGAGAGTATTAAATTTACCCAACGCCCCGTACGATACTGCAAATAACGCGCCAGCGTCACATTCGGGACGCAAAATTCCTAGGGGTTTTCACGATCAACCGCTTAAATGTAGCGAGATTTATCTGGCAGTTGCTTGGCTCATGTGAGTGACCCTGCTCGATAGTCACAAGCAACCGAGCCATCAGCAGGTAGGCGCTTGGCACGCAGTTCCCGCGTCCATCATTTGCATATTTTTTCACTCAAGCGTGGCCCGACACCCTGGTGAGAGCGTGCTCTCGCCACAAGGCTAAGCCGCCTGCTTCAAATCGTGCCGGGTGATCTCATAGCCCAACTCAGTGTAGCGCTTCCAGCGAGCGCGGGCGCTAAGGCGATCAGCATCTTCCAGGGTAACCACTTCGATCACGCGGTCAAACCGCTCAAACCCGTCTGGCACCGTGGGCCATAAGTTGACTAATACGCCATAGCCTGCTCCTTGGGCGTGCTCCAGCGCCTCGCACAGCACCACCGGGGTGCGCTCCAGCACTGCGGGGGTGCAGGGCGCACGCACATGGGCTACAAAATCCAACGGGCTAAAGGCCCACAGCTCTGCATCCAAGCGGGCCAGCATGTCGGGAGCTGCAAGCACCGCCACGCGCGCACCAGCCTGCGTGGCTTTCCGCAGCAGCTTGCAGGCATAGGCCACCTTGCTGGGGGCATTAAAGTGGAATGCCAGGTCGGTTTTAGCCATGCGGTGTGGTCACGTTATGCGTTAGCGCCAGCTTGCGCTGCTTTCTTTTTCGCTATTTTTTTAGTAGCTGCTCCCGCGATATTCTGTTGGGCTAGAGGCTGATTGAGCACGAAACTCAGCAGCAAAGGCACAGGGCGACCGGTTGCGCCTTTGGCAGCGCCGCTCTTCCACGCAGTGCCTGCGATGTCAAGGTGCGCCCAAGGGTATTTGCTGGCAAAACGCTGCAAAAACTTGGCCGCTGTGATGGCCCCACCTGCTCGCCCGCCCACATTGGCCATGTCGGCAAAGTTGCTTTTCAGGCCCTCGGCGTACTCGTCGTCCAGCGGCATGCGCCAGCAAGGGTCTAACGCAGTATCGCCCGCCGTTTGCAAGGCCTGGGCAAGGGTATCGTCGGTGGCAAACATGCCACTGCGCACGTGGCCCAGCGCGATCACACAGGCCCCGGTGAGGGTGGCGATGTCCACCACGGATTGGGGTTGAAAGCGCTCTGCATAGGTGAGCGCGTCGCACAAAATCAAGCGCCCCTCGGCATCGGTGTTGAGGTTTTCGATGGTTTGACCACTCATGCTGGTCACCACGTCGCCGGGTTTGACGGCCTTGCCGTCGGGCATGTTTTCGCAGCTGGGGATCAAGCCCACGACGTTGATCTTGGGTTGGAGCAGGCTCAGCGCTTTGAACACGCCCAGCACGCTGGCCGCGCCGCCCATGTCAAACTTCATCTCGTCCATCTCGGCGGCGGGTTTGATGGAGATGCCGCCGGTGTCAAAAGTAATGCCTTTGCCCACCAGCACGGTCGGCGCCACCGTTTTAGCCGCGCCGTGGTAGCGCAGCACAATAAAGCGCAGCGGCTCGTTGGAGCCTTGGGCCACCGACATGAACGAGCCCATGCCCAGCTTGGCCACCTCTTTGGGGCCCAGCACCTCGCACTGCAAGGTTTTATGGGCTTTGGCCAAGGATTTAGCGGCCTCGCCCAGCATCGTGGGCGTGGCGTGGTTGCCGGGGCGGTTGGCCCACTCTTTGGCAAACTCTACGCCCTGCACACAGGCGCTGGCGTGGGCAAAGTGGCTGTCTAGGCCGCGCGTGCTGTGCACGCCCATGGTGACCAAGGCAATGCGCCGCGGTTGCGGCTTGCTTTTGGTGGTGGTGTAGACATAGCTGGCCTGGGCGGCGGCGTGCATGGCGGCAGACAGTGCAGCACCCATTGCGGCTGTGTCCAAGCTGTCCAAGCCCGTCATGCTGATCGCCACATGCACTGTGGCGGCTTTGTCGGCTTTATCGGAGGTGCCGGGTTTATAGGCAGCAATGGCGGCGGCTACGGCTTTGGACACATCGCGCGGCGCCCCCTCGCCTACGCCCGCCAGCATCACCTTGGTAGCACGAATGCCGGGCAGCGCGTAGGCTTGCAGCAGCTTGGCTGCGCTGCCGTCGCAGTCGCCCGAGGCACGGGCGCTGGCTACCAAGGCGCCCACAGGGCCTTCACTGGCGCGGGCGGCGGCGCTGCTGGCTTTGGTGACCAGCACCAACAGCAATGATGCAGGAAGGGCTGCGGCTTGCGCTTGGGAGAGGGTCTTGAGTTCGAAGTTCATAATACGTACTTTCTGATCGCGGGTTCACATGCATTTTTTCACTCAACGCTGATGTTATTCCATTCTTCCCTGCGCAAAGAGCTTGCCCGCAGCTTTGGCGCTACTTTAGTGGTGCTAATTACCGTGGTGATGAGCATGATGCTGATCCGCACGCTGGGCCTGGCCGCAGGCGGCAGGGTCGATCCGCAAGACGTGATGATGCTGATGGGATATGCCGCGCTGGGGCATTTGCCTACTATTTTGACGCTCAGCCTGTTTATTGCCGTGACCAGCACCCTGGGCCGCATGTACCGCGACTCGGAAATGGCCATCTGGTTTACCGCAGGGCGCGGGCTCACCAGCTTTAGCCTGCCGGTGTTTCGCTTTGCCTGGCCTATTTTGCTGGCGATTGCCGTATTGGCCTTGATCGTATGGCCCTGGAGCAACCAGCAATCGCAAATTTTGCGTGACCAATATGAAACGCGCGGCGACCTGGACCGTGTGTCTGCCGGGCAGTTCCAGGAAAACGCCTCGGGGTCACGGGTATTTTTTATCGAACGGGAAGACGGCGCAGCCGTGGGCGACGCTGCCAAGAGTAAGACCGGCCGAAATATATTTATTTCGTCGACCGAAAACAACAAACAAATTATCACCTCCGCCCGCAACG
>JANMTF010000399.1:0-25294 GCA_031390175.1 Polaromonas sp.
GGGTCAGCCGACGGCGTGCGGCGCTTTTCTACTTCGTTCAAGCGGTGCTCTAGCGCGTCGGCCAGTTGCTTGCGCCTCTTGGGATTGTCCAGCAAATCGTCTTGCAAATAGGGGTTGCGCTGCACCACCCAGATGTCGCCCAGCACTTCGTAGAGCATGCGGGCAGAGCGGCCGGTTTGGCGCTCATCACGCAGGCCTTGTAGGGTGTCCCAGGCGCTCGCACCCAACAGGCGAATGACAACCTCGCGGTCAGAAAACGAGGTGTAGTTGTAGGGGATTTCACGCAGGCGCGGCATATCTTCGGCCAGGGCCGTGAGCTGGTGCAAAGGAATCGGTGCGTTCATGGCGTCTTCTGGGTCCCTGAGAAATTAGATCAAGATCGCGGTATAGCGTAAACCCTAAGCGTACAGCATCCGCCGCGTTTTTGAGCATTTTCGGCGTTTTGCCCTTGCAAGTTAAAGCGCTATCTGCGCAAAAACGGCATTAGGAGGCCTCTGTCTTGGTGCTGTCGGCTTCTTCAGGCGGTTTGCCAGCCTTGACAAAGTAGGTGGCCGCAATGATGCCAGCCTCGTACAACACATACATGGCCCCGGCCAGAGCCACTTGAGATGCGATATCGGGCGGCGTGACGATCGCAGCAAATACGGTAGCGCCCACCAAAAAATAGCCTCGGTATTCCTTGAGCTGCTTGACAGTGACCATGTTAAACCGGGTCAGCAAAATCACGATGATGGGCACCTGGAAAGCCAAACCAAATGCAATGTACAAGCCCAATATCGTTTCTACATAGCTTGCAACGTCAGGGGTGGCGGAGACCGACACTGGAGTGAACTTCTGTATGAACTCAAACATCTTGTCCAGCACCAGGAACTGGACAAAGGCGATGCCAGCATAGGCTAGCATGCTGCCTAAAATAATCATCGGAAAAGCAAACTTTTTCTCGTGGCTGTACAGGCCAGGCGCGACAAACATCCACATTTGGTACATCAGCCACGGCAGCGCCAGCAGCACAGAGCCCATCATCAGCACTTTGAGCGGCACAAAAAACGGTGAGAACACACCCACCGCAATCAGCTTGGAGCCCGGTGGCATATGCGCCATGATGGGCTTGGCCACCAGGTCAATCATGCCACTAGGGCCGGGATAGATAGCCAAAATAATCGTGGCGATGATCAAACCGTACAGGCAGTAGAGCAGCCGGTCGCGCAGCTCCATGAGATGCGCCACAAAGGGCTGCTCGGTGCCAGCCATCTCATCTTCTTTGTTGGGCATTGTCATGGGGTGGAATACTTCAGAGCCAGAGCCAGATCCAAATCACATTGGATCTGAGCCCATTTAATTAAACTAGTTGAATTTGACGGGGCGGTACTTGGCTACACGTGCTGCGCCAGAGAGGGCTTTGCTGCGCACGCCATTGCGGGCTTTGTACCACTGGGGCATGGCACCTACTTTGGTGCGCCACTTTTTCTTGGGGTGTTTGTATTCGGGGTAGCTGGGGGTGGGTTCGGCCAAAGGGGTATAGGCATCGCCAGTCGCATCAGACCACGATTTCTCAAACTCGCTGGCGTTGGTTTGGATGCTGTTCTCCACATCGCGCGCCGCGCCCTCCACGGTATCTTTCATTTTTTTCAGCTCTTCCAAATCCATTGATCGGTTGACCTCGGATTTGACATCGGCCACATAGCGCTGCGCTTTGCCCAGGAGCGCGCCCACCGTGCGTGCTACGCGCGGAAGCTTTTCAGGGCCGATCACGATCAGCGCCACAGCGCCGATCAAGGCGATCTTGGAGATGCCTAAATCAATCATTCGCACCAATCATGGGGGGAAAAAAGCGCAACCAGCAATCTGCTTACGACTTGTGCTTGGCTTCAACGTCGATGGTCTCTTTAGCTGAGTTAGCGCCAGTGCCTGTTGTGTTGGACACTTGGCCCGCCACGCCTTCGGGTTTGTCAGCCGCAGCCTCACTGCCGGTCTTCATGCCGTCCTTGAAGCCTTTGACGGCGCCACCTAAGTCAGAGCCCATGTTTTTGAGCTTTTTGGTGCCAAACACCAAAACGACGATGAGCAGAACAATGCCCCAATGCCAAATAGAAAATGAACCCATAACAAACTCCTAAACTGAAAAACGTTGACCGGAATACGTGATTTTAATCGGTATATGGACGCTTAGCCCTTGAGCCAAGGTCTTGGCCCACCCATTACATGGATATGCAGGTGGTGCACGTCTTGCCCACCCTCTGCGCCCGTGTTGGCCACAATGCGAAATCCGCCCTCAGGATAAGGCCTGCAGCCCTGCTCCAGCGCCAGCTTGGGAGCCAGCGCCATCATGCGGCCCAAGAGGCCCGCGTGCTCACTGCCCACCTGCGCCATGCTGGGAATGTGCAGCTTGGGAACTATCAAAAAATGCACGGGTGCCCAGGGGTTAATGTCGTGGAAGGCAAAAATCTCGCCGTCTTCATACACCTTGCGTGAAGGTATTTTGCCTTCGATGATTTTGCAAAAAATACAGTCGGGATCAGCGCTCATAGGGTAGTGTTCTTTAGAGGATTGCAAACCCGCACCTTAGCGGGGGCCACGGTTATCGCTAAAGCGCAGCCAGCCTTTGATACAGCGGTACAGATACCACAGGCCTACGATAGCCGAGGCTGCAAGACCAGGGAAATAAAACAACAGGTACAGCGGCGAGGTGACCACCAGCCACAGCAACGCCCACCAAAATGTGCTGATCATGTAGTTATGGTGCGCCACATACACGGCGTCAGTCTCGTCGCTGCGCTTGATGTAGTTGACAATGAGCGCCACCACCGCAAGCGCGCCCAGGCTGGCCCAGGCGATGGTGTGCATACCGTACAGGATATGCATGACCGTGCGGTCACCTGGCCTCTTGGGTTCAAAATCAGCGTAATTGGTTTGGCTCATACATTCCTTTCTTCTCGTTGGTAAATTGCTTGGCTCTGCCGTCCGTCCATCGAACGATTTCGCCATAACTAAAACTGTCAATAGCCAGGCTCTTTATCGCGGCCTTGGGCTTTGCGAGCGGCTTTCTCGTCCAGCCCGCTGGTGCCAACGCGCCGGTCTAGCTCGGCGATGACATCTTGCAGACTTAAACCATAGTGCGCCAACGCCACCATACTGTGGAACCATAAATCTGCTGTTTCGTTGACGATTTTGCTCAGCGCCTGGGCTTTGGACTCGGGTGACACAGCGCTGTAGTCTGCGTCTTTGCAGGCCATCACCAGCTCGGTGGCTTCTTCACCAATTTTCTTTAAAAATGCGTCCGGCCCTTTGTGCAGCAGGCGCGCCACGTAGCTGCTCTCGGGGTCTGCGCTTTTGCGAGACGCTAAGACTTGGGCCAAATGCTGGAGTGAATCGTTGGAGGACATGGGCTGATCTGATTTAGGCCTATTTATAGATGGTTTGCGGATCTTTCAAGACTGGCTCGCAAGTTTTCCACTCTGCAGGGGCTGAATCCTCCAGTTTGCCGCCTTCCAGTTTGCTGAAAAAACAGCTGTGGCGGCCGGTGTGACAGGCTATCGACTGCACAGGCGATTTCCCGTGCTCGATCTCCTGCCCCAGCTGCGTGACTTTGAGCAACAACACGTCGCTGTCGCAGTCCATACGGATCTCATGCACGGTTTGTACATGGCCAGACTCCTCGCCCTTGAACCACAGCTTGTTACGCGAGCGGCTGAAGTACACGGCACGGCCCAGCTCAGCAGTTTTTTGCAGCGCCTCGCGGTTCATCCAGGCAAACATCAGCACATCACCCGAGCCCTGCTCCTGCGCTATCACGGGTACCAGGCCCCTGTCGTCCCAAACAATTTGATCAATCCAATTCATGGGGTGATTGTGCAGGAATTCTCTGTGCAAATGGCGCTTTGATGCATGTAAACACATCTAAATCACCTTCTGTCATTTTGCATATTTGCTATATTAGATATAGCCATTATCTTATTACTCTATTGCGCCACAGCCCGATTAGCACCTTAAATCCGTCACTGCGCAGATCTCTCTGACTGCGTGAAACCGATCTGCAAGGGATCGCTAAGACATGCCTTTTGCCATCACCCTGCGTTTGCTACAGGGTTTGCCGAGACTGGGTCTCGTCAGCCAGCTCAGACCAGGCCAAGCTCAGCTCCAAAATTTGACAGGCAGGCATTGATTTGTGAACTTAAGCGTAGCGCGCGCAGCACGGTTTTCTAAATTGTCCAAAGTAGCCTGCATCAAATACATCATGGCACAGCCTTGTAAAATAAACTTTTTTACTATTTAGTAGTAAAAAACAGTATACATAGTTAAATAATTAACATAATTACCCGAAAAACCCCTTAAATTTTCTCAATTTTAAAAATATGCATAATTTAACGCATCTCTGGCGAGTGCAAACCGTCTGCGAGACATGAAAATGCGCCAAAATATGCTGTTTTGAAGCATTTTTAAGATAGTAATTGGGCTGCAGCCAAATAGAATATTGCGGGAGAAGCTACTGTATATGTAGCATGTATAAACGTGCAAACACGCTGTCAAGCAGGCACTTGTAGCCAACCCTGCAATCAACCACCTCACCGGGAACCCAACTTTTAAAACGCTATTCATCACCAACTTAGGCACAAGAATGGGCCACCTGCATAACCCAAGCAGACTGTTTCTTTGAGAACGCCTGGCCGGCGCTCGGGGTTGCGATGCATAGGAGCGACAAAATGAGCGCCACAGCCTACAAACGCACAGGTATGCCCCGAGCGTGCATGCGCGCCTTGGCCTGCTGCACGGTGAACTCGCCGTAGTGGAAGATGCTGGCGGCCAGCACCGCATCGGCCCCGCCCTGCTGCACGCCATCGGCCAAATGGTCCAGGTTGCCCACGCCGCCAGAGGCAATGACCGGCACGCCCACTGCGTCGCTCACCGCGCGGGTTAATGCTAAATCAAAGCCGCTTTTGGTACCGTCGCGGTCCATGCTGGTGAGCAATATCTCTCCCGCGCCCATGTGGGCCATCGTGCATGCCCATTGCACGGCATCGAGGCCGGTGTTTTTACGGCCACCGTGGCTGTACACGTCCCAGCCCTCGCCTACTGGTTGTCCGTCCGCGTTCAAGCGCTTGGAATCTTCTGAGCTGCGCTTTTTGGCATCAATGGCGACCACGATGCACTGCGCGCCGTACTTGGCTGAGGCGTCGGCTATCACCTGCGGGTTGGCAATGGCGGCCGAGTTAAAGCTGGTCTTATCCGCGCCTGAATTCAGCAACCTTCGCACATCGTCCACCGTGCGCACACCGCCGCCCACCGTGAGCGGGATAAACACCTTTGATGCCACCGCCTCGATGATGGGCAAAATCAAGTCGCGCCCATCGCTGGTGGCCGTAATGTCTAAAAACGTCAACTCATCCGCACCCTGCTCGTTGTAGCGCGCCGCGATCTCCACCGGATCACCGGCATCGCGCAGCTCGACAAAATTAACGCCCTTGACCACACGGCCACCGGTCACGTCTAGGCAGGGGATGATGCGTTTGGCGAGCATAGTCAGGGTTTCATCAGGTAGTCAATACGATGCAGTGAGTTTACAGCGCGCGCAGCTGCTGCCAGCCCAACCACTGCGCGCCTGCGGCCAAAGCTACAGGCGTGTCGATTTGCGCGGCCTCTACGCACAGCATGTGCTGGTAGCCATCGTCAGGCATATCGGCCAATTGCTGGCTCAGCGCTGGGCCGGGGTTCCATACCACGGTGTTGCTAAGGCTGGGGCTTTGGGTGATCTCTAGCGCTGCGACTTGGTCGTGCAAGACGAGGGGCGTGGGCGGCGCAGGGAAGACGGCATCAAAAGGCCCTGTGTAGCGCCAGTCGCCAGCAAAAACCGGGTGCGTATCCGTCAGCGCATCCCAGTAGCGCAAACCTGATAAACCTTGCAATCGCACCTGCTCCAGACGCTGTACCGCCAAGTAGGTGTGCAGCGCCACGGTAAACGGCATGGGCTGCGCGCCCGTGTTGCGCACCTGTAAAGCCATGTGCAGGCTGTTGGCAGCCAAGGTCACGGTCAGCAGCAATTCAAACGGGTGCGGCCACAGCGCGTCCATCGACGGCTGGGAGCCGATACGGTGATTGAACGCGAGTTGCAGACTTTGCACTGCGGCCTGTCCTTGCACTGCATTTTGCCGCAGCTGCGACGCATCTGCGAACGCGCCCGGCACCGGCTGCCACGCCCTGTTGCGCACAAACCCATGCTTGACCAACGGCCCGCGCGTGTTGAACTGCGGAAAGCACAGCGGCACCCCACCGCGAATCGCCGCCTGGCCGTCCATCACCGCTCTGGCGCTGAGGTATAAGCGCTCGCGCCCGTCCCCCGTCTGCCAAGATAGCACCTGCGCACCGTGCAAAGCTACCAAAACTGTGTCGTGGCTGGGCAGGGTGAGGCGCAGGCAGGTTTGGTTTTGATAGCTTGTAGTTGAAAAACTCATATGAAAGTATTGCTATTCAAGTTAAATTGACATTTTTAAAAAAAATGACACAATTATATCAACTGACTTAATTTAGGAGTATGTACCATGACATCTCTGGCCATGTCGGACAACGGACGGGTATTAATACCCGTGGAGTTGCGCGAGAAGCTGGGGTTTAAACCCAAATCACCCATCTACGTCGAAATAAAAGATGGCAGCTTGGTTTTAACCTCTGCCACTCAGCGCAGTGCGCAGCGGCGCGCCTATTTTGACAATTTATTCAAAGAACTGGGCGTAGATCCCCATCACAGCTTGGTGGACGAGCTGATCGCAGATCGCCGCCTAGAAGCGGCCAAAGAATAAGGCAAGGCTAACCCCATGATGTACGTAATGGACGCATCCGCGCTATTGGCGCTGACGCAGGGCGAGCGCGGCAGCGATGTGGTGGACGAGCTCATACAAGACCAAGAATGCATCGCCAGCAGCGTTAACATTGCAGAAGTGGGTACAAGACTGATAGACAAAGGCCTCGCGCCCGCTCACCTAGCGCGCACCCTGCAACAGCTAGACGTGCAACCCATCGATTTCAATTTAGAACAAGCCACACTCTGTGCCAGCTTGCGTTTAAGCACCAAACATGTGGGGCTATCGCTAGGCGACCGCGCTTGCCTGGCGTTGACGCAATTGGTCAAAGGCACGGCAGTGACGGCGGATTCGGCTTGGACTGATGTGGCGGATGCTGTGGGAGTGAAGGTACAGATGATTCGGTGAATTGCATCACAGCAGCTTGCCAACCCGCTCTATGTGGCTGTGCAGACTCGGATTGTCGATTTGCTTGAGCAAGGACAGATCGATGGTGTAGGGCAGCATCAAATCGTCCAGCTCGCTGTTGATGCGCAACAGCTCAGAAAACTGCAAATCTGGCGCGTCGAGTGTCAGGTCAATGTCGGAGCCGGGGCGAAAGTTGCCTTTGGCGCGCGAGCCGTAAACGATAGCCCGCTGTATGCCCGTGTGCTTATTCAGCACCCCACGCAGTCGGCTTAGCGTGTGTGGGGACAGACCAAAATCACTGGCTACCGTCATGTGCAACGCCCACCATTTTTTGCTCAAAGGTCGCGAACAAAACCGCATAAGAGCCTGTTATTTTTTGCACCAAGGCGTTGGCAGTGTCGCGGTTATAGGTATGAGAAGACAAGTTGCGGTTGACTATCATGTCCATCCAGCTTTCGCCATCTGCAATCAACTCGGCTGCAAACGCGGCGCGTGTGGAGTCACGAGACGCTATGACAGTGCTGTTGCCCAATGAGCGCAAATAGTCTTTCATCACGTTCCATGCCAGCTCGTGGGTAAACTCAAAGGCCTGAATCAAGCCCTGCTGATCCAGCTCGCTCAAGCTGCGTTGCTGACCCAACTCTATTGCGGATTGCAACTGCAAACGGGCTCGCTTAAAACTCTCCAAGCGTTGCAGCCAGCGCACATCATCAGCCTGCAGGTCGGTCATGGTGGTTTATCCGTTCAACTTATCCGCCCAATTCATCCGCGCGAATTTGCGCCGCTGCAAAATCCAAGTCGCCTGAATAAATCGCGCGGCCGCAGATGACACCTTGGATGCCGTCGCCTTCGACAGCGCAGAGTTTTTCAATATCCGCCATATTGCTCAGGCCGCCAGAGGCGATAACGGGAATGGTTAAAGCCTGGGCCAGTTTGAGGGTAGCCTCGATGTTCACGCCCGACAGCATGCCGTCGCGGCCTATGTCGGTGTAGATGATGGACTCTACTCCGTAGCCTTCAAACTTTTTGGCAATGTCGATCACGTCGTGTTTGGTGAGCTTGCTCCAGCCGTCGGTGGCGACTTTGCCGTCTTTGGCGTCCAGGCCAACGATGATGTGGCCGGGGAAGGCGGTGCAGGCGTCTTGCAAAAAACCGGGGTTTTTAATCGCTGCAGTGCCAATGATGACGTATTGCAGGCCAGCGTCGATGTAACGCTCTATCGTGTCTAGGTCGCGGATGCCGCCGCCAAGTTGTACGGGGATATCTTGGCCCACCGCTTTCAAGATGCTTTTGATAGCGGCAAAGTTTTGCGGTTTGCCCGCAAAAGCACCATTCAGGTCAACCAGATGCAAGCGGCGTGCGCCTTTGTCGAACCAGCTTTGCGCCATGGCGGCCGGGTCTTCGCTGAAGACGGTGGATTGGAGCATGTCACCTTGTTTGAGGCGTACACAGTGGCCGTCTTTAAGATCGATAGCGGGAATGAGTTGCATGGTGCTAAAACGAAAGAATGAAGTAAAAGCTTAAATGTTGCGAAATACCTATGGATTCCAGTGCAGGAAGTTACGGTACAGCGCCAGCCCTTGGGTAGCGCTTTTTTCAGGGTGAAATTGTGTAGCGAAAATATTATCACGCGCAATCGCCGCTGTAAACACCGCGCCATAGTTTGACTGGCCTACGCTGTGTGCGGCCTGCTGGGGCTTGGCATAAAAGCTGTGGACAAAATAAAACCAACTGTCGTTGGCCACATCGCCCCACACCGCATGCGGCTGGGACTGGCGCACGCGGTTCCAGCCCATTTGGGGTACTTTGTAGCGGCTGCCATCATCTTGCAAGCGGCCTGCCAGTTCAAATTTATGCACTTGGCCTGGAATCAAGCCCAGGCCGGGGGTGTCTTGCTCGTCGCTGTGGTCTAGCAGCATTTGCATGCCAACGCACACACCAAAAAGGGGCTTGTTTTGCGCGGATTCGAGTACGGATTCCTTCAGGCCCGACTCCTGCAAACAGGCCATGCAGTCGCGCATGGCTCCTTGGCCGGGCAGCACAACGCGCTGTGCCGCGCGCACGTCATCAGGGTGCTGGGTGATGATGACCTCAAAGCCGGTGCCCTTAGCGGCCTCTTTGACGGCGTTGGACACCGAGCGCAGATTGCCCATACCGTAGTCCACGACTGCAACGGTTTTACTCATAGCTTACGACAGTACATGTTATTCGCTACTAAATACATAGCTGCTCCCGCGATATTTTATTGGGCTAGGGGCTTAATTTATATAAATTCTAAACCAAAAAAGCCGTAGCTTGCCTGGGGCTGAATTACAGGCTGCCCTTGGTTGAGGGGATCACACCGGCAGAACGTGGGTCAAGCTCCAGCGCCATGCGCACGGCGCGCGCAAAGGCTTTGAATACGGTCTCGCTCTGGTGGTGGGCGTTGTCCCCCGTCAAATTGTCGATATGCAAAGTGACCAAGGCGTGGTTTACAAAGCCTTGAAAAAATTCGTAAGCGAGCTGGGTGTCGAATGCCCCCACCATGCCGGATTTGAAAGGCACATTCATGTGCAGGCCAGGGCGACCCGAAAAATCGATCACTACACGGCTTAAAGCCTCGTCCAGCGGCACATAGGCATGGCCGTAGCGCTTGATGCCTTTTTTATCGCCAACCGCCTTGAAAACCGCTTGCCCGAGGGTGATACCCACGTCTTCCACGGTGTGGTGGCCGTCGATATGCAGGTCGCCTTTGGCCTGGATATCCAGATCGATCAAGCCGTGGCGGGCGATCTGATCGAGCATATGATCAAAAAAACCAATGCCAGTGGACAAGTTGGCCAGGCCTGTGCCGTCCAGGTTGAGCTTGACGGTGATTTGGGTCTCAAGGGTGTTGCGTGTGACTTCAGCAGTACGGTTCATAGCGGTATTGTCGCAGGTTGGGATGCCGATCTTGTGCGACGATGTAGCTTTATGGCGTCACAGGCTTAGCGACCACCCATCATCACGGCGATCTCCATCATGCTGGGGGGAGCGTCCATCATTTTCACTTGGTCTTTCGCCCAGGCTTTGAGATTTTTGTCGTCTTGAATCCATTGCAGATCGGCCTGCATGTGCTCGACCTGCTTTTGCATGCGCTGGGACTCACTGCGCATGCTGGCTTGCAGGGATTGCAGCGTAATGGCCCCGTAGCCCAGATGCCACTCGTCGCGCAGTCGATACTCCAGCATCTGCAACTCTTGCAGCACCGTCTTGTGCTGGTCTTTGAGCATGCGGTTGAAATGGCACAGCTTCTCTTCGGCCATGCTGGCGATGGCCAGGGGGTCAATTTGCTCAATCTCCAGCTGCAAGCGCAGCAGGGTCAGCAGGTCTTTGGCATCGTTGGCGGCGTTGACGCGGCCCATCAGCTGGGTCTTGCGGGCGCGCTCGGCCTCGTTGGGCTCGCGGTCGGGGTGCAAGGCGCTGGCCAGCTTGCGGTAGATGGTGCGCAGCGCTTGGTCGGCATCCATAGTCTCTTGCTCAGCGCGCTTTTGTTTTGCGGATTTTTTGCGTTTAGCTTGCTTGGCCTGGTGCGCCTGCCGCGCGGCATCATGGCTGGCCTGCATTTTGCGCATGGTCTCCTCCATGAAGGCCTCGGGCGAGTCAAAAGCCGCATCATCGTCGATCTCTATGCCCAGCATATCTGACACCATCCCTTTGAGATGCTCTTTCTCTTGGTCATCCAGAGCCTCTTCGTCTTCCTCGTCATAGTCGTCGAAATCATCCTCTGGTAACAGACGCTTGAGCGCGTCCTCCAGGTCGGGGCTGGCTGGCCCCATCATGGCCAGCATTTCGGCCAGCGAACTGGCCACATAGCCTACATCGGCCTGCTGCTTTTTGGACAGCCCTTTAGGGCTCTGCAGGCGCTGGTCTAGAAACAGCACCATTTTTTCATTCATCTGGCGCTCTTGCTGACGCAGTGCTTCGAGCTTTTTACTGCGCTCGGGGCGGTGCGCATCACTCAGGCGCTTGAGCTCCCCCATGTCTTTGCTGGTCTTCTCGATCTTGGTCAAAAGCTGGTTAAACAGCTTTTGCTCCGGGCCCAGCTTGGCGGCGCTGATCACCAGCGCATTGGACACCCCAGCTCCAGGGTCGGGCGCAACAGGCAGGTCGTCAAACAGGGCGGGTTGGGCTATTTTTGACATGGCATAGTGCGTTCAAAGAAAAGGTGTTCAACATGTGAGTCAATTTACATACTGGCTTGCAGTGCGGCCAGCATCACCTGGTTTTCTTGGGGTGTACCGACGGAAATACGCAGCGTATCGTCAAGCAAAGGATGCATTTTGCTGACATTTTTCACCAGCACGCCGCGTTGCTTTAAACCGTCAAAGGTTTTGACGGCATCGGGCAAGCGCACGAGGAACATATTGGCATCACTTTTGATGGGCGTTGCTCCGGGCAGCCTGGCGATCGCTTCTAAAAGCATAGTGCGTTGCTCACGTATTTCAAGGGCTTGCGCTTCAAACACATCTTGATTTTCGAGTGCAAACAAGGCGCATTCGCAGTTGAGAACGCTGATGTTGTAGGGCGGGCGCAGCTTGTCTACCTCGGTTATCAGCGCGGCAGGCCCGGTCATGTAGCCCAGGCGCACACCGGCCAGGCCGAACTTGCTCAGGGTGCGCATCAGCAGCACATTGGCATTCGCCTCGGGTGCAGCGTGAATCTGGGTGATCCAGCTTTTGCGGCTAAAGGGCTGGTAGGCCTCGTCCATCACCACCATGCCGCCGTATTGGGCGCAGGCGGCGATGATGTTTTTAATCACGCCTTCGTCCCACAAGTTGGCCGTGGGATTGTTGGGGTAGGCGATGTAGGTGATGGCGGGCTTTTCTTTCTCTATAGCGGCCAGCATGGCAGGCTCGTCCAACTCAAAATCTGCCTTTAAAGGCACGCCGATGAACTGCAAACCCTGCAACTGCGCGCTCATGGCGTACATCACAAAGCCGGGCAGGGGCGCGAGGATTTTTCCACCCGACAACTTGCCCGAACCCTCAGGTGCAGGCGTGTCGCAGGCCATGGCCAGCAGGGAAATCAATTCGTCCGAGCCATTGCCCAGCATCAGCCCGTAGCCTTCGGGCACTTGTGCATAGGTACGCAAAGCGGTTTTTAAATCGTCAATGCGCGTACCGGGATAGCGGTTAATCGCCAGCTTGCCCAGCCTCTCACCCAGTTGAGCCTGCAGCGCTGGCGGCAATGCATAGGGGTTCTCCATCGCGTCCAGTTTGACCATGCCTTTTGCATCCTGGATGGCGTAGGCGTGCATGGATTGCACGTCGCTGCGGATGTGCGCAAGACTGCGATTATTGGTTGGGCTAGGCTGGCTCATAGGGCGGTCTCGGTAGGAGGGGAAGTCTCAAAAGGGTTAATCACTTCAAGCTGGTCATATCGAACCAAGGGCAATGCATCACTCAAAATCGCCTCGCAGCCGCTGTGCATGGCGCTGGCCAACATCAGGGCTTGCCAGTAGTCGATCTGGTGCCGCGCCTCCAGCCCCCAGGCGGTTTCCACGGTTTGGTGGTCTAGCACCCAGGGCTGCCAGAGCTGGAAGCGGCGCAGCTTGGCACGCGCATCGCCCTGACTCAGGCCCGGCTGGATGCGCTGGGTCACGCACACATAGTATTCGCTCAGCACCTGGGTGCTCACCCGCCCTAAGCGCGCCGCCCACAGGTGCGCCAGCCAGGCGCGCACCTGCGCGCGGCGGCCTGCGTCCGCCGCATCGTCCGCATAGACCAGCACGGAGGTATCAACGAAAACGCGCTGTCCGATCGGCATAGATTTCGGCGCGCCGGGGCAGCGGCTGTGCGTTAGAGCTTAAGGTCACCAGATCGTCCTGCCATTCGCGCAGGGCGCGGGCATAGGCATCCTCGCGCTGCATCTTCTCGGCCAGCATCTCACCCACCAGGCGCGAGACGCTGGTATTGCGCTTGGCGGCCTCAATCCGCGTCCACTCAGCCACTTTCTCTTCCATGGTGATGGTGATGTTCTTCATGCTCGAAATCATAACACGAAGTTCGTATTGCACGAAGTTCGTGTTGCACGAAGTTCGTGTTACTAATTGCCAGGCCAGAGAGGCCACCATGCTCGCCCATCGCGCCGTCACCTCTCCCTTTTTTGTCAAGGTGCTTGCTCCAGGCTAGACACTTCATTAGTCAGCGTGGTGCGGCGCATGTCGCGCACTTGCAGCGGGTCGTAGCGGCGGGCGCGGTGCATGGTGACCCGGTTGTCCCACATCACCAAATCCCAAGGCTTCCAGACATGGGCATAGACAAATTGCCGCTGGGTGGCGTGCTCGGTGAGGTCACGCAAAAAGGAGCGCGCCTCAGGCATGGGCATGCCCTCAATGCCGCCCGCGTGGCTGGCCAGATAGAGCGACAAGCGCCCGGTGTTGGGGTGGCGGCGCACTAGGCGCTGGCGCACGGGTGCCCACTTCTCGCGCTCGGCCTGGGTGAAGTCATCAAAACCCAAGATGCCGCGCGAAAAGAGCTGGCTGTGGGCGCAAATCATGTCCAGCACCTCGCGCTGCGTCGCCGCGTCCAGCGCATCGTAGGCCGCGCGCATGTCGGCAAACTCGGTATTGCCACCCGTGCTTGGAATTTTGCGGGCCGACAGCAGGGAGTATTTGGCGGGCACTTCCTTGAACGAACTGTCCGAATGCCACAGCAGATTACCCAGGCCAAACAGACGGCGGCGGTCGTCACGCGGCAGCAGCTCGCCATGCTTGTCCAAGTTAGAGATGTCGTTCAGATCCCAGCCCACCCGGCGCTCGTCTGGGGCCATGATGTCGCCCGTGGCCTGCTCTAGCGGCCCCAACTGTCGGCTAAAAGCCACCTGGTTGTCATCACTGAGTTGCTGGTCATGGAACACCAGCACGCCATATCGGTCCATGCTGGCATGGATGGCGGCAATTTCCGTCTCGCTTAAGGGGCGCGTCAGGTCTATACCAGAGACTTCGCCCGAAAAGTGCGGAAGGGACACGGCATCGATCGGGTGGATGGCAAGGGTCATAGTTTCTCCATGGTGTCCACTTTGTTTCAGACTGGACAGTTAAGAGAAATTCTAAACCTGGATGGAGCGGTGCGCCAGTCACTTGCGGCACGCCACACCACATGACGAGCAGACGTAGGCATTCACCACCGCATTGGTAATCACCAGTTGCACAGGCATATCCGCCTCATACCAATCCGCGTTGCGTTTGAGTTCTGCATCCAGTAGCGGCTTGGCCATGCACGGCTCCGGGCGGCGGCAGTCGATGCAAAAGCGGGGCTTGGCGCCAAGGCGCACGCTGTGGGCATGGGCATCGACCACGCCCTCCATCACGCCGATCAGGTAGTACAGCGCGTAGCTTTGGCCTGTTTATTGGAGTCTTCTAGCGCGCGCAGCTCGCGCAGGCTCATGGCGCTAGCAGTGGCGGCTGACAGCGCGATCGAAAACGAAATACTTTGTCGTAGATATCTCACTACAACCGCTCTAACAGCACGAGATATCACCATCCATCATTTTCTTTCGTGCAGCATCGTCATTACATTACGCTTGGCAATAGCGTCGTGTCACCTGAAAATTTAAGCCATAATAGCGATGGATGCATTCGTGCGTCCAGATACAGCCCGCAGCAGCGGGCTTTTTTTATGCCTCGGTAACTCCGAGGCTTTTTTTTGCCTGTTCAACAGGCATCCAAAGGCAGTACATGCGCAAGCTACGTGATTTGCTTGAATTGATTTTTGTGATGATTGATCTTTACGATCTGATCAACATGGTGATCAATTTCGTGCGAACCATATTTTTCATTTAAGAAAATCACACCAGACTTAACTTCGGTAAGTAGTTAAGGTAGGTAGTGAACATTAGAAACCACGCATGTGGGCCCAAGCTCGTCCAAAATTTACGCCACTATTGAACCAGATGGAAACGCTATTTCAACCGCATCGCTGCCGCGCGTGCGTGCGCCTGCAATCCTTCTCCGTCGGCCAACACCATGGCAATCTTACCCAACACCTGCGCGCCCTGCTCGCTCACTTCGATCAAGCTTGAGCGTTTTTGAAAATCGTACACGCCCAGCGGGCTGCTAAAGCGGGCGGTGCCGCTGGTGGGCAGCACATGGTTGGGGCCTGCGCAGTAGTCGCCCAGGCTCTCTGAGGTGTAGGCCCCCATGAAGATGGCACCTGCGTGCTTGAGCAAAGGCTCCCATTCGTGCGGGTTGTTGCTGGAGATTTCCAAGTGCTCGGGTGCGATGCGGTTGCTGATCTCGCAGGCCTCTTGCATGTTGCGGGTGTGGATGAGTGCGCCACGGTCGTTCAGGCTTTTGGCGATGATGGCTTTGCGCGGCATGTCAGGCAAAAGCTTGTTGATGCTGGCCTGCACGGCTTGGATGTAGGCCATATCGGGGCAGAGCAGGATGCTTTGCGCCAGTTCGTCATGCTCGGCTTGGCTAAACAAGTCCATCGCCACCCAGTCGGGCAGCGTAGTACCGTCGGCGATGATCAAAATTTCACTCGGGCCGGCAATCATGTCAATGCCTACGGTACCGAATACGCGCTTCTTGGCACTGGCCACATAGGCATTGCCCGGGCCGGTGATTTTGTCTACTTTCGGAACCGTTGCGGTACCGTAGGCCAGCGCGGCAATGGCCTGCGCGCCGCCGATGGTGAAGGCGCGCGTGACACCGGCTACATAAGCCGCTGCGAGCACGAGATCGTTGCGCTCGCCCCGCGCGGCGGTGGCTGCGCCACTGCCGCCCGTGGCCACACTGCCGCGCACGGGCGTGGGTACGACCATGATAATTTCTTGCACGCCAGCTACGTGCGCGGGCACGGCGTTCATGATCAGGCTGGACGGATAAGCGGCTTTGCCACCTGGCACATAGATACCCACGCGGTCAAGTGGCGTGACTTTTTGGCCCAGCAGGCTGCCGTCTTCGTCTCGGTAGCTCCAGCTTTCGCCATTGGCCTTTTTTTGTGCTTCGTGGTAGCTGCGCACCCGGCGCGTGGCGGCTTGCAGAGCCTCTCTTTGTGCAGCGGGCAGGCTGTTGAATGCGGCTTTGAAATCGGCTTGGGTCAGTTCCAGCTCCGCCATGCTGCCGACAGCCAAACCGTCGAATCTGGCGGTGTAGTCCAGCACCGCAGCATCACCACGCTTTTGCACATCAGCCAAGATGTCGGCCACGCGCTGCTCTATGGCCGCGTCTGCATCAGCAGACCAATGTAGCTTGGCTGTGAATTGAGCCTCAAACTCGGCACTAGCCGTTGAAAGAATCGCGGGAGCAGCTACTAAAGTCATAGCGAATTTCCAATCAGGCAAATAAGAACATGCAGATCAACCAGTGGCCACTGCACTGGCAAACGCGTCGATCAAGGGGCGAATGCGGGCCTGCTTGAGCTTGAGCGAGGCTTGGTTCACCACCAAGCGTGAGCTGATGTCCATGATCTGCTCGACCTCAATGAGGTGATTGGCCTTGAGCGTGTTGCCGGTGGACACCAAATCCACAATCGCATCGGCCAAACCGGTGAGCGGGGCCAACTCCATGCTGCCATAGAGCTTGATCAAGTCCACATGCACGCCCTTGCTGGCGAAAAATTCGCGCGCAATAGCAACGTACTTGGTAGCCACCCGCAAGCGCGCGCCTTGCTTCACAGCGGCAGCGTAGTCGAAGTCGGCTCGCACCGCCACGCTGATGCGGCACTTGGAAATTTTCAAATCCAGCGGCACGTACAGGCCTTGGTGCCCCGTCTCCAACAGCGTGTCTTTGCCCACTACGCCCAGGTCAGCGCCTGCGTACTGTACATAGGTTGGAACGTCACTGGCGCGAACCAGCAAGATACGCACATCGGCTTGGTTGGTAGGCAAAATCAGCTTGCGCGATTTTTCGGGATCTTCCAGCACCTCGATGCCTGCGGCTTTGAGCAGCGGCAAGGTTTCTTCGAAGATGCGGCCTTTGGAGAGTGCTAGAGTGATCATTTCAGTCTCTCGATGTCTGCACCAATGCCGCGCAGTTTGGCTTCCATGCGGTCATAACCACGGTCAAGGTGGTAGATGCGGTCAATCAGGGTTTCGCCATCCGCTACCAGACCGGCAATCACCAGCGAGGCAGAAGCGCGCAAGTCGGTGGCCATCACCGTGGCACCCGACAGCTTGGCTACGCCTTCAATCATGGCCACTTTGCCGTCGGTTTGAATGCGCGCGCCCATGCGCTGCATCTCTGGCACATGCATGAAGCGGTTTTCAAAAATCGTCTCCGTCACTTTCACAGCACCTTCTGAGATGGTATTGAGCGCCATAAACTGCGCCTGCATATCGGTGGGGAAACCGGGATATTCCGTGGTGCGAAAGCTCTGCGCTTTCAAGCGCCCTTGGGACTGCACACGAATGCCTGGTACGGTGTGTCCGCCTTCACTTAGTTCGACCGCCTGCACCTTAGCACCTGCTTCACGCAACTTGTCGATCACCGCGTCCAGATGGTCGGCACGGCCATGCTTTAAAACTACGTCTCCACCCGTAGCGGCCACAGCACACAGAAAGGTGCCGCACTCGATACGGTCGGCTACCACAGCATGGGTACAGCCATGCAATTTTTCTACGCCTTGGATGCGAATTTTGCTGGTGCCATGTCCGGTAATTTTCGCGCCCATTTTGATCAGCATTTCTGCCAAATCGGCAATCTCTGGCTCTTGCGCGGCATTTTCCAGCACCGTCTCACCTTCGGCCAAGGCAGCGGCCATCATGAAGTTTTCAGTGCCAGTGACCGTCACCATGTCGGTAGTGATATGCGCCCCTTTAAGGCGTGTTTGGCCCTTGGGCAACTTGGCAATCATGTAGCCGTGCTCCACCACAATCTCAGCGCCCATGGCCTGCATACCTTTGATATGCTGGTCTACCGGGCGCGAGCCTATGGCGCAGCCGCCGGGCAAGGACACCGTGGCCTCGCCAAAGCGCGCCAGCAACGGGCCCAGGGCCAACACCGAAGCGCGCATGGTTTTCACCAGCTCATACGGGGCTTCGGGCGATGACAAGCTGCCTGCATTGACCATCACATCGCCGTTGTCGCTGCGCTCGGCAGTCACGCCCATATTGCGAATCAGTTTGAGCATGGTGGTCACGTCTTGTAATTGCGGCACATTGCGCAAGGTGACAGGCTCGGACGTGAGCAAGGTAGCGCTCAGCTCTGGCAGGGCGGCGTTTTTTGCGCCAGAGATCAGCACCTCACCATGCAGGGTTTTACCGCCGCGTACGATTAATTTATCCATGGTTATGTCGCATTCTGCTGTGCCCACTCCTTGGGCGAGTAGGTCTTCATCGACAAGGCATGCACCTCGTCGGTACGAATTTTCTCGCCCAGCGTGGCGTACACCGCTTGGTGGCGCTGGATCAGGCGTTTGCCTTCAAAAGCGCTGGCCACGATGACGGCGCTCCAGTGGCGGCCATCGCCGTCCACTTCTAGGTGATCACATTGCAAACCTGCTGCGATGATGTGTTGAAGCTGCTCTGCTGTCATGTTGTCAATCTCCTGCGTTTATCCGCGAATTTTGTAGCCGATACGTAGCAAATGCACCGCCACGGCACTTACCAAAAGGAAAGCCGCGCCTACTATGCCCAAGCTCAGCCAAGGCGATACATCGCTCACCCCAAAAAATCCGTACCTGAAACCGTCAATCATGTAGAAAAACGGATTGAAGTGACTTACCTTTTGCCAAAAACTGGGCAGCGAGTGGATGGAGTAAAACACACCGCTCAAAAATGTCATCGGCATGATGACGAAGTTTTGAAACGCCGCCATCTGGTCAAACTTTTCGGCCCACAAACCGGCGATCAAACCCATAGCGCCCAGCATACCTGCGCCGAGAAAGGCGAACACCACAATCCACAGCGGGGCCACGATACCCGGTTGACCAAACCAGTAAGTGACCGCCATCACGCCTGCCCCCACAGCCAAACCGCGCACGATGGACGAGCCCACATAGGCACAAAACCAGCTCCAATGCCCCAAGGGCGTAAGCAGTACAAACACCAAATTGCCCATGATCTTGCTTTGGATCAAGCTGGACGAGCTGTTGGCAAACGCGTTTTGCAGCACGCTCATCATCACCAAGCCCGGGATTAAAAATGCGGTGTAGTTGACCGTGCCATACACCTTGACACCGTTGTCCAGCACATGGCCAAAAATCAGCATGTAGAGCACAGCGGTCAGCACCGGGGCAGCTACGGTTTGAAAGCCGACGCTCCAAAAGCGCAGAACCTCTTTGTAAAGCAGTGTGCGCCAACCCGTCATGATTTTGCGCCCATCACGTCCAAAAACACATCTTCCAAATCGGCCTTGCGAATCTCCACATCATGCGCCTCCAGCCCCGCTTGGCGCACGGCAGCCAGGTAATGCTCAATCTCAGCCGCGTTGTGCGCCGGGAACTGCACTATACGGCCTGTGATGCGCGCTTTGTCCGCAAGCTCCTTAGGCAATTCGCTGTCAATTTTAAAACGCAGCACATTCGATGATGCAGCCTTGAGCAGCTCAGAGGTGGGGGCCAGCGCCACCACTTTGCCCTGTTTGAGCATGGCAATACGGTTGCACAGCGCCTCGGCTTCTTCCAGATAATGCGTGGTGAGCAACACGGTGCTGCCTTGTTTATTGAGCTTGGCAATAAACTGCCACAAGGTTTGGCGCAGTTCTACGTCCACGCCCGCTGTGGGCTCGTCCAAAACGATGACAGGTGGCTTGTGTACCAAGGCCTGCGCTACCAGCACGCGGCGCTTCATACCACCGGACAACTGGCGCATGTTCGAATTGGCTTTGTCGGTCAAGCCCAGGCTGTGCAGCAATTCGTCAATCCAGGCGTCGTTGTTCTTTACGCCAAAGTAACCCGACTGGATTCGCAGCACATCGCGCACGTTGAAGAAGGGGTCAAACACCAGCTCTTGCGGCACTACGCCCAGTTTGCGGCGCGCGTGAGTGTAGTCAGACCGCACGTCGTGGCCATGCACCAGAATATGCCCAGAGGTGGCGCGCGTGAGGCCTGCCAAAATGCTGATGAGGGTAGTTTTTCCGGCGCCATTGGGCCCCAGCAAACCAAAAAACTCGCCTTGTTCGATGTCTAGGCTCACGCCATCTAGCGCAGTGAGAGCGCCGCGAGAGCCGGAATAGGTTTTGGTGACGGATTGGACTGAAATTGCGGGCATGAACCTTCAATTGTAGGGCTTGGGCGGCCACCATTGCCCGTCTCTACGCTTAACTAAGCTGATTCTCTAGGGAAATTAGCCCATCAGGGAGCCGCAGGCAGCAGCTCTGCCACGCCGTACATGCTGGCCAAGGCGCGCAGCCTGTGGGGCAGGCCGCGCACTGAAAAGGTTTTGCCAGCCACCTGCGCTTCGCGGCGGCACTCCAGCAGCACCGCCAATGCAGACGAGTCAAACCGTTCCAGCGCCGTGGCATCAGCCACCACATTAGCGTCACCCGGCTGCAAAGCTTGCACCAGAATGTGCGCACAGGCGCGCGCATTGCTGTGGGTGATCTCGGTAGGCAGCATCAACATGGCGTTTGAGTTTAAGACTTTTTCGCGCCTTTATTGCGGTCGCTCAGCTTGGTGATCAAGCCATCGATGCCATTGGCACTGATTTCTTGGGCAAACTGCGAACGGTAAGTCTCTACCAACCAGACGCCCAGCACGTTCAGGTCATAGATCTTCCAGCCCGTGGCTGATTTTTCCATGCGGTAGTCTAGCTGGATCGGGTCACCACGGCCTTTGATCTCGGTTTTGACGACTACTTCACTGTCTTCCGCCGCTGCACGCAATGGTTTCATAGAAATAGTTTGGTCTCTCACCTCAGCCAGCGCGCCTGAATAGGTACGTACCAACAAGATTTTGAACTCCTCTTGCAGGCGTTTTTGTTGCTCAGGGGTAGCCTGCTTCCAATTACGGCCGACGGCAGCGGAGGTCATGCGCGCAAAGTTCACGTTAGGCATGATTTTGCTGTCTACCAGCGCAATGACCTTGCTGGTGTCGCCAGACTGGATGTTCTTGTCTGTCTTGATAGTGTCCAGCACTTCGGTAGACAGGCGTTTGATCAGAAGATCGGGTGCTTCGGCAGACTGGGCCGTGGATGCACTGGACAAGCCGAGACCGGTGCTAAGCACCATAGAGCTGATGACGGTAAACGCACGGCGGTTGATCAACATTACTTTTCCTTTATATGGCATGAGCCACGAACTGATAACGCAATCCTAGGGGTTTAGGACTACCGGGTGTGTAAAGAGGACGTGTCGATGAGGCTATTATTGTGACGGATTACGCAAATTAAGCAGATGGAGCAATGTTCAGTTGCTTTGCTTACGTTGTGCGCGGCATCCCTTCGCAATCACTTCTTAGGCTCACCCTCAGGTTTGTCGTCTTTGCTATCGTCTTTATCGACTTCTTGGGTATCGTCGACTTCTTTATCTGCAGAGCGGGCTACATCGGCATTGCGTTTAGCCAAAAATGCGTCGCGGGTGAAGGAGTATTTGTCCAATGCCGCGTCGTCGAGCAGATTGCCCAGACGCAAAAACTTAGACCGGGAATTGACAAGCCGCACCACCGTAACGGTATTGCGCGAGCTGATAGGGCTGATTTGCGAAACCGGATCGTAGGCAGTTTCAGCGGTGATCGTCAAAGCGTCGCGCACCGTAGAAGGGCCGAAGATGGGTAACACCAAATAAGGGCCCGACGGTACACCCCAACGGCCTAGCGTTTTGCCCAAGTCTTCGGTATGCTTGGGAATGCCCGCCTCACCGGCTACATCCAGAAGGCCACCTAAGCCAAAAAATGTATTCATGGAAAAGCGCGTGATGCTCTCAACCGCTTTCAGCGGGCGCAACTGCAGCACGCTGTTCACGAACGTCCAGCCGTCTTGCAGGTTGCCGAAGAAGTTCGTCACTCCTTGACGTACCAACGACGGCGTGACCGCCACATACGCCGTAGCCACGGGCTTGAGTACGGCGCGATCTATCCCATCGTTAAAGCTGGACATTGCGCGGTTGTAGGGCTCCAGCGGATCCCTGGGATTCGCATTGGGCCCTGTGGCGCAGCCGGTTAACGAGAGCAATAGCCCGCTTGCACATATTAATATTGCGCGATTAGCTATTGATTTAATAGCCTTCAAATCAATAGCTATGAATTTAACCGCATTTATAAATATTCGATCAATCACTTTGGCAATCATTTTTTACTTCCATTCCCAGAAGCGGTGCCGGGGCCTTCCGCCGCCTTGCTCGGACCATCTGCCGCTTTGCTGTAGAGAAACTGGGAAATCAGGTTCTCTAAAACCACCGCTGATTGGGTGCTTTTTATCGCATCGCCTGCGGCTAAATTCTTGTCGTCCGCCCCAGCCTCGATACCAATGTACTGCTCCCCCAACAAGCCGCTGGTCAAAATCTTGAGCGAGCTGTCTTTGGGAAAAGCATATTTGCTTTGCATCGCCATATTAACTCTGGCTTGATAAGACTTGTCATCAAACGTAATCGACTCCACGCGCCCGACCACGACGCCAGCGCTTTTGATAGCCGCACTGGATTTAAGCCCGCCAATATTGTCAAACTTGGCACTCACCTTATAAGTAGAGTCAAAGTTAAAGCTCAGCAAATTACCTGCTTTGAGGGCTAAAAACAGCAGCGCTGCAGCGCCTATCAAGATAAACAAACCCACCCAAAAATCGTTTTTAGAGCGTTGCATACTGCGTTGTCCTTAGATTGAAAACATCAAAGCGGTGAGAATAAAGTCTAGGCCCAACACAGCCAGACTGGCCACCACGACCGTACGTGTCGTAGCACGCGACACACCTTCTGGCGTGGCCTGGGCCTCAAAGCCTTGCAGCAAAGCCACAAACGTGACCACTACACCAAACACAAAACTTTTGATGACGCCATTGCCCACATCGCTCCAGACATCCACGCCACCTTGCATTTGGCTCCAAAACGATCCACTGTCCACGCCGATCATCAGCACACCGACGATATAGCCACCAATCACACCGACAGCGCTGAACACGGCGGCAAGAATAGGCATGGCAATCACACCCGCCCAAAAACGCGGTGCTAGCACGCGCTGCACCGGGTCTATGGCCGTCATTTCCATATAGCTGAGCACCTCGTCGCGTTTCATCAGGCCAATTTCGGCCGTCAATGCCGTGCCTGCGCGCCCGGCAAACAGTAGAGCCGTCACAACAGGCCCAAGTTCCCGCACCAAACCCAAGGCCACCAGCAAACCCAGCGCTTCTGATGAACCGTACCGCTGCAAAGTGTAGTAGCCCTGCAAACCCAGCACAAAGCCCACAAACAAGCCACTGACCGTGATGATGGCCAGTGAATAATTGCCCAAAAAGTGGATCTGGTCGCGCACCAAGCCAAAGCGCTTGAAGGTGGGGACAAAGGAGCAGAGCAAGCGCCAAAACAAGCGTGCGCCATGGCCGTAGTCAGCCAATTGGCTGCGTGCCAAAAAACCCACGTCGCTAGGTTTGTACCAACTCATCGCGCTGCCTTTGCTTGGATGACACCCGAGCCAAAATCTTGCTCGACCGAGTTGCCAGGGTAATGGAAACGCACCGGGCCATCGGCTAGCGCGTTGACAAACTGGTGCACCAGCGGGTCGGTGCTGTGGCGTACTTCATCGGGGGTACCTTGGGCGGCAATTTTGCCGTTGGCCAGCACAATCACCTGGTCGGCAATGCGGAAGGTTTCTTCCAAATCGTGCGACACGATGATGCTGGTCAGGCCCAAGACGTCGTTCAAATCTCTGATCAATCGCGCTGCCGTACCAAGGGAAATAGGGTCCAGCCCGGCAAACGGCTCGTCATACATGATCAGCTCGGGGTCTAGCGCAATAGCGCGGGCCAGCGCTACACGCCGCGCCATGCCACCGCTCAGCTCGCTGGGCATCAGGCCGTGCGCCCCGCGCAGGCCCACCGCAGTGAGCTTCATGAGGACAATATCTTTAATCAGCGCTTCTGGCAGATCGGTATGCTCACGCAGCGGAAAAGCTACGTTTTCAAACACACTCAGGTCGGTAAACAGCGCGCCAAACTGGAACAGCATGCCCATACGGCGGCGCAAAGTGTACAAACCGTTGGTATCTAAAGTAGCGATATTGCCGCCTTCAAACAAGGCCTCGCCTTTTTGCGCTTTGGCCTGGCCACCTATCACCCGCAAGACGGTGGTCTTACCGCCACCCGAGGCACCCATCAGCGCGGTGACTTTGCCGCGTGGGACTGAAAAAGTGACGCCATCCAAAATGGCCCGTGCGCCGTAGCCGAAGGTCAAGTCACGAAACTCGATCAAAGGGCTGTCGTCTGGCAGTGGTGTGGGCGTGGTTTGCTTGGTGTCCATAAAAGAGAAAGCCGGAAGTCATCCGGCTCTCGATCATACGGGAATTCCCGTAACCTTTATGTCCCCCAAACGAGGGGGGCATCACACTTAATGTGAACTTAAGGTGGTCTTAACGCGGTAAATCGCTAAAACCCATCAAAAATTCGTCTACAGAGCGGGCTGCCTGGCGGCCTTCGCGTATCGCCCATACCACAAGGGACTGTCCACGGCGCATGTCGCCTGCCGCAAACACCTTGGCTACGTTCGTGGCATAGCCGCCGATAAAGTCAGTACTTGCTTTAGCATTGCCGCGCGCGTCTTTGTCGATACCAAAGGCCTCCAGCACGCTGGCCACCGGGCTGACAAAGCCCATGGCCAGTAGCACCAGGTCAGCAGGAATGGTTTGCTCGCTGCCAGCCACTTCGGTCATCTTGCCGCCTTGCCACTCCAGGCGCACGGTTTTGAGGGCTTTGATCTTACCTTTATCCTTGCCCTCACCCGCGATAAATTCTTTGGTGGCGATGGCGAACTCGCGCTCGCAACCTTCTTCGTGGCTGGACGATGTGCGCAGTTTGGTGGGCCAGTAGGGCCAGACCATAGGCTTGTTTTCGTGCTCTGGCGGCATGGGCATCAGCTCAAACTGGGTCACGCTCACCGCGCCGTGGCGGTTGCTGGTGCCTACGCAGTCGCTGCCGGTGTCGCCACCACCGATGACAACGACGTGTTTGCCATCAGCTCTTAACTGATCCTTAAACTTGTCGCCTGC
>JANMTF010000408.1:0-6815 GCA_031390175.1 Polaromonas sp.
ACGCGAAACTGCACGGGGTATTGCACGGGCGGGCCGTTGGGCAGCAGCTTGGCGCGGCCCCGCACCTCGGGGAACTCAGTGGCCAACAGCGTAGGCAGCTTCATGCGCAGCACTTCGCGGGCCTTGAGGTCTTGCGGCAGCACGATCAATTGGCTGACGTTGCTTTGCGGAAAGATCTGGTCCATGGGCAAATAAAAGCGTGGCACGCCCGAGCCTAGCCAGGTGCTCACACTCACCATGCCGGGTTCCTGCATCAGGCGCTGCTCAATGCGCTTGACTACCGCCTCGTTGGCGGCCAGGCTGGTGCCTTCGGCAAACCACACGTCTACCAAAATTTCTGGCCTTGAGGAGTCTGGAAAAAACTGCTGCTCCACTTTGCCCATGCCCACGATGCCCAGGGCAAATATCAACACCGTCACGCCAATGGTCGTCCAGCGGTAAGTGACGCACCAGTTCACCGCGCGGCGAAACACGTTGTAAAACGGCGAGTCAAAATGCTCTTGGTGGTCTGCACCGCCAGCCTCGTGGTCACCGGCTGCGTTGCGCATGGCCTGGTTGGTTTTGTGCTTCAAAAGCAGCAGACCCAGATAGGGCACAAAATACACTGACACCACCCAACTGATCAGCAGTGCGATCACCGTCACGGCAAAAATGGCAAAGGTGTATTCCCCCGTGAGCGACTTGGCGATACCGATGGGCAAAAAGCCCACCGCGGTGATCAAAGTGCCGGTCAACATCGGCATGGCGGTCAGCTCATACGCGAAGGTGGCGGCGCGTACTTTGTCGTAGCCCTCTTCCATCTTGCGCACCATCATTTCTACGGCAATGATGGCATCGTCTACCAAGAGGCCGAGCGCGATGATGAGCGAGCCCAGCGAGATTTTGTGCAGCCCAATGCCAAAATACCACATGGCCAAAAAGGTCACCGCCAGCACCAAAGGAATGGTGATGCCCACCACCAAGCCGGGGCGAATGTCGACGTAGTAGCGCTTGTACAAAGGCACTTGCTTGCCACGGCTGTGCAGGCCCAGCGCCAAGAAGCTCACTGCCAGCACAATGATGACGGCTTCGATCAGCACCCCGACAAATTCATTGACCGAGGTGCTCACCGCGCGCGGCTGGTCTTGGATTTGCACCAGCTCTGCACCCGCAGGCAGGTTGCGGGTGATCTTGCCGGTAGCCACTGCCAGCGCCTTGCCCAGCGCGATGATGTCGCCGCCCTTGGCCATGGAGACGCCCAGCACAATGACTTCTTGACCGCCTACTGTGCCGCTGGCATCGCGCTCGGTATAGCGCACCTTGACTTGCGCGGGGTCTACATAGGCACGCTTGATGTCGGCAATGTCGCCCAAGCGGATTTGCGCTGCACCTGCGCTGGCCGCGTTGGCACCGCGAATGGGCATGGCTTTGAGCTCATCGATGGTGTTGAACTGCCCACCGACGCGCACTTGCAGCATGTCCAGCGGCGTGGCAATGACACCGGCTGACTCGACGGCGTTTTGTGCGCCTAGCTGGCCCAGCACAGCGTTCAAGTCCAGGCCTAGTTGGCTCAGGCGCTTTTGTGAAATCTCTACATACAGTTTTTCGTCTTGCTGGCCATGCAGCTCGACCTTGGAGACGTCTTTCACCCGCAGCAGCTGCTGGCGCACATCGTCGGCAAAGGCTTTGTTCTCGGCGTAACTAAAGCCGTCGCTGCGCAGGGCGTACATCACGCCAAACACATCGCCAAACTCGTCGTTAAAAAACGGGCCGATCACCCCCGCTGGCAAGGTGCCGCGAATATCGCCCACTTTTTTGCGCACGCTGTACCAAATATTGGGCACGTCTTTGGGGTTGCCCGAGTCTTTGACCTGAAAAATGATCAAAGCTTCGCCCGGTTTTGCATAGGACCGAATTTTGTCGGACAGCGGCACCTCTTGCAGCGTTTTCTCTATCTTGTCTACCACCTGCTCGTTCACCTGCTGCGCGGTGGCGCCGGGGTAGAACACGCGAATGGCCATGACGCGAAAGGTAAACGGCGGGTCTTCGTCCTGGCCGAGCTGAAAGTAGGCCGCAAAGCCCAGCAGCATCAGCACCACCATCAGGTAGCGGGTGAGCGCGGGATGGTCAATGGCCCATTTGGACAGGTTGAACTCGCTGGGCGTAGATATGGGCTCGGTCATGCTGCACTCACTTTGCCGCAGCGGATGCAGAGGGCGCTGGTGTTGCACCCACTGGCACTATGTTTTTAGGAGCTGCTCCCGCGATATTCTGCTGTGCCAGAGCCGTATTGTCCTTATAAATAGTGACCTTCTGCCCCGCTGCCAGCACGTGCACACCTGCTGTCACTACCTGCATGCCTGCTTGCAAACCGCTTTCAATCACCGCCTCGTTGCCATCCGCCGTAGCCACTTGCACGGGTGTGCTTTTCACCGTCATGCTCTGCGGATCAAGCACCCAGACATGGCTGGTCTTGCCTGACTCAAACAGCGCACTGGTGGGCAGCTTGATCACTTGCACGCCTGCAAAACTGGAGGCGGGGTACACGTACACGGTGGAGCCTAATGCGGGCGCGTCTTTGGCATCTACCGCCACTTTGATGGGGAAGGTGCGCGTAGCAGGGTCGGCGCTGGCGGCCACCTCGCGCACGCGGCCCTTGGCTTGGCCTTCTTTCGCCCACTGCTTGACCACAACCTGCGTGCCCACAAGCGTTTCACGCAGCCGGTCTTCGGGCACGTTGAACACGACATCGCGCGCGCCGTCTTGCGCGATGCGCACCACCGGCGTACCCGCTGCCACCACTTGGCCAGGCTCGGCCTCTACGGCGGTCACTATGCCCGACACATCGGCCACCAGGTTGGCGTAGCCAGTTTGGTTAGCCTGCGATTTGAGTTGCGCCTGCGCTTGCTCTAGCTGCGCCTGCGCCGCTTTCAGCGTGGCCTCGCGCCGCTCCAGCTCGGCGCCGCTGATAAAGTTTTGGTCTTTTAGTGCGGCAAAGCGTTTGAAGTCAGCCGCTGCCAAGTCACGGTTGGTGGCGGCTGCCGCCACCAGGGCGCTGCTGGCTTCAAACGCCAGCTTGTAGTCTTGCGGATCAATTTGCGCTAACAGTTGGCCCACTTTCACCCGCTGCCCCACTTCGGCTTGGCGCTTGATGATCTTGCCTGCCACCCGAAAGCCCAAGCGCGACTCCACCCTGGCCCGCACCTCACCCGCATATTCATGGGCCGCCTCAATACCGCTAGCGCCCACCTTGACGACCTTGACGGCCCGAACTGGGTCTGGCAATGCTGCGGGCTTCGAACAAGCGGCCAAGGCCGACAGCGCTCCAATCACAACCCCAAGCGCAGCAGTGCGCGCAATACAGATATCGAAAAAAGATGAATTTTGTACTTTAAGAATTGACATAACGACCTTTGGCACAAAAATTAATGACTGACTGGTTAGTAATCTAATGGAATGGCAGAAGTTTGTCAAGAATAGGCCCGTCACCCATAGCGGTAGCAAAGCAAGTTCCAGCCTCATTTGAGGTTGATCGTAACTGCTATTTTTTGCACTTTTTTAGATTCGCCAGAGGCTACGCCGCCTCCAAAGACGGATCGAAGGGCAAAAATGCCAAAACACGCCTCCAGCTTTGGTAAATAATTACCAACATTACGATGCTGCAATGTGCTGTGCTGATTGACCCAAAGAGCCATAGCCAGTAAGTTTTAGGGGCCATGTGCTTTGCAGTGGGTTGTGCCCTGGTGCGGACATCAGCCGGCTGGAGGCTACACCTTGATCGGCGCATCCAGATGCCTCTTTTGAACTGCCGGATGCACCCAACACCGGCTGAGCGGCAACACGCTATATATTCAATAGCTGCTGCCGCATATTTCCTCATGGCTATCGGCTGATAAGTCTTGAAAAACGCTCAAAATCATCGGTTATGAGCGTTCTGAGGCTTGGGGGCTGCAAAATCGCTGAGCGTTTAAGCTTTTGGCTTGGCCAAGTCTTTGGCATAAGCCGCCATGCCATCGGTAATTTCTTTACGCGCTGCATCAGTGCCTTCCCAGCCTATGATTTTGACCCACTTGCCTTCTTCCAGGTCTTTGTAGTGCTCAAAAAAGTGCGCAATGGTTTTCAGGCGCAGGGGGTTCATGTCTTCGGGCTTTTGCCAGTGGGTGTAGAGCGAGCATTTTTTGTCGATCGGCACGGCCAACACTTTGCCGTCTACGCCGGCTTCGTCCTCCATCATCAAAATGCCAATCGGGCGGCAAGTGACTACCACCCCAGGGATCAACGGCACGGGGGTGATGACCAGCACGTCTACCGGGTCGCCATCACCGCTCAAGGTTTTGGGCACGTAGCCGTAGTTGGTGGGGTAGTGCATGGCGGTGGACATGAAGCGGTCCACAAAGATGGCGCCGCTTTCTTTGTCTACTTCGTACTTGATCGGGTCGGCGTTCATCGGGATTTCGATGATCACGTTAAATTCATGGGGGGCATTTTTGCCGGGTTGTACGAGGTCGAGCGACATGGTGAATTCTCTTGGTTGAGTTGGAAATAGTTACCGGATGAACCAGCAAACCCTAGGATTAACCCTGATTTTACTTTCACAGCCCTTGCTTTTACGTAAATACGTCACGTTTTCAGGCTACATTCAGCGCGTTGGCCAATCGTCTCTGTACCCGAATCAAGAGTTGGGGGATGAGGAAGCAACGCAGCGGGTGTGCAAAGCAAACCAAATGCGTTGAACACTTTCTTCGTCTAAAAACTACAGGAGATTTACGTATGACAAGCAATGCAGCGCTTATTTTGGCGCTAGTGTGTGGGCTAGCGGCCGTGGGTTACGGCATCTGGGCTCGCGGTTGGATTCTTTCCCAAGACGCAGGCAATGCGCGCATGCAAGAGATTGCAGGCGCCATTCAAACCGGAGCGGCGGCCTATCTGGCGCGGCAATACAAAACTATCACTATGGTCGGCGTTGTGCTGGCGATTTTGATTGGTGTTTTTCTTGACGGTATGAGTGCATTTGGCTTCGTGCTGGGTGCGGTGCTCTCGGGTGCCTGCGGCTTTATCGGCATGAACGTGTCGGTCAAGGCCAACGTGCGCACCGCGCAGGCCGCCACCAAGGGGATTGGCCCCGCACTAGATGTCGCCTTCCGGGGCGGTGCTATCACCGGCATGCTGGTGGTGGGCTTGGGCCTGCTGGGCGTGACGATTTTTTACTGGTTCCTCGTCGGTAACGGCAACATGACACCGGATAAAAACCTGGCCAAGCTGCTCAACCCGCTGATCGGTTTTGCATTCGGCTCATCCCTCATCTCCATCTTCGCCCGACTAGGCGGCGGCATCTTCACCAAGGGCGCTGACGTAGGCGCGGACTTGGTAGGCAAGGTAGAAGCCGGCATCCCAGAGGATGACCCACGCAACCCCGCCGTGATTGCCGACAACGTGGGCGACAACGTGGGCGACTGCGCGGGTATGGCTGCCGACTTGTTTGAGACCTATGCCGTCACGCTGATCGCCACCATGGTGCTCGGCGCACTGGTCGTCACCGGTGCGGGCACCATCCCCGTGGTGTACCCACTGGCCTTGGGCGCCGTGTCCATCATTGCCTCCATCATCGGCTGCTTCTTTGTCAAGGCCTCGCCTGGCATGAAGAACGTAATGCCTGCGCTGTACAAAGGCTTGGCCGTAGCAGGCGGTTTGTCCTTCATCGCTTTTGCAGTCGTCACCTGGATGATGGTGCCTGACAGCATGGTCGCCGCCAGCGGCAGCCGCATGGCCCTCTTGGGCACCTGCGCAGTGGGCCTAGTGCTCACCGGCGCATTGGTGTGGGTAACCGAGTACTACACCGGCACGCAGTACCCTCCTGTCAAGCACATTGCACAAGCCTCTACCACCGGCCACGGCACCAACATCATTGCCGGCCTGGGCGTGTCGATGCGCTCTACCGCCTGGCCGGTGATTTTTGTCTGCGCCGCTATCTGGTGCGCATTCAAACTGGCTGGTTTATACGGTATCGCCATTGCGGCTACCTCCATGCTCAGCATGGCCGGTATCGTTGTAGCACTTGACGCGTATGGCCCCATCACCGACAACGCAGGTGGCATTGCCGAAATGGCCGAGCTGCCCGCCAGCGTGCGTGACGTCACCGACCCGCTGGATGCCGTAGGCAACACCACCAAGGCCGTGACCAAGGGCTACGCCATTGGCTCGGCTGGCCTGGCAGCCCTGGTGCTGTTTGCTGACTACACCCACAAGCTGGAAGGCTACGGCAAGGCGATCAGCTTTGACTTGTCAGACCCGATGGTCATCATCGGCCTGTTCATCGGCGGCTTGATTCCCTACCTCTTCGGTGCCATGGCCATGGAGGCCGTGGGCCGCGCTGCTGGCTCAGTCGTCGTAGAAGTGCGCCGCCAGTTCAAAGACGGCGAGATCATGGCGGGCAAACGCAAGCCCGACTACAGCGCTGCGGTAGACATGCTGACCACTGCGGCTATCAAAGAAATGATGATCCCATCGTTGCTACCCGTCATCGTCCCCATCGTGGTCGGCTTGGTACTAGGCCCCGCTGCTTTGGGCGGCCTGCTGATGGGCACCATCGTCACCGGCCTCTTCGTGGCTATCTCCATGTGCACCGGTGGCGGTGCCTGGGACAACGCCAAGAAGTACATTGAAGACGGCAACCACGGCGGCAAAGGCTCAGATACCCACAAAGCAGCTGTCACAGGTGACACCGTAGGCGACCCCTACAAAGACACCGCAGGCCCGGCTGTCAACCCGCTGATCAAGATCATCAACATCGTGGCGCTTTTGATCGTGCCATTGATGATGTCGATCCACGGTGGTAA
>JANMTF010000434.1:0-8257 GCA_031390175.1 Polaromonas sp.
GTGGTGTTTCACGACATCAGCTTTGTAGAGGCTACGCCGCGCTACGACAAGAAAAACAAACTGGCGGTACACATTGAGCTGACCGACTTCTCGGTGTACTACAACCAAGGCGCAGCAGACGCCGCCATTGCCGCCATGAAAGAAGGCAAGAGCGAGGTGGTGTGCGAGCAGGGGCAGCTTTACAGGGTGAATAAAAACAAAGACGGCATTGTCTCCAAAGTCAAGCTCACCAAGCACTGGACCGACTGGGTGGACTACTGGGCGGTGGACTTTGACTATTTGCAGCGCAAAGAAATCATCAAAGTGCCCGTGGGCGCTGGTCTGGGCGCTGGCGCGTCGCTAGAAGGTTTTGAGCTGCCGCAGGGTGAGCTGGCGCTGCCAGAGTTTGAAGAGCGCTGGACGGGCGGCTATATTTTTGAAAACGAATGGCAAAGCTTTCGCACCCGGCAAAACCGCGACCTGGAGCTGGTCACTGTGCTGCACACCTATGACCGGCCGGGGCGCTACACCGTGGCGGTGAAGGTGATTGATATTTTCGGCAACGACACCATGACCTTGGTGCCTGTGAATGTGGGGTAGCCGCCGAATGCTATGAAAAAACCACCACTTTACCGCTTCAAATGCGTAGTGGTTTGCGTCATGCTTTGTGGAACAAAGGGTGAGATTTTCCAGCCCAGTCTCGGGACTGAGCGCTTGTTTCCGCCGACGGATGCGCGGGTTAGCGAGAGTGTCTTTGCACTGCACAAGCCCCCATAATTTGATGCACAAACCCTTCGACGCATGGTGCGTTGATGGGGTTCCCAGGAGCCAGCCATGCATTCATTGACCCGCCGTTCTCTCATTGCGCTGTCCGCCGCCCTGGCGTGTCTGGGCAGCGCATCTGCTGCCGACTACCCTGTGCGCCCCGTCAAATGGGTCGTGCCTTACCCACCGGGCGGCACCACCGACGTGCTGGCGCGCATCATGGCGCAGTGGCTCACCGAGAAACTGGGCCAGCAGTTTGTGGTGGAGAACAAGCCCGGTGCGGGCAACAACATCGGCACCGAGGCGGTGGTGAACGCCGCGCCCGACGGCTACACCATGCTACTGGTGAACCCGGCGCACGGCATCAACGCCTCGCTGTACAAAAAGCTCAACTACAACTTTATGCGCGACATCACCCCCGTGGCGGGCCTGGTACGCACGCCCAATGTGATGGTGGTGGCCAACAACGTGCCCGCCAAATCCGTGGCCGAGTTCATTGCCTATTGCAAGGCCAACCCGACCAAGGTGAATATGGCCTCCTCGGGCAGTGGCACATCTACCCACCTCTCGGGCGAGCTGTTCAAGAGCATGACCGGCTGCACCATGCAGCATGTGCCCTACAAGGGTGCGGGCCCGGTGTTGACTGATTTGATCGGTGGCCAGGTACAGGTGTTTTTTGACAACCTGCCTTCGTCGGCTTCCCACATCAAGGCGGGCACGATCCGCGCGCTGGCCATGACCTCGGCAGGCCGTGAACCATCCATGCCCGATGTGCCGACAGTGGGCGCTACGGTACCCGGCTACGAGGCCACGGCCTGGTTTGGTGTAGGCATGCCCAAGGGCGCGCCGCGCGAGGCTATAGACAAGATCAACGCCGAAATCAACCGCGCATTGGCCGACCCAAAAATGCGCGCACGCCTGGCCGAGTTGGGTGGCGTGCCTATCGGCGGGTCGCCGGATGATTTTGGCAAAGTGATAGCGTCAGAGACCGATAAATGGGCCAAGGTGGTGGCCGCTTCGGGTGCGACGGTGGACTGATGCCCATTGACCACACCAAGCTGCAAGAAGCGGTAGATTTCTCTATCGCCCACGAAACTCCCTGGAGCCGAGACAATAACGACAACTGGGGCATCCACACCGCCGACCCACCGCCGTGGAACCGCCTGCTAGGCCCGGTGCATCCGCGCGGGGGTGTCTCGGGTGTAGTGCGCGTGGCTGGGCAACAGGTGATCGCCTGGGGCGAACCGCAGCGGGTGGACCTGACCTTCTCCATCGCTAAAACCTATCTGGCCATGCTGGCAGGCGTGGCGCATGATCGGGGGCTGCTGCCCAATCTGGATGAGCCTGTGGCTGCCAAAGTGCGCGGCGCAGGTTTTGAGAGCGCCCACAATGCCAAAGTTACATGGATGCATTTACTACAGCAAACCAGTGAATGGGGGGGCGCATGCTTTGGCATCCCTGACCAAGTAGACCGCTACCGCCATCTGCAATTCCAGCCGCCACGCCCCGAGATTGCAGCCGCTGGCAAAAAGAAGGGTGACCCGCGGTCGCTGCAAACGCCAGGCAGTTACTGGGAATACAACGACGTGCGCATCAACCAACTGGCGCTAGCGCTGTTGCACCTGTTTCGCAAGCCCTTGCCCGAGGTATTCAGAGAGGCGATTGCCCAGCCGGTAGGCGTAAGCGACAGTTGGCGCTGGGAGGGCTATGGCAATAGCTGGGTCGAGATTGACGGAAAGCAGATGCAGTCCGTCCCCGGTGGCACGCACTGGGGTGCAGGTGTGTCTATCAGCAGCCTGGACCAAGCCCTGATCGGCCAGATGCTGCTGGACGGCGGCCGTGTGGGCAAGCAGCAAGTGCTGTCTAGGGCATGGGTGGAGCGCATGCAAACGCCCAGCGCTATCGCGCCGTGGTATGGCACCTTGGTTTGGCTCAACCGCTTGCGCACTGTCTTCCCCAGCGCATCGGCAAGCAGCTACTTCTGCATCGGGGCCGGTGCCAGCGTGGTGTGGATCGACCCCGACCGCGATATGGTGGCGGTGGTGCGCTGGATAGACGGTAGCCAAATGGATGGCTTTTGCCAGCGCTTGGCCCATGCCATCGACGTAAAAGCACAATAGCGTTGAGCCTGTGCGAAAATCCACCGCTTAACCAATAAGGACAGCGTTGTGGATTTAAGAGTGCCGATTAGGATTTCGGATGAACTGACCGATGAGGTAATTTCATCCACAGGAATTTTGGATTTCGCCAGCGGCGAAATCTTGAAGATAGTGTACGAAGACTACAGCGCTGCTGCCATGGGCTACCCATGGGAGCACGAAGACTACGAGTTCAGCTGCGGTGTACTGTCCAACAACGGCAAAGATGTGGAGTTCACTATCCAGGTGAACCAAACTACCGGGCTGTACACAGTGAGTGCTACCGAACTTCTGGAGATTAAAGTGCGCGCGGCGGCGCTGTTTTCTGGTGTAAGTGCCAATGAGATGGCCAGTACCTTAGACCCCAAACCCAAGCGGCGTGCACCTTGAGTGTTGACCGCTGGCGGTGACGCTGATTGCAGTGCAGGAGCACTCGATAGCTGCTGACACCGTCACAAGGAGGGAGTGCTAAGAAGCCTGTGCTTGACTGTCCAGTTGGGCCAGAGACAATCGTAGCTGGACCGACATCACCAGGCACTCCGGCCCCGCAACGCCTAGCCGCGTGCAAGCGGCAGCGTCGGTGATGCTGTCATAGCTGCCCACCAGCGCCTCGCGCACGCCAAATACCGCGTCGTTGTCCAGGTACGGGTCTTCCTTGTCAAACACCTCGGTGACCAAGGTGCGGTAGCCTGGGGCAGAGACGATCAGGTGAAAGTGGGCGGGCCGCCAGGGGCTGCGGCCGGCGGGTGCCATCAGCTCGTTCCACACCGGGCCGTCCATCGGGATTTGGTAGGCCACGGGGCGGATGGTGGCGATCTCAAAGCGGCCATCGCCATCCATGCGCAGTTGGCAGCGCAGGTTGTCTTGCGGCTGGGTAGCGTCTAGCTGCCAGTACATGCCGTTGCTGGCGTTTTGCCAAAAGTCTAGCGTAGCCAGGGGCAGGGCTTGGCCTGCGCTATCCAACACCTGCCCGCGCAGCAGCACGCGGGTGCCGATGTTGGCGGCTACCAAGTTGGCCGGATTGTCCAGCCAGGGTGAGCCTAGTGTGTGAAAGGGGCCCAGCACACTGCCCGGTGTCGTGGCGGGGTCCGATGCCAGCATGTCCACCAAACTGGACAAGCCCAGCACATCTGACAGCAAAGAAAACTCGCTGCGGCTGTCGTTGGAGATATCACCCACTTTGTGCATGAAGGCCAGCGCGTTGCGCCACTCGGCATGCGTGAGGTTGACGTCTTTGGCAAAGCCGTGCAGGTGCTTGATCAGAGATTCGATCAAGGCGCGTGTGCGGGCATCGCTTTGCCCCGCAAAGCTGTGCGCGGCAACGGGGGTGATGTTGTCCAGGCTGATGTTTTTCATGGGCTAACTCTAGGGTGCTGTGGCAAAGGGGTCTGAGGGTGGCAAACTTATTCGGCTTTGATGTTCAGCTCTTTCACCAAGCGGCTCCACTTGCCCACTTCGCCCTCAATGTAGCGGCGCACTGCGGGGCGGTCCATGCTGGTGGACTCCAGCGACAGGGTGGCGAAGCGGTCTTGTAGCGCTTTGGCCAGCAGGGCTTTGTTTACCTGGGCGTTGAGGAGGTCCAGCACCGCTACAGGTGTTTTGCTGGGTGCAAGCAGGGCAAACCAGGTATTGGCTTCAAAGTCTTTGTAGCCCAGCTCGGCCAGCGTGGGCACATCGGGCAGGGCGGGGCTGCGCTTGAGCGAGGTCACCGCGATGGGTCGTACCTTTCCAGCTTTTACAAAGGGCACCGCGGGCGGCATCGAGGTGGAGGCTATCGGCACCTGGCCGCTCACCACTGCATTGGTTGCCGCTGCGGGCTGGAAGGGCACATGGGTGATGTCAAGTTTGTTAACGCCGCGAAACAACCACTCTGCGCCTAGCTGCGTAGTGGTGCCGTTGCCCGAGGAGGCGTAGGCCATCTTCTCAGTGCGCGCCAGCGCCAGCAGCTCGGCCAGGTTGTTGGCTTTCACATCGGGGTGGACATAGAGCAAGTTGGGCGTAAAGGCTGTCAAGGCAATCGACTGCAAATCAGTCAGTGCATCGTAGCCCGCGTTAGCAAACAGCGTGGGGTTGACCGAATAGGCCACACTGTGCATCAGCAGGGTGTAGCCGTCAGCGGGGGCATTCATCACGCCCACGGTCGCGATATTGCCGCCCGCGCCCGGTTTGTTTTCTACGATCACGGGTTGGCCCAGCAGGCCAGAGAGTTGTTCGCCCAGCAGGCGCGCGACGATGTCGGTGGAGCTACCGGGTGCAAAGGCGACGACGATTTTGATCGGCTTTTCGGGGTACGCCGCATGGGCGGGAAAAGCCAAAGAAAAAATTGCCACACACAAGATAAGCCAACGCTGCATAAGGTACTCCAATAGGAGTCTGATGATGCCACCGTAATGGCCTGCGGCACACTCTTACTTACCCTGAATCTGCCTTGCTCGCTGGATATGCAGACGTCAAGCCGAGGGCGCGTCCATGTTGGCACCGCGCTCGATCACCACCTCGGCATCGAGCAAATCGCGCGAATGGTTCAAGTCAGACTGGCTGATCAGCACCGACAGGCCGCTGCCGCGCAGTTGGCCTATCACCTCAGACAAACGCTGCGACAGGGCGGGGGCTACGCCTTCAAACGGTTCATCCAGCAGCAGCAGCTTGGTGCCTACGCTCAGGGCGCGCGCCAACGCCGCCATTTTTTGTTGACCACCGGAGAGCAGCAGGGCTTTGCGCTCGCGCATTTCCAGCAGCTCGGGCAGCACGCTGTAGACAAAGTCCAACCGATCTTTCAATACCAGATTGGGCGAGACCCACAGCGGCAGGCAAATGTTTTCTTCTACCGTCAGCTCGGGCACCAGGCCCCGGTCTTCGGGCATGTAGCCTATGCCGTGGGTCACGCGCTCATGCGGTGCGGCCTGGGATAAATCAGTGTCATCGATCCGCAGGCCACCTGCCAGCAAGGGCAGGTGGCCCATGATGGTGCGCATCACCGTGGTTTTGCCTGCACCGTTGCGGCCAATCAAGCCCACCATCTGGCCCGGCGCGATGCGGATGGAGAAGTTACGCAGCACCTCTACGTTTTGGATGGCCACCTTGGCAGATTCGAGCGCGATCATGCTTGCTGCTCCTTGGTGTAATGGCCAGAACCGGTGACGTAGCGGCGCACCTCGGGGTCAGTCAGCACGTCTTTGGCCAGTCCGTCGGCCAGCACGCGGCCACTATAGAAAGCCGCAACTCGCGTGGCGTAGCGTTGTACGATGTCCATGTCGTGCTCCACAAACACTACGGTCACGGGTACGGCACTGCTATGCGATTCGATGGCTCGCACCACGGTGTCCATGGTGCTGAATTTTTCGTCGGCACTCACGCCGCTGGTGGGCTCGTCTAGCAGCAAAAGGCGCGGCTGGCCGATGAGGGCCATGGCAATGTCCAGCAGCTTGCGCACGCCGCCGGGTAGCTCCAGCACCGGGCGCTGCGCGTGGGCGGATAAATGGAACTGCGCCAGCAACTCTTGGCATTGCGCTACCGAAGCGGAGTCGTGCGCGGGCATGAAGAACTGGCGGTGCGCGCGGTTGCAGTGCAGGGCCGTGAGCATATTGTCCAGCACCGTCATGTGCAAGCATAGCTGGGGAATCTGGAAGGAGCGGGCCACGCCCCGTCGCGTAATCTCGCGCGGTGAGCGGGCGGTGATGTCTTCACCAGCCAGCAGAATTTGCCCCGCGCTGGGCTTGAGGTAGCCGGTGATCATGTTGACAAAGGTGGTCTTGCCAGCGCCGTTGCTGCCGATCAGGCACAGACGCTCGCCTGCGGCGATGTCGATGTTCACATCAGCAGCGGCCACCACCGCGCCAAAGCTGCGCTGCAAGCCGCGTGCGGACAGCACCGGGGTAATGTTGATAACCTGAGGAGCGCTCATGCTATGCCCCTCCCTTGCGTTGCAAGCGCTCTAGCAAGGAGCCCAGGCCATTGGGTAAAAAGCGAATCACCAGCAGCAAGAAAATGCCCAGCACCATTTGCCAGGTATTGGGAAAGTAGGCGCTGGAGAAGGAGCGCACCAGCTCCAGCAAAAACGAGGCGGCGAGTATCGCGATCACGCTGTGGTAGCCCGCAAGAATAGCGACAAACACAAACTCGCCCGAGGTCGTCCAGTAGCTGAAGTTCGGGTCAATATGGCCCAGGGCTACCACGCTGAGTGCGCCGCCCACACCGCCCAAGAAAGCGGCTAGCACATAGTTCCAGGCCACCAAGTTGACGACGGACATACCCAGGTATTCGACACGCAGCTCGTTCTCGCGCACGGCCAACGACAGCAGGCCACGCCGCGAGTCGCAGTACAGCCGCACCAGCGCGGTCAGTATGCAAGTGATGACCACGGTCACGCACCACAGCATCAACTGCGTTTGGCCACCAGGCGCTTTGCGACCAAACAGCGTAGGCGCCGTCACGTTAAAACCGTCTGAGCCGCCCAGCGCCTCGGTTTTGACCAGCACGCCGTACAGCACCATCGACAGCGCCAGAGTCAGCATGGCAAAAAAGATGCCCCGGTAACGCGCCAGCAAGGGCGCAAAGGGCGCGGCGATCAGCAGGGCGCACACACCGCCCAAGCTGGCTAGCAGCAGCACATCGGTCACGCCCATTTTGTTAAACGCCAGCGCCGCCGCGTAGCCACCAGCTGCAAACACCAGGCCTTGACCAAAGGGCACCACGCCGCTGCGCATCATGATCAAAATACCCAGTGATACTAAGCCGTTGGCCAGTGCAATCGTGCCCAGGGACATGAGCCACTTGGGTACGATAAATCCGGCGATGAGCAGCAGCACGATGGAGCCAGCGCAGCACAACATCACTCGCCGCAAAGAGGGGTGAGACAAGGGCGGCTCCTTTAAATCTTGCGTGCCTGTATCCGCTGGAACAAACCCTCGGGTTTGAACACCAGGATAGCGGCCATCACAACGTAGATGCTAAACAGCTCAGCTGGTGGCCAGATGTGCACCGACGCAGCCCGCGCCATACCCACCACCAGCGCACCAATGGCCGCGCCCTCGATGCTGCCCAGCCCACCGATGATGACCACCGCAAAGCTGACGATGATCACGCCCACGCTCAGGCCCGGCTGCACCGAGATCATCGGCGCAGTGAGTGCCCCGCCCAGCGCTGCAAAAAACACCCCCACCATAAACGCCCCGGTGTAAATGCGCGAGACATTCACGCCCATGCTGGAGGCTACCTCGGGGCTGTGAATGACGGCGGTGACGATCTTGCCCTGCTTTGTGCGGTTAAGCACCCACCAGGTCGCCACGCCGCAAACCACCGCCAGCGCTACCAAAATAATATCGTAGCCCACATAGCTCAGGCCACCCAGCTGCAAGTTGCCAAAGGCTTGGTAA
>JANMTF010000184.1:0-2761 GCA_031390175.1 Polaromonas sp.
TGCGGCAGCCAGTGGTGGCCTTACGGGTGCGGCGGCAGGGGCCACCGCTGCTGCCGCAGGTGGTGGAGCCGCAGGCACGTTTGCTGCTGGTGCAGCCGCCTTGGGCGGCACCTATGGCGCAGGCGTTGCAGTGGCGGCAGGCGTGATCGGCGGCATCGCAGGCTCGGTGGTCAGCCAAGGCGTAGGCATCGCCATCGGCGTACAAGAAGACTTCAGCTGGAAAGGCGTAGCCCTGGCCGCCATTGGCGGGGCCGTCTCGGGCGGGCTGGCAGGCAGTGGCGCATTTGCCGGTGCGGGCCTGGGCAGCGTCATCACCCGCGCAGCCGTAGGCAACGCCCTCACCCAGGGCATTGCCGTCGTCACCGGCTTGCAAGACAAATTCAGCTGGAAAGGCGTGGCCGCTGCAGCCGTAGGCGCTGGGGTAAGCTTTGGGGTGAGTGAGGCGCTGAGCGCAGCCAACAACGGTGCAGGTGCCTTTAGCAGCTTGGGCGAGGTAGGCGGCAAGCTGGCCCGCGCCAGTCTGACAGGCTTTGCCGCAGGCCTGGCCACCGCAGCCGCACGCGGCGGCAGGGTGAACATCACCCAAGTAGCTACCGATGCCTTCGGCCAGGCGCTGGGGGAGAGCTTTAAGGAGGGGTTGGTGAGTGCGGGGCAGCAGGAGATGGCGCTGCGCGAGGCGCAGATGTCTGATAACCGAGCCGGATTCCGCCGCAGTGAGATAAATGACCAAAATTGGGAGGCGCGTATTCAAAACACGCTCAACCTGTCGGCGGCGAGCGGGCCGGGGCGCTGGGATGACGCTACGCCACAGTCCATGGCAGATCGGTATGTGGACACCTATGGCGGGGAGGCCACCCAAGTGGCGGGCCGCGCCAAACTTCCACCTGGATGGCGGATGAACAATGGCCGCATGCTGGCACCGGACGGCACCGACATGGGGCCAATGCGTGGCACGGTCGATATCAACATTCGCGATGGGCAGACAAGTGCAAACTCTTTGGCCGTTACCCGTGGTCTGGCACGCGACGTCGCGCCAGCTGAGGGGCTGCTCGTCGATCCAACGACTGGCAAGGCATCGTTCAGGTTTACGTCCGAGGAGATGAATCGTGGCGCAGAGGCGCTGGGCATGTTCTTTGCGGCGTTTGATGGGCCCAATGCTGCGGCAGGCAATGCAGGTGTGGATGCCAGCGAGCCAAATCCCCTGTGGGCCACGGCAAAGGGTGGTGCCATGGGCTTTGGCAAGGCCGCCTTCCAGCTGATTGCCCCAGTGGGTGACTTGCTCCAGGTAGGCAACGAACTGGGCCGCCACTGGGCAACCGGTGAGCCGCTGCGCGACATTAACTTCATCAGCGGTATCGGGCAGATGGCAGCCGCAGGCGCGAGCACCTCAGACATCATCAACGGCGGCTTTATGTCGCTGCTGAAGTCGCCTGACCGGATAGCTGACGCTTACCGCCGTAGCGACTACAGCCTGATGGGAGAGGAGATTGGCGGGCTGGGACTGAACATCGGCCTAGCCGCAGCGGGCATGAAGGGTTCGCTACCGACTGCCAAGATGGGCTTGCAGTTGGCTGCGGAGGATTTTGGGGCTTCTGCGTTTGGGCAGCGGGTGGGTGCTGGCATCGAGTCGTATAGCTATAAGGTTGGAAATCTTTCATATGCAATCGATCCAGCAAAGCAATTGCAGCTTAATCGACTTTCTGGCGAAGCCTATGCTAGAGATGTAATTGATAATCTACTCCCTCAGACACAGGTGAATATTCAGCCGGAAATTACAATCCGATCCAACGGGCCTTCCGGTCTTAAGGTTAGATTGGATGCGTTGGGTCAGAATCCAGTTACGGGCACCACAGTACTATCCGAAATGAAAGGCTCCCAAACAGCGCCATTCACGTCGCACCAAAATGTAGTGTATCCAGAGCTTGGAATTTACGGAGGGACAGTAGTGGGACAGGGCAAAGCACCGTATGTGGGCGGAACAGTAATACCGCCGACGAATGTAGATGTTTATAGAAAGAAATAACGCTATGAGTTTGGAAAATATTAGGGCGGTAGATGCAGTCGGTGTTGATAAGTTCACCAATGCCGTTGTATTGACGATTATCGATTCTTGGGATTGGACTAGCGCGGAAAAACACCTAGCGGCACTGCAAGAAAAATTGAATGCGTATTTTGAATTTGTAGAAAGTGGACAAATATATACCTCTTATCCAGACGCTATAGGAAAGATGTTTTTAATTGATATAGTTCATAAATACCCACTACCGGCGGCATGTCTTGCGTTACTAAAAATGGCTTCGGAGGTTGCATCTCAGTTAAATATTGCAGTGACTTCAAGATTGCACACGTGAGACACCGCAGCAAGCAAGCAGGCAAGGAGAGGTAGGGTCGGAGAGGTAGAGTCAGGTCTTGAAATGCAACATCGCAGGTATCCGTCAAACCTATCTTGAGGAAGGTTTTGATCTTGACAACGCATCCAAGACTACACGGCGTGCTGTAGTGGTTTGTACTTAAACAGCCTACTCACTCTATAAAGCATAGCGCGCCTAATAAGCAGATCAATGGGGTATACAGGGTAACGGCACTAAATGGACGTGCTGTAGGTAACTGGGCAGCCTGGAGGGTCAGGTCTCAATACTGCTAGTTTAAGCAACTATCAGCTTTGTCCGCCGCGTCCATTTACTCAGCGGTAGCGGCGGCAAAAGTTCAGGCCGAAACACTTGCTCTCGATTCCTGGGCTTGCTTCGATCATGGCTTGCGT
>JANMTF010000189.1:0-2101 GCA_031390175.1 Polaromonas sp.
TTGAAAGAACAAAGTTCCACATAAAGGAACTAAAGACAGATGCTTTACCCAGATTATTGGGGCCCCTCAGATTACGTCAAACTAGGAGACGACATGAATATTAAATACCGCGCGCTCGCATTGGGCTGTTTTGCAACCCTCGGATTTGCCAGCACTGCTCACGCTGTGAAAGTCGCAGGCGATTTGCTGGAGGTGTACGGCAACATTTACCCGCAATATCAGACTACCTCTTTCAGCGATGGCGCTGTGGGAGCCGCCCGCAGCAACATGACCAGCGGCCTTGTGACGCCCGGTGTAGTACCCGCCACGGCTATTGCGCCAATTAGCAAAACACAGTTGAATTGGGTGAACTCCTACATAGGATTCAAAGGAAAAAAGTCATTTGGCAGCCTTACCGCTGGTTATGACTTGCAAGGCTCTTTGGCCACCAACGTCGAATCGGGTACTTCGTTGTTTGCCGATACGCGTGACGCATTTGTATATGTCGAGCATGCGCAGGCAGGCACATTCAGCTTCGGACAGCAAGACACCGTCTACAAACAGTTTGGTGATCGCGTGCGTATGCTCGGCGTTAGCTCCAGCAACTTCGTCTCTACCGCCGGTTTAGTGTCTAACGCCAGCTGGAGATCGGTCACGGCTGACACGTCGGTGACCACACAGGTAGCCAATACCACCACTGGTGCCATCACAGCCAATACTGTGACCACCCAGGCAGCTGGCACGGGGTCTTTCAACACACGTATCGGCGGCCAGCTGGTGTGGATCAGCCCCAAATGGTCGGGTGTGCAGTTGGGTTTATCCTACCGTCCTGACCCAGTTAAGACAGCTACTCAAAATAAATCATTGTCTTCCATGGGTATCAACTGGAGCAATGACGCGTTTTACGTAGGCTTTGCGTCAGAAACGCACAACGACTACCGCACATTCAGCGGAACGGGCGCGACCGTGGCAGCCACAACGATTCTGAACTCCAACCCACGCTCTAAAGATACGGCTAACAGGTTTTCTTTTGGTTATAAAGCCAAGACTTTCCGTGTAGCTACTGACATCTCCAAGCTAAAATACACTGAACAAGCCACCGCAGCCGGCAAATTTACAGGCTACTCCACCACCGGCTGGCAAGTCAGCGGCGAATACAGCATTACGCCGGCATTCTTGGTTGCAGCCAACTACGCCAAGAGCGCTGCTGGTGAATGCACCCGCTCGGGCGGCGCAGTATGCACCACCACTGGGCAAGGCGGCACCTTGCTCAGCTTGGGCACCCGTTACGATTTAGATAGAAACATTGGCTTTTTTGCCCTTTACGGCATCAACACCGCTGGCGATAGCACCCGCTACGCTGGCAGCGCTGTAGGCGGCAAGGCGACCAACTTGGCGCTTGGCATCCAAGTCAAATTCTAATTTCCATCGGTTAAATCAGCAGATGCTCCTTGCGGGGCATCTGCTTTTTTCTTTTCTGAAAGAGGTCTGCGATGACTACCACCCGATTGCGCCGCTTATGGCCCGTGCTGTGTTTGCTGAGTGCATTGTCAGCACCCGTCAGTGCGCAGGCACAAACAGAATCATTGCTGCAATCCGATAAAAATGACCGCGCCGAAAAGCTGCTCGCCGCAGCCAACAAAGAAGCCAACCTTACTCTCTATACGGCCTTCCGCCCGCAAGACCTGCCGTTGATCGTCGGCCCGTTCGAGAAAAAATACAACATCAAAGTCAAAGCCTGGCGCTCGGGCAGCAATAACGTGACCCAGCGGGTGTTGAGTGAAGCGGCTGGCAAGCGCCACGAGGTGGACTTGATCATGATGCCCGCCAGCGAGATGGTGGCGCTGCACCGCGAGAAAATTTTGCAGCCCGTGCTGTCGCCCTACTTTAAAGACATGGTGCCCAGCGCCGTGCCTGCGCACCAGCAATGGTCTACCGTCTTTATGAACGTGGTGGTGCACTCATTCAACACCAATGCCGTCAAAAAAGAAGACCTGCCGAAGACCTATGCCGACCTGCTCGCCCCCAAGTGGAAGGGCAACTTGGGCATCGAGGCCAAAGCCGAAGAGTGGTTCGCCAAAGTGGTGACCACCATGGGCGAAGAAAAAGGCACCAAACTCTT
>JANMTF010000009.1:0-16283 GCA_031390175.1 Polaromonas sp.
CAAGAGCTTCAGCACCAGAGCGAGGGCCAGGTCCTCTTGCACTGCATCCACACCGCGCGAACGCAGAAAGCCGGTGAGGTAGGCGGTCGACGGGTAAGGTGTGTTGAGCTGCGTCATCGGCGGGATGAGCGACAGCACACGTAGGGGTGCGCGCAAGGCGGTTGTAGGCATGGGGTGATTATCCTGCCAGTTACGGGGCTAGCCACAGATCGCCAAACGGGACGATAATCTAAACATGTTTGCCAGCTTTATGCCTTTTTTTGCACAACAACACAACATACGTATGGCAGTGTTATTTGGTTCCGCTGCGCGTGGAACGCTTACGGCTGAGAGCGACATCGATGTTGCTGTGTTAGCGGATACCCCTCTCAATAACGCCGAAAAGCGCTACCTGATAGAAGAACTGGCCTTGATCACAGGCAGAGCCGTGGATCTTATCGATTTGGCAACAGTAGGTCAGCCATTGCTGGGTCAAATTCTTAAAGACGCTAAACGGCTTAAAGGCACGGATAGCCAGTTTGCGCAACTCATGACGCGCAATGCACTTGAGCAGGCCGACTTTATGCCGTATGTCACTAGGCTTTTGAAAACCAGGCGTGCGGCATGGACCGGATAGTTCTCGATCAAAAACTGGAATCCTTGCGCAGGTGCATTGCCAGAGTCCAGTCCAAGCGGACTGCCAGCTTAGAAGCTTTGGTCGTCGATGTCGATGCCCAAGATGTCATCGTGCTTAACTTGAGCCGATCAGTTCAGTTGTGCGTTGATATCGCCATGCACCATTTAGCCAACACGGATGCACCGGTGCCACAAACGATGGGACAGTCGTTTGAACAACTGGCTACGCTGGGTGTGATTGACAGCGCATTAGCTTTGCGCATGCGAAAAGCGGTGGGGTTTCGCAACCTTGCTGTGCACAGCTATGACACGATTGAGTGGGCAGTGGTTTTTGCCATTGCGACAGAGCACTTGGATGACTTTAGGGCTTTTGCCAAAGCCTTTGCTTAAATCAACAACTTCCCCGCCGCTTCTTGAATCGCCAAAGTCAACCGCGCAGCCTGCGGTGCCTCGCGTTGCCAGTGGTGCCAATACAGAGGCACATCGACAAACTGGCCTGCGAACAGGTCTACCAACGCGCCACTGCGTAAATCCTGCGGCGACTGAATGTCAGCCTGCATACCCCAGCCTAGCCCGCTGATCAGCGCATCGCGGTAGGCGTCTGCGGCTGGAATATAGTGGCGCGAATAGCTCAGGTCGGTCACGCCAAAGCACTGCTGCAAAAACTGGTCTTGCAAGCCGTCTTTGCGGTTAAAACCGATGGCGGGCTGGGTGATGAGCTGGTGCAGGCCGGGTGGGTTGCCCCGCGATTTGGCTGGCAGCTTCGCGACCAGTTTGCCCTGCAAACCGGGCGCGGCCACGCAGCGGTAACGCATGGTGCCCAGCGGCTCGGCCACGCAGCCGCGCAGGGGCGTGGCCAGGGTGGTAACGCAGCCGATCACGTCGCCGTTTTTCAACCATTCAAGGGTGTGGTCTTGGTCGTCGACCGTCACGTCCAGCGTGAGCTTGTGCTTTTGCAGCGCGGCTTGGATGCCAGGGAGGAACCAGGAGGCCAGCGAGTCGGCGTTCACGGCCACACTGATGTTTTGGTAGGCCTGCGCTTTGCCGCTGCCTGCGGGCTGCAAGGTGTGCTGCAGGTCGGCCTCCAGCAGGCGCACTAGCTTGATGTGGGTGAGCAGCGCCTGGCCGGCAGGCGTGGCGCGGGCCACCTTGCCGCGCACCAAGAGGCGCTGGCCCAGCGATTCTTCCAGCGCTTTGATGCGCAGGCTGGTGGCGGCCAGGGTGATGCGCAGGGTAACCGCCGCAGCGGACAGGCTGCCGGTGTCGATGGTGGTGGCAAAGGCGGCAAGCTGGCGCGGGTCGAGATACATGGTCTCCATTAAACCAAATTTAAGTGATTGAAGAAATAGTTAATTTTATTTAATTATTGGGTAAAAACAGAGACACTGTGCCTCAGCTCTGGTAGCCGAACCACGCAAAATAGGCCGCAAACGCAGTCCGTTCAGTCCTGCAGGCAACAATTGCACCACAACCCATGTTTGAAAGCTTCCTATGACCGCCGCTCTGTCTGGCATGCTGCTCAGCCTGTCCCTCATCATCGCCATTGGCCCGCAGAACGCGCATGTGCTGCGCATGGGCCTGCTGCGCCAGCATGTGGGGCTGACTGTGCTGGCCTGCGCGGTGACCGATGTCATTTTGATTGGCATCGGCGTGGCGGGCTTGGCGCAGTTGGGCAAGTTATCGCTTGCGGTGCAAGGGACCATGATCAGCGCGGCGATATTTTTTTTGCTGCACTACGGCTGGGGCGCAGCGCGGCGCGCTTGGGCTAACCAGTACCACGGCTTGGGTGCAGAGGGCTTGAGTGCAGCAAGCCAGACCGGCGGCGCGTCACACGGTACATCCCATTCGCCGAAGCGCAAGCAGACGCGCACGCAGGCGCTGGGCACGGCGCTGGCTTTCTCATGGCTTAACCCCCACGCATGGCTGGACACTGCGGTATTGATAGGCACCGCCTCGCTGGCCTACACGCAGCCCGACAACTGGCTGTTTGGCGCGGGGGCGGCGACCGGCTCGGCGCTGTGGTTTGTGGCGCTGGGGCTAGGTGCGCAACTGCTGGCACACAGACTGGCGCGGCCCGCTGTGTGGCGCGGTATTGACGCTGTGGTGGCATTCACCATGTGGAGCACAGCTGCTTGGCTGGCGGTGGGTTTGCTGAAAGCACACTGAAACACTATTTATTTAATAGCTGCTCCCGCGATATTCTATTGGGCTAATGGCCAAAATATCTTAAAAACTGCCTAAACGCGTGCCAAGGGGCATACCTGCAAAATTCTTTCACTCAACTCGCGCCTTAAGCCTTGCAGCTCGCCAATACGCTGATCGATCACTTGGATCTTCTCTTGCAGCAGCAGCGCCACCGCTTGATCGGGCATGTCACTGCGCCATAGGGCAGGCAGGCTCTTGCCAATCTCGGCCAAGGTAAAACCCAGTTTTTGCGCAGTGCGAATGTAGCCCACCAATTGCGCCGTCTCTGGGGCATAGCTGCGGTACGCGTTGTCTGCGCGCATGGCTTGTATCAGGCCCAGCTTTTCATAAAACCGCAAAGTGTCGCGGCTCACCCCGGTTGTGGCAGAAAGGCTACCAATGCGCATACGCTGTCCTTTTTTACTTGACCTTGGAGTGTACTCAAGGCTTTACGCTGGGGTTTTATCTACCAGGAGAACCCTTTGATTTCACGCCCCCACTATCTGCGCATCGTTCGCGCCAGCGCATGGTACGACTTGCTGGTCACCATCTGTTTTGCCACGCCCTGGACCTTTGTATTGATCCACCGCAGCCTCACGGGTGTCGTTCAAACGCTGGGGCTGCCGGGCGCGTTTCCCGTGTTTGAACCAGTCCATATGTTGATGGCAAATCTGCTTGGCAGCGTGGTGACCATCTGGGCGCTACTGCGCCTACGCCATACCCAAGAGCACCTGGGCCGCTACGACGCGGCAGCCCGTTTCCTATTTGCCACGTGGCAGATTTATGCGGTAGTCCACGGTGCCAATGTAATTGTTTTAGCGTTTACCGTATTCGAGCTGATTTTTGGCGTTTTGCAAAGTCTACCGGTGCGACGGTATCCGGTGGCGCAAGCCAACTGAAGGCCTGCTGGCAGCACAAAACTATAAATTTAATAGCTGTTCCCGAAATATTCTATTGGGCTACAGGCCCATAAGGCATCAATATCTAAGCAACTAGCTGCTCCAGTATTTAGCCTGCCCGTAATGATGTTTTAAAAAATCTACCCACAGCCGCACCCGCAGAGGCAGGTGTTTGCGTTGCGGGAACACGGCGTAAATACCGTTGGGCGGTGCGTCAAATTCTTGCAGTACGGGCACCAGCCGGCCAGCGGCGATGTCGCCGTCTACCTCCCAGGTGCTGCGCCAGGCGATGCCGTAGCCTGCCAGGCACCACTCGTGCAGCACTTGGCCGTCGCTGCACTCTAGCGGGCCGCCGGGGCGCAGGTGCTGGAGCTCGCCGCCTAAGGTAAAGGCCCAGCCGCGGCTTTGCGATGCATCGCTGGACAGGGTGAGGCAATCGAGCTTGCTCAAGTCGCTGGGGTGTGCGGGCTTGCCGCGCTGCTGCAGGTATTTGGGGGTGGCTACGCATAGGCGGCGGTTGTCGGCCAGGCGCACGCTCACCAGGGACGAGTCGGGCAAGTCGCCCACGCGCACGGCGCAGTCAAAGCCCTCGCCCGCCAAGTCCACCACGCGGTCAGACAGATTGAGCGAGACAGACACGTCGGCATGCAGCTCACGAAAGCGCGGCACCAGGGGCGCTACATGCCTGCGGCCAAAGCCAGCCGGCGCGGTGATGCGCAGGTGGCCACTGGCTTTGACGCCACCAGCACTCACGCTAGCCTCGGCGTTGGCCATGTCGCCCAGCACGCGCTGGGTGTCTTCTAAAAACGCGCTGCCCTCATGCGTGAGGGTAATGCGCCGCGTGGTGCGCACCATGAGCTTGACACCCAGGCGCTCTTCCAGCGCGTCAATGCGCCGGCCAATGATGGCAGCCGCCACGCCCTCGGCCTGAGCGGCGGCGGTGAGGCTGCCCTTGGTGGCGACGGCGGCGAAGGTTTCGAGTTGTTTAAATTTGTCCACGCCCTGATTATGGCGCGCGGCGAGACGGCTTACCGCACAGGCTGGGTTACTGCGGCACCACGCCAGCCTTTTTGACGATGGCGGCGTACTTGACCAATTCGTCTTTGAAGTGTTTTTGCGCAAACTCGGGCGTGCTGATGTGAATCGTGTTGCCCTGCTTGGCCATGGCGTCTTTCACTTCGGGCGTGTTGAATGCAGTGACGATGGCGGCGTTGATACGCTTGACCAGATCGGGTGCCATACCCCTGGGCCCCACAGCGCCAATCCAGCCCTCCACCAAGTAGCGCGGTACACCGGCCTCGGCCGAGGTTGGAATGTCTGGCGCAGCGGCGATGCGTGCGGGGGCAGACACGCACAGCGCACGCAGGTTGCCGGCCTTGATCTGCCCGGCCACGGCAGGCAGCGCACCCACGCCCCAGTCCACCTGGCCGCTGACGATATCTTGCAGCATCGGGCCAAAGCCCCGGTAGGGAATGTGCGTAGAGAAGGTGCCGGTCACGTCTTTGAATAGCTCAGGAGCCAAATGCAAGATGGTGCCGTTGCCGCTGGAGGCGTAGTTGTATTTGCCCGGGTTGGCCTTGAGCAGCACCACAAACTCTTGCAGAGTTTTGGCGGGCACTTTGGGGTTCACCACCAGCACCAAGGGCGTGGCCCCGATGATGGCAATCGGGCTGATGTCGTTGACCGGATCAAACGGCACCGACTTGAGCACGCTGGGGTAGATGACATGGTTGTTGGACACCATCGACAGCGTGAGGCCATCGGGTGCGGACTTGATCATCGCCGCCGTGCCTACCACGCCGCCCGCGCCGGGCTGGTTGTCAATCACCACGCCTTGGCCCAGCGCTTTGGCTAACTGGCTGCTCGCCGCGCGCGCAATGCCGTCTACCCCCGAGCCAGCGGACACCGGCAGGATGAACTTGACCGACTTGTCACTTTGCGCGAACGCGTAAGGCGCCGCCAATGTGGCCGCAGTGGCGCTGATGAATAGCCGACGTGAGGTGGTGGCGCGGGTGCCAAATAAATGGGGGTACATAGAGTTCTCCAGAGAAGTAGGTATTGAACGTGCAATGCGAGGCTGGGTCTACAGGGAAGTTACGGGGAGCAGGTTGAGTGGTTCAAAAATCATGCTATTTCGGGCTGCAGCGCATTAAATTGATGCGGGAGCAGCTCCTAATTTTGCAGCATCTTGCGCACTGTAACCCAACTCTTCGAGCAACTCAGCACTGTGTTCGCCCAGCTTGGGGGGGTTCAAACGCACCCCCATACGCTGGCCATCCAGCGTGAAGGGGAACAGCACGGTGTTGGTCTGCTCGCCACTCGGCAAAGTGATGGGTGTGAGCCCGCCAGTGGCCAGCAGGTGCGGATCGTCCACCAGTTCGTGCGGCTTTTTGATGGGGGCGTAGGGCAGGCCGTTTTTCTCAAATGTGTCGCTCAGTTCCTGGGCGCTGAATGCGGCAAAGCGCTCGCGCAGTTGGGCTAGCAGTCGCGGGCGCTCGCGCACGCGGTCGTTGTTGCTGCCGTAGAGCGGGTCGGCTTTCAGATCGTTCCAGCCAAAGGCGTCGCACATCACCAGCCACTGTTTGTCGCTCACCGCGCTCAAAAATATCTGCTCGCCATCTTTGACGGTGAACACGTCGTACACCGCCCAGGCCGAGATGCGGTTGGGCATGGGGTCGGCGGCTTTGCCGGTGACGGCGAATTGCATCATGTGCTGCGCCACGAGGAAGATATTGTTCTCGTACAGCGCGGCCTGCACTTCTTGGCCCAGGCCGGTTTTTTCTCTTTGGGCCAATGCCGCCATGGCCGCTATCGCGCCAAACATGCCGCCCATGATGTCGTTCACGCTGCTGCCTGCGCGCAGGGGTTGGCCCACCGGGCCTGTCATGTAGGCCAGGCCGCCCATCATTTGCACCACCTCGTCCAGCGCGGTGCGGTGCTCGTAGAGGCCGGGCAAGAAGCCTTTGAGGGCGATGTAGATCAGGCGCGGGTTAAGCTTTTTCAGGCTCTCGTAGTCCAAGCCCTGCGCTTGCATGGTCTCGGGGCGAAAATTGTGGCTGACGATGTCGGCTGTGGCGATGAGTTTGAGCACCGCCTCGCGGCCTTCGGGAGTTTTGAGGTCGAGAGTGAGGGATTTTTTATTGCGGTTAAACAGCGGGTAAAAGCCCGCGCCTGAGCCAATCAGGTTGCGGGTGTTGTCGCCCTTGGGGGGCTCGACCTTGATGACCTCTGCGCCCAAATCGGCAAACACCATGCCGCAGGTGGGGCCCATCACCATGTGGGTGAACTCGACCATTCTCAGGCCTGCGTAGGGCAGCTGTTTTTCTGTGGTGTGGGTTTGTGCTGTCATAGAAATTCGGGGTCAGAATTCGGTGTCAATTTTTGAACGCAGAGGGCGCGAAGGTTGCGCAGAGAACGCAAAAAAGAGGAGAAAGGGAATACCAAAAATTGGAAATCACGTGCCAAATTTTGTATTCTCAATTTATTTATCAATTTTGAATTTTCTTTTTCTTTGTCTTCTTCTGCGCTCTCTGCGAAACCTTCGCGCCCTCTGCGTTCAAAATGGTTTTCATCTTCGTCCGTCAGCGTACGCAAAGCCCATGGGTAGCCCCGCCTCAGCCGTCATGCCATACAAAGGCTCGCCAGGCAGCCCCACTTTCAAAGGCTCGCGTGCGGCAATCAGTTTTTCTATGTCGATGCCAGTGCGTACGCCCATGGCTTCAAACATCATCACCAAGTCTTCGGTCACCACATTGCCCGAAGCACCCGGTGCATGCGGGCAGCCGCCCAGCCCCGCCATGGAGGAATCGAAGCCGCGAATGCCTTCGTCATAAGCCGCCAGGCAATTGGCAATGCCCAACCCGCGTGTGTTGTGCATGTGCGCTGCGCCCACGTGCGCCAGGCCCACAGTCGCAATGGCGCGTTTGAACAGGCGGCGCACTTGGGCGGGGTTGGCCATGCCTGTGGTGTCGGCCAGGCCAGACTCATCTGCGCCTGCGGCTATCACCTGCTCCAGCAGCCAGATCACATCGTCCTCGGGCACCACGCCTTGCAGGGTGCAGCCAAAGGCCACGCTGATGCCGGCTTCGATCTTCACATGCGGGGCGATGTCGTTCTTTAATGCGACGATGCTCCGCACTTCATCGACCATCTGCTCGCGGGTTTTGCGCACATTGGCCAAGCTGTGCGCGACACTGGCCGAGCAAGGAATCGTCAGCTTGTGCACGCCCGCTGCCAAAGCTGCCTGCGCGCCCTTGAAATTGGGTACCAGGCCTATCAATGTCACGCCAGGTATCCGGGCCGCATACTGCGTGATCTCGGTGGCATCGGCCATTTGCGGCAGCAGCTTGGGCGGCACAAACGAGGCCACCTCGATCTCACGCACACCGGCTGCCACCAAGGCATCCACCCACTTCTTTTTATCGGCTGTGGCCATGGTGCGCTTGACAGCTTGCAAGCCGTCGCGCATGCCTACTTCGGTGATCAGTACATCGGTATGGGAAGAATTCATAAAATTTTAAGTTCTATCTTGCAGAATTAATTTCTAACTAATAGAATTACAACAGCATCCGCAAATCCTGTCAATCTCCACCGGCACACCCCCGGCTCCCATGCCCCGTAAATCTGCCACCGCCTCCATCGCCGAACAAGATGCCGCCCCCGGTGGCGCGGCTGCGGTAGACCGCGCGCTCACCTTGCTGCAAGCCTTTCGGGCGGGAGATCCACCGCTCACCCTGGCAGCGCTGGCGCAGCGCACGCAGCTCTACAAAAGCACGGTGCTGCGCCTGCTGGCATCGCTGGAGCACGCCATGTTGGTGGAGCGCACGGAGGCGGGCCTGTATGTGCTGGGCCATGGCGTAGCACGGCTGCACTATGTGTACACGGCATCGTATTCGCTAGAGCGGATGGTCATGCCGGAGCTGCGCCGCCTGGTAGACGCTACAGGCGAGAGCGCGGCCTTTCATGTGCAATGGGGCACGGGTGCCCACGCGCAGCGCATGAGCCTGCTGCGGGTAGACAGCCCCCAACCCATCCGCGACCATTACAGAGCGGGGGATATGCTGCCCATGCTGGGCGGCGTGGGCGCCAGAGTATTGATAGCCTTTGGCCCGGACAAAGCGCTGGCGGACGCGCAGAAAGACCAAAAACTTCTGGCGCAAATACGGCAAAAAGGCTACCACGCTGCCGTGGGCGACCGCGACCCCGAGGTGGCTGGCGTGAGTGCACCGGTGTTTAAAAAGGAAGGAGCCGTCCGCACATTGGCCGGCTCTCTCATTCTCACCATGCCCGCCACGCGCTACACCAAGGCGCATATCCAGCCCGTGGTGCAGGCAGCGGCGCGGCTGAGCGCTGTGATGGGCGGCGCTTACTAACCCCTCCCGCGTAACGGATCTGAATTAACCGTTAAATAGCCTGTTAGCCCAATAGAATACTGCGGAAACAGCTACTATTTTAATAGCTGCTAATTCAAACCATCTCAGGATTACCTCTGAATTAGTAAAAGATAACATGGTTTTGCCTGCATTAATGGCGGCTTAGGTTTCTAATAAGCTGTCTTTATGCAAAAACCCCAAGCTGTTTTATTCGATGCTTACGGCACGCTGTTCGATGTGTACAGCGTGGGCATGCTGGCGGAGCAGCTTTTTCCTGGCCACGGGCAGGCACTGAGCGTGCTGTGGCGCGACAAGCAGATTGAGTACTCCCGCCTGGTCACTACCTGCAACCACGGCGCGCACTACCTGCCGTTTTGGCAACTGACCCAAGCAGCGCTGCAATACGCTATGAAAGTAGTAGCTGCCCGCGCAATTATTCAGGGGGCTAGTGGCCCATTGGATGCTGCATACCTGCTTGAGGCCAGTAGCCAGCTGATGAACCAGTACCGCCACCTCAGCGCCTTTCCTGAAAACAAGGAAGTGCTGCAAGCGCTGAAAGACCGCGGCATACCCACTGGCATCTTGAGCAATGGCGACCCCGCCATGCTGGACGTGGCCGTCAAATCTGCGGGCCTGCAAACGCTGCTGGACCATGTGATCAGCGTGGACAGCATTCGCAAATACAAAACCCACCCCGATGCGTATGCGCTGGGCTCGCAGGCTACCGGCTTGGAACCCAAGCAAATACTGTTCGTCAGCAGCAACGGCTGGGACGCGCTGGCAGCTACTTGGTATGGCATGCAGACCCTGTGGGTGAACCGCGCTGGCCTGCCTTTTGAAGAGCTCGGCACACAACCAACTCGCATAGGCACCAGTTTGCGCGATGTACTGAGTTTTTTTGATTGACTGAAACCTTGAATACATTTTTTGAACGCAGAGGACGCGAAGATTTCGCAGAGCACGCAAAAAAGAAAATACCAAAATGAAACCAAAATTTGAGTGAAAATAATTTAGTATTTTTCTTAATTTTTTTGTTTTCTTTTTCTCTTTTTATCTTCTTCTGCGCCCTTTGCGAAACCTTTGCGCCCTCTGCGTTCAAAAACTCTTAAAACCCCTCGGAGAAACCACTATGACCCAAAGAACCCAAGCCCACAGCCTGCAAGTCGCCACCAACCTGTACGATTTCGTCAACAACCAAGTGCTGCCCGGCACTGGCGTCAAGCAGGAAAAATTCTGGAAGGGCTTTGACGCCATCGTGCAAAGCCTGGCCCCTAAAAACGCCAAGCTGCTGGCCGAGCGTGACCGCCTGCAAAGCGCGCAAGACGCATGGCATAAAGCCCACCCCGGTGCCATCACCGTAGGTGATTCGTCCAGCCCTACCGACATGGCCGCCTACACCAAGTTCTTGAACAAGATTGGCTACCTGGTACCCGTGCCCAAAACTGTGAAGGCGACGACCGCCAATGTGGATGCTGAGCTGGCCACCCAGGCTGGCCCGCAACTGGTGGTGCCCATCCTGAACGCCCGCTACGCGCTGAACGCCGCCAATGCGCGCTGGGGCAGCCTGTACGACGCGCTGTACGGCACTGATGTATTGAGCGAGGCCAACGGTTGCGAGAAAGGCAAGGCCTACAACCCCAAGCGCGGTGCCAAGGTCATCGAGTACGCCCGCTACGTGCTCGACCGCACCGTACCGCTTAAAAAGGGCTCGCATATCGACAGCACGGGCTACAGCGTCAAGGCAGGCAAACTGGTGGTGAGCCTGAAAGACGGCACCAAGAGCGGCCTACAAGATGCCAAGCAGTTCATTGGCTACCAAGGCGACGCCAAGGCGCCTTCATCCGTCCTGCTGCAGCACAACGGCCTGCACCTGGACATCCAGATCAACCGCGCCACGCCCATCGGCGGTAGCGACGCGGCTGGCGTGAGCGACCTGGTGGTAGAAGCCGCGCTGACCACCATCCTGGACCTGGAAGACTCGGTCGCCGTGGTGGACGCCGACGACAAAGTGCTGGCCTATAGCAACTGGCTGGGCATCCTCAAAGCCACCTTGACCGAAGAAGTCAAGAAAATTGACGCAAGCGGTGGCGTCAAAACCTTCACCCGTGGCCTGAACGCCGACCGGGTGTACCGAGGCGCAGACGGCAAGAAAAAGGTCAAGCTGCACGGCCGCTCGCTCATGTTCTTACGCAACGTCGGCCATTTGATGAGCAACCCCGCCATCCTTTACACCGCCAAAGACGGCAGCACGCAAGAGATCCCCGAAGGTATTTTGGACGCCGTGGTCACCACCGCGATTGCCATGCACGACCTGCAAGGCCATGGTGCCAACGGCATCCGCAACAGCCGCAAGGGCAGCGTGTACGTGGTCAAACCCAAGATGCACGGCCCCTTTGAAGTGGCCTTTGCATCCGAGCTGTTTGGCCGCGTAGAAAAACTGCTGGGCCTGAAAGAGAACACCGTCAAGCTGGGCATCATGGACGAAGAGCGCCGCACCAGCGTCAACCTCAAGGCCTGTATCGCTGCCGCCAGCGCGCGCGTCGCCTTTATCAACACCGGCTTCCTGGACCGCACCGGCGACGAGATGCACACCGCCATGCACGCAGGCCCCATGATCCGCAAGGGCGACATGAAAACCAGCGCCTGGATAGCCGCGTATGAAAAGATCAACGTGCTGACCGGCCTGGCCTGCGGATTGAGAGGCAAGGCGCAAATTGGCAAAGGCATGTGGGCCATGCCCGACCTGATGGCCGCCATGATGCAGCAAAAAATTGTGCACCCTCTGGCGGGTGCCAACACCGCCTGGGTGCCCAGCCCCACCGCCGCCACATTGCACGCCATGCACTACCACCAGGTGGAAGTAGCCGCCCTGCAAAAGAGCATGGAAAAAGGCAAGTGCGATGCGCAGGCCGCAGCGCTGCTGGACAACCTGCTCGCCATCCCCGTGGCTACTCAAACCAATTGGACCGCCGCCGAGAAGCAAAACGAACTCGACAACAACGCCCAAGGCATCCTGGGCTACGTCGTGCGCTGGATCGACCAAGGCGTGGGCTGTAGCAAGGTGCCCGACATCAACGGCATCGGCCTGATGGAAGACCGCGCCACCCTGCGCATCAGCAGCCAGCACATCGCCAACTGGCTACTGCACGGCGTGGTGCCCAAGTCGCAGGTAGAAGAAACCTTCCAACGGATGGCCGCCGTGGTGGACAAGCAGAATGCGGGCGACCCGTTGTACAAAAATATGGCGGGTAACTTTGCTACCAGCGCAGCCTACAAAGCGGCGACTGATTTGGTGTTCAAAGGGCTGGAGCAGCCTAGCGGCTATACCGAGCCGCTGCTGCATGCTTGGCGGTTGAAGGTCAAAGCCAGCTAACAACAAAAAACGGTGCTTCAAGCGCCGTTTTTTGTGTATTGCCACTGGGCCGCAATTCTCACTAAAATCCGTTGATGTTCTTCATAACGAAAAGAGACCCCATGCGCTACACCCTCACCTCCTTCGCCCTGGCCACCGCTCTGCTCACCGCTTGCGGCAGCCAGGTGGTCAACCCTGTATCCGGCAAAACCGAGCGCTCTGCGATGACGGAGTCTGCTGAAGTGGCGGAGGGCAAGAAGTCGCATGAACAGGTGCTGCAAGAATATACGCCGCTGAAGAACCCCAAGCTGCAGGCCTATGTGAATGAGATTGGGCAGCGGCTGGCCAAGCAGTCGCAGCGGGCTAACCTGGTGTGGACGTTTACCGTGCTGGACAGTCCGGAAATCAACGCGTTTGCACTGCCGGGTGGCTATGTGTATGTGACGCGCGGGATCATGGCGTATATGGAGAGCGAGGCTGATTTGGCTGGCGTGATTGGCCATGAGATTGGTCATGTGACGGCGCGCCACGGAGCGCAGCGCGCTACGCGCCAGCAAAACGCGGGCATTGGCGTGCTGGCGGCCAGCGTGCTGGGCGTGCTGCTGGAGGCCAAGGGCGTGGGCGGCGCGAGCGATGTGCTGGGCGGTGTGGCGCAAAACGTGGCCGGTGGCTATGTGGCCAAGTATGGCCGCGAGCAAGAGCTGCAAGCTGATGGCCTCGGGGCTGAGTACCTGTCGCGTGTGCAGCTTGACCCGCGCAACATGATTGACGTAATCAACGTGCTGAAAAACCAGGAGCGTTTTGCGGCCGACCAGGCACGCGCCGAGGGCCGCCCGGTGCCTGAGCAAAACTCCTACCTGGCCTCGCACCCCAGCAACGACCAGCGGCTGGAGACCATCACCAAACTGGCCGCCCAATACAAGTCCACCACACCTTACCAAGACGAGGGCCGCGCGCGCTACCTGCAAATGATGGAGGGCGTGGCTTTTGGCGAGAGTGCCGAGCAGGGCCTGACACGTGGGCGCAATTTTTACCATGAAGGCTTGGGCATTGCCATCACGGCTGCGCAGGGCTGGAAGATACAAAATGGAGCCGAAGAAATTACGCTGATTAACGCTACGCGCGATGCCGGGTTGATCGTCAATTTGGTGCCACCTAAAGCAGGCAATACGCACGAAGAGATCATCCGTAATTTGGTCAAGCCTGATACGGGACGGGGCAATCCGCAGAAGATCAACGGGCTGAACGCGACGCACTTTGTAGGCACCCAACGTGCTAAAAACGGCCAGAGTCAAAACCTAGAGCTGACCGTGGTAACGGGGCCTACAGGCGCCAACTACATCCTGACCTACGCGGCCAAAGATGCAGCCACTTTGCAACGCAACCGTGCACAAATGGCGGAAACTGAAAACTCTTTCCGCGCTATTACTGCGGCCGACAAGGCAGCCGCCAAACCCTGGATTTTGCGCACCAGCAGTATGCCGCGCGGCGGCTTTGCCGAGCTGGCACGCAGCTCACCACTGGCCAACCCAGAGCAGCAGCTGAAACTGATCAACGGAGTGTATGCAGGCGGCGAGATCAAACCAGGCACCCCAGTGAAGGTGGTGGTGCAATAAATTTGCACGCCGCGCACTACGGGTTGTGCCCTGCGCCGTAGGCTTGTCAAAATGCCTGTTCTGCCTTGGTCACATGCCTCATCCCCAGCGTGCCCACTATTTGCTGCGGTACGTGGAAGCGGGCTGGTGGGGCACACAAGAATGCGGCTAAGGTTGTGAGTCTTAGCCGGTTCCGTTCGCTCTGAGCTTGTCGACACCCTTGTGGACCCTTCTACTAGCTCAGGATGAGCAGGTACATGTCAGCCGCATTGGGATAGCACCGCCCGATGAACATTGTCTAAACAGCGCAGCCGTTGTTGGCCTCAGAGCTGTGCCTTCGCGTGTCTGCAGGGCATTTTTGACAAAACAACTACTATTTATTTCATAGCTGCACCCACAAAATTTTATTGGGCTGCGGCCGGATTGACACCTTAAAAATGCCTCAAAATAATGCTGTTCATGGTTTTTTCTGACTTCGCGAGCTGCAACCAAGTCGCTACATCAATACCGCTAGGCCAGGCTCAGGGTGAACGGAGAGCGCTTATTTTTCGGAGCAACGATACATGGGTCTCATAGACGTCGTTGCTGTAACCAGTGTTACCGTTAAAGTAATTATGCAAATCCGGAACACATTGCGCTAATTTCAGCGCAGCAAACGCACGGCGGCTATGGCGAGCCAGCCCAAAACAAAATTAACCACCACCAAGCGGTGAATTTGCGCTGCCACTTTAGCCGCCGCTGGCCACTCAGCCGCTGCTACGGCGCGCTTAAATTTGCGCAGGCCAGCAAAGTAAATATGCCCAAAAATCAAAAACATCACCATACCGATCACCAGCATCAGGTTCCAGCCCAAGGGCACGCTACCTGCGCCACCAGCAGCCTTGGTGGCTTTAAACATGGTGGTGTACAAATGTGTACCGCTGGCAAACAGCACCACCACCGCTACGGCGACGATAGCAAAAAACCTTTGCCACACTTCACCCATCAGGCGGGCGCGGGGCTGTGGCTCCATGGTGGCCAAAATGGCGGGGCGCAGCGCAAAAAGCATAAAAGTCATGCCGCCCATCCAAACGATGGCGGAGATCAGGTGCAGAAGTTTGGCAATGTCGTACATGGGATGGCCTTAGGTTGAGCAGGGTTTTGAAAATACCACAGACCCCGATTGTGGCGTGTTGGCAATGCCCTTGTGACAACAGTCAAAGCTGTCCAACCCCTTGAATTGTGATTTTTTGCCGACCGTCTCGGGTTTCTACGTATAATCGAAGGCTTTGCTAAATGTTCTGGCTGTAACCGTGGTGTAACCCTGCATGAATAAGATGCCTGCTGCACATCAATACGATTCTTCGGAAGATGAGGCGAAAGAACCCGAGTTCAAGCGGTGGACGGCTGATGAGGCCAAAGCCCTGCGCGAAAAGTCGCCGCCAGTCTCTCCCTGGCGCGTGATTCGGTGGCAAATCATCGTCGGCGTGGTCATAGCTCTGGTAGCGTGGCTGGTCAGCGGTGATACAGGGGTGGCAATGTCAGTGGGCTACGGCGCGCTGGCAGTGGTGGTTCCGGCGGCCGTATTGGCGCGGGGTCTCTTGTCGCCCATGTCGAATTTGAATGCCATGAGCGCAGCAATGGGCTTTATGGTGTGGGAGATGGTCAAAATTGGTCTGACGGTGGCGATGTTTTTTGCCGCCCCCCAGCTCATCCCCGGTCTTAGTTGGCTGGCGCTGCTGGTAGGCATGATTTTGACGATGAAAGTTTATTGGGTCGCGGTTTTTTATAAGCCGAAACCTAAAGTGATTGAAGGCTAACCCCTTCGGTAGTTAATAAGTAAGTGAATTGAATTAGGTAACAACAAGATGGCAGCTTCTGAACAAGGCCCAACATCAGGTGAATACATCGTTCACCACCTGACGCATTGGCAAAACAAAACGCAAACCAGCGTAGTTGACTTTTCCGTCTTTAACATCGACACGATTTTTTACAGCGTGTTGTTGGGCGTCATTGGCTGCTTCCTGCTCTGGAAAGCTGCCAGCAAAGCCACTTCAGGCGTACCTGGACGCTTCCAAGCGGCGGTAGAGATGCTGGTCGAGATGGTTGACGCACAAGCCAAAGGCATTGTGCACAGCGCCAGCAGCCGCAAGCTGGTCGCGCCTTTGGCTTTGACGGTGTTTGTCTGGATTTTCCTGATGAACGCCATGGACATGCTGCCGGTTGATTTGATCCCCTGGATCTGGGAGCGCATCGTCGGCGCAACGGGCGGTGACCCGCACCATGC
>JANMTF010000028.1:0-2492 GCA_031390175.1 Polaromonas sp.
GTGCGCGTCTTGGCCGTCGGTTTTGCGCACCTTCATCCAAAACGGCAAGTCGTCGCCGTAATAGTCGCTGTCATACGCAAAGCCGCCGTAGTCGGCTACCAGGCGGCGGGTGTGGGGGCTGTCGCGGCCGGTGTACCAGCCTGCGCCATACAAGTGGCGCTGCGGGCCTTCGCTCTTACCCGTGATTTTTAAAATCGACGCCATCGCCAAGCGCATGTGCTCGCGCTCAGTGGCCTCATTGATGTTTTGGTAGCTGATCCATTTATACCCATGGCAGGCAATCTCATGGCCCAGCTCTACAAAAGCAGCGGCAATATCGGGGCTGCGCTCCAGGGCGCTGCTCACGCCAAACACGGTGAGCGGCAACTTGCGTTTTTCAAACTCGCGCAGTATGCGCCAGACCCCCGCACGGGAGCCATATTCATAAATGCCTTCCATGCTGATATGCCTGTCAGCAAAAGCCGGTGGATTGAACATTTCGCTTAAAAACTGCTCGCTGCCAGCGTCGCCGTGCAGCACCGAGTTCTCGCCACCCTCCTCGTAGTTCAGCACAAACTGCACCGCTATGCGCGCGCCGCCCGGCCACTGTGCGTGGGGTGGTATGCGGCCATAGCCCGCCAGATCGCGCGGGTAGCCAAAATATGCCTTGCCGGTGCTGTCGTACATGGGGCGATAGTATTTTTTGTTTGATGGGGCCAAACCCACGCCAGTGCGTGCTAGTGCGTGCTAGTGCGTGCTAGGGGTCGATAGTGGCTTGCATGGTGCCCATAAAGCTGGACTCAAACACTTGGGTATGGTCGAATGATTCAGCGGGCTGGTGCAAGGCCAGTTTACTCATTTCGTTAAACAAATGCTCTTCCATTAACTCCACCGCCTCCGCTTGTTTTTTGGCTGTCATGGCCTCCAAAATCTTGAAGTGTTCGCGGTTGGAGGCTTGCTCGTCGTGTACGGTTTGGTACATCATGGCGATCAGGGCGCAGCGGTTGATGAGAGTGCGCAGCATCTGCTCCAACACCTGGTTGCCCAAGAGCTGCGCCAAAGTCAGGTGAAAGTCGCCTTGCAGTTCCAGGCGTCCGGTGGGTGCAGATTTGGTCACCAATTCCCGCTCTTTGGCCAGCAAATTGCGCAAGGTACGAATCTGCGCTGCATCCATCTGCTGCACAAACATGCGCACGACTTCTGCTTCCAGAATGCGGCGCACCTCAAATACCTCCCGTGCTTCATGCAGGGAAGGGGTAGCAATACAGACCCCGTGCTCGGCGTCTATGGTGACGAGTTTGTGCTGCTCCAGGTGTTGCAAAGCCTGCTGCACCTGGGCGGCGGGCACCAGGAAATGCTGAACCAGCTTGGATTCGACCATTTGAAGGCCGGGCTTCAAGCGCCGCTCCACGATGGCGGTCGTCAGTGTGTCTACGATGGTCTGAACGGAGGCTTGCATAGGTCTTCGGTGTCGATGAATATTAGTTTGCGCAAATTGTATACACTTGGTTGAGTAAACACACCATCGTATACCTTTAGGCAAACCCCATGGCACTCACCACCCACGTACTGGACACCGCACACGGCTGCCCCGCTGCGGGCATGGTAGTAACCCTGTCCAGCGTGGTGCAAGGCCTGCCTACTCTGGTCAAGCGCGTGACACTGAACGCCGATGGCCGCAACCCCGGTGGCCCCCTGCTGGACGCAGCAGCCCTGCGTGCGGGCACCTACCGCTTGAGTTTCGAGGTGGCTGCGTACTACCGTGCACGCGGCCTGAGCTTGCCTGAGCCAGCGTTTTTGGACGTGGTGCAGCTGGACTTTGGCATCGCACAGGCTGACCAGCATTACCATGTGCCGCTGCTGTGTACGCCTTGGAGTTACTCGACTTACCGTGGGAGTTGAGCCCCGCGTAGCCTGCGGCGCGTCGGGTCTTCCCCCCCCCCGCTTTTTTTGCAGAGTCAACTGCGCAGACCTCGTGGCACACGCACTGGCGCGAGCCGCGAGGTCTGTGCGGGAAATCGTCGCGGCGGGGGAGACCTGACGCGCCGCAGACCGCCCGCCACCAGATCGTCGCGATTAAATTAAAGAATATTTATTTACTATATATAAAATTTCATTAATTAATTCGTTAAATAATACATATATTTAGCTTAAAAATAGATAAAATTTTATAAAGTACACAAAATTATGCGAATTTATGTACGTCAGGCAGGTTCCGGCAAGCTGCGAGCTCAGAAAAAACTTCAAAATAGGCTGTTTTTGGCTGTTTTTATGATATCAATCGGGCTGCAGCCCTTTAGAATTATGCGGGAGCAGCTACTGTATGTGTAGCGCGTGCAAACTGGCGCAATGGCATTTTTAGCTGGTCTTGTCGGCAAATGCATGCCAATCGACTCGGTTCGGGCTGAGCTTGGCCTTTCCTGAGCTGGTCAAAGGGTCAAAGCCATTGCGTGTTCTCAGGCGACGTTACGGGTAAATCGCTCAAATGCGCTTGGCCGGGATCATCTGGGCAA
>JANMTF010000133.1:0-27911 GCA_031390175.1 Polaromonas sp.
TCAAACCCAAGCCTTCAAATACTCATCCCAATGCGACTCCGTAGGCGCTAGATTGCCCAGCGTCTCCTTCACATACGCAATCTCCGTGTCGTACTCCGCCTCCGTCAACCCACCGCGCATTTTCTGGAATCGGGCGTAGAGCAGGTAGGTGTTCATCACGTCGGTTTCGCAGTAGCGGCGCACGTCGACGGTTTTACCGCCCAGGTACTGGGCATACACCTGGCTGCCGTCCATGCCTAGTTTGCCGGGGAAGCCGCACAGCTTGGCCATGGCGTCCAGGGGGGCGTTGTTTTTGGGCTGGTACATGGCCAGCAGGTCCATCAGGTCGAGGTGGCGCATGTGGTAGCGGCCGATGTAGTTGTTCCACTTGAAGTCTTTGTCGCCGTAGTTGCCGCCGTCGCCCAGGTCCCAGTATTTGTCGGCCACTACGCCGTGTTTCAGGCCCCGGTAGTGCAGCACGGGCAGGTCGAAGCCGCCGCCGTTCCAGCTGACCAGCTGGGGCACATGTTTTTCGATGATGTTGAAAAACTGCTGGACGATTTTGCCTTCGGACTTGTCGTCTTTGTCTACCAGTGAATGGATTTTCAAACCATCGGCATTGCGAAAGACAGCGCTGATGCACAGGATGCGCTGCAGGTGCAGGGGCATGAAGTCAGATTTATTGGCGGCTTTGCGCTCTGCCACCCAGGCCTCGTACACCTGGGCATCGGTGTGCTCTGGCGGGGCGCCACCCAGGGCGCGCAGCCCCGCTACGTCGGGGATGGATTCGATGTCAAATACAAGTACGGGCCAGGTCATGCACAGGATGGTAACCCATTAGCCACGCTGCTCTACAGCAACGCGTCGCGCCCGGCGCCGCTTTTGAGCATGCTGAGCTTGAGCTTGCCCAGTGCCTCGTTTTGAATTTGCCGCACCCGCTCCCGCGTAAGGCCCAGGCGCAGGCTGAGCACGTCGAGGGTTTCTTCGTCGTGCTCATGCAGGCCAAAGCGGCCGTCCAGCACCTCTTGCTCGCGCGGGCTGAGCACGCTGATCCATTGGTCTAGCAGCAACTGCACTTCGTGCGTGTGGGCTACGCCAATGGGGGCGTGGGCATCGTCTGCGGTCAAGGTGTCGGCCATGGTGCCACCTGTGTCGTCGCCAGGTGTGCCGCGCGATGCATCAAGCGAATGCGCAGGTTCGGCCAGCACCAGCAGATGGGCTATGTCGGACACGTCGCGTTGCAGCAGCGCGGCGATGTCTTCTGCGCGAACCTCGCCGTCGTGCAGGGCGGCCCAATGGCTGTCGGCTTGCAGGTCGCGTTTGGCGCGCAGCACCTGCTGCACTTCGCGCACGATGTGCACCGGCAAGCGCACGGCGCGGCTCTGGCTCATCAGCGCGTGCTCTACCGACTGGCGAATCCACCACATGGCGTAGGTGGAAAATCGAAAACCCAGGGTCGGGTCAAACTTTTCTACCGCTTGCATCAGGCCCAGATTGCCCTCCTCTACCAGGTCAGCCAGGGGCACGCCGCGGCCCAGATAGCCTTTGGCAATACTGACCACCAAACGCAGGTTGTGCTCGACCATCGACTGGCGGGCAGCAAAGTCGCCCTGCACGACGCGTTGGGCGGTAGCTTGCTCTTGTTCCAGGGTAAAAAGGGGCGTGCGGCGGATACCTTGCAGGTAGGCCGAGAGAGCGTCAGTTGCTGCTGAATCAGTAGCTGCTCCAGAGGTTTTATGCTGTGCGGGAGCAGGACTTTGTGGGTCCAGCAGGGCTTGCTGCCTCACAACGTTTTGGCGCATTTTGCGACGTGCGTTGTGCGACACCATACATCACCTGGGACTGAGATAGCGTGCCGGGTCGACCGGTTTGCCTTGGCGGCGAATTTCAAAGTGCAGCTTTACGCGGTCGCTGTCGCTTTGGCCCATCTCGGCAATTTTTTGACCTTTGCGCACGGTTTGGTCTTCTTTGACCAACAGGGTTTGATTGTGTGCGTAGGCCGTGAGGTAGGTATTGTTGTGCTTCAGGATCACCAGGTTACCGTAGCCGCGCAGGCCCGCACCGGCGTACACCACGCGGCCATCGCCTGCGGCCAGCACCGGGTCACCCAGCTTGCCTGCGATGTCCAGGCCTTTGTTTTTGGCTTCGTCAAAGCCTGCGATGACTGGGCCATTGGTGGGCCAGATCCAGGCCACGTCGTCGTCACCGGCAGACGAGGCGGGAGGAAGTGGTGCCACCGCTACCACAGGCGCTGGCGCTGGCGCAGGGACTGAACCTGGCACGCTGGCGGTGGGAGCACTGGCCGACGCTGCAGGACGGGTGCTTGCGGGGGGCAGCGCAGTGGCTACCACGGCACTGGGGGGCGTCACGGCACGGGGGCCCGTAGTGCCTGCCGCAAGATCGGCAGTAGCTGGTGGTACCACGCGCAGCACTTGGCCTACTTCGATAATATTGGGGTTCTCCAAGCCATTCCAGCGGGCTACGTCGCGCCAGTTTTGGCCAGAGTCCAAGCCAATACGAATCATGGTATCGCCGGGTTTGACGGTGTAGTAGCCTGGTTTGCCTGCGTTCTCGGTGCCCGGCAATGGTTTGATTGTGGGGGTTGTGGCACTTGCCACGCTGCTCACGCTGCTAGCCGCAGTAGGTGCAGGAGGTGCAGGTGCGGCGACAGGCGCTGCTGGAGCCTGTGCGGTGGTGGTGCCAGTGGTGGGCGTGCCGCGCACTTCCACAGGCGCTCGGGTCAGGCTGGTGGACGTACACGCACCTAGCACACTCGTCATCACCACGACGACCCCTAGTACTACCCTGCCTACCCATGTTGACTTATGTTCTTGAATCATTCAAACCTCGTTGCGACACGGTCTGTATGCGCTGCACACTGCACGCTGCACACAGGCTATGGTCATTACATTACACCCGATTTTAGTGGCACAAAGTGCACCGCCTCAAGTACCGATTGTGTTACGCCTTGTTGCGTTCTGTCCAGTACTATTAATGCCTGAGTTCCCCCCGTGGTTACCATGGGCGCCACCAAGCGCCCGCCCACGGCCAGCTGGTCTACCCAGGCCTGCGGAATAGCGTCGCCGCCAGCTGCAGCAATGATGCCTGCAAAGGGTGCGCCTTTGGCATAGCCCAGCATGCCGTCGCCCAGCAAAAGGTGCAGCTGGGCGATGGCAAAGGGGCGCAGATTGTCCCGCGCTTTGTCATGCAGGCCGCGCAGGCGCTCGATGCTGTAGACCTCGCTGCACACTTGGGCCAACAAAGCCGCCTGGTAGCCGCAGCCCGTGCCAATCTCCAGCACCCTGCCGATACGCCCTTTACTGTCCTTGGTGCAGCCTTGGCGTAGCAGCTCGATCATGCGGGCCACTACATTGGGTTTTGAGATGGTTTGGCCCAGGCCGATGGGCAGGCTGGTGTCCTCGTAGGCTTGGCCTACCAGCGCGGTGTCGACAAAGCGGTGGCGCTCTACCGCGCCCATGGCGTGCAGCAAAGCTGGGTCGCTGATGCCCTGCGCGGCCAGCTTGTCGACCATGCGTTGGCGCATGGCGTGCGAGTCCAGGCCAATGCCGCTGGAAACTATGCCATTTTGGCCTGTAGCCCTTTGAAATATTGCGGCGGAAGCTATATTTTTAATAGTGCCTGGTTTTGCTTGAGTAGACTTTACCTGCGCTGGCTTTGCCTGCGCAGTGCTGGGCATCTTGGCCGGAAAGCTGGGGCGGCTCTTGGACAAGCTCATGCCGCGCCTTTGGCAGCATCGGCCAAGCCCACCAGGCTTTGCTGCCAGTAGCCCAAGCGGGCGTGGTCGGTCAGGTCGACTTGCAGCGGGGTGATGGTGACATGCCCTGCGCGGGACACCTCAAAATCAGTGCCAGCGCCCTCCTCTTTGGCAGGCCCCGCTGCGCCTATCCAGTACATGGTCTCGCCGCGTGGGCTAGTCTGCTGGATCACTGGCTCAGCCGCGTGACGCCGGCCCAGACGGCATACCTTGGGGCCAAGTATTTGGTCTAAGGGGCGGTTGGGGATGTTGATATTCAGCAACCACGGCGCGCTGCCTGCATGCAGGTTTTTAGCGTAATGCAGCACCAGCTCGCGCGCTTTGGCAGCGGCATCGTCAATATGCGCCCAGCCTTTCTCAGCCTGCGAAAAAGCCAGCGCGGGGATACCAAACAAATAGCCTTCCATCGCAGCGCCCACGGTGCCGCTGTAGATGGTGTCGTCGCCCATATTGGCGCCGTTGTTGATACCAGAGACCACCAGGTCGGGCCTGTAGCCCAGCAGACCTGTGAGGGCGATGTGCACGCAGTCGGCTGGGGTGCCGTTGACGTAACGAAAGCCGTTGGCCGCCTTGTGCACATACAGTGGCGCGTTGAGTGTGAGGGCGTTGGACTTGGCGCTGTTGTTGTGCTCGGGTGCTATCACCTCTACATCGGCCACCATTTTCAGCGCCTCGTACAGGGCCACAATACCAGGGGCCTGGAAGCCGTCGTCGTTGGATAACAAGATTTTCATAGAAGCAAATTGTAGGCTGCTCCGTCTGCCTGCCTGTTCGGTTTGGGTAAAAATAATCGGGGCTGGCTTGATCACTGTGCGGCGCACTCTTTGTCTTGTACGGGAGCAGGCCGACGGTGTGCACAGCGCAGCGGCATAAAGGGGGAGCCCGCAGGGCGGAGGACAGTCGCGGAGCTGTGCACGCCAAGTGCCATGGCGGGAACAGAACAAGATTAGCTATTTAATAGATAGCTGCTCCCGCAATACTCTATTGGGCTGAGAGCCTAATTGCATACAAGACTGTGGCTACAGCTTCTTAAACACCACCACATGTTGCCACGGCAGCGTAGTAGCCGTTCGCTCGTAAGCCAGAGCGTGCTGGCCAGCCTCTTTGCGCACTTGGGCCTCGCTCATTTTGTGCAGCGCTTTGATGGGCACTTTGGGGTCTTCGGCGCGGTACTCCACCAACACCAGCCTGCCCGCGGGTTTAAGGGCGCGCACGATGCTCTGCATCACTTCAAACGGAAACTCCAGCTCGTGGTATACGTCCACCATGATCGCCAAGTCCACGCTGGCCTCGGGCAGCTTCACATCGTCTACCGCGCACAGCACCGTTGTGATATTGGTGATGTTCGCCTTCTTGGCCATGGCAGTCGCCATCTCGATCATCTCGGGCTGTACATCTACCGCCAGCACCTGACCCGTGGAGCCCACCAGCGGGGCCATGCGCCGCGCGTAATAGCCGGTGCCTGCACCTATGTCGGCCACCACCATGCCGGGTTTCAGGCCCAGCTCACGCAGCAGCAGGTCGCCGCGCTCTTCTTGCGCACGCTCCTCGCGCTCCAGCCAGGCCGCGCCCTGCCAGCCCATCACCCCGGCTATTTCACGGCCCATATACCTTTTGCCAATCCCGTCGGCGCTGCGCGGCACGCTCCGGTATTTGCTTGACTCGGGGTTGGGGGATTTTTGGGCTATGGCCCACGGGGCTGCGGCTGCCATAAGCGGAGCAGCAAGCCAGTGAACAACGATGCGGCGGTCAACGGTGTGCAATCGGTTCATACGGTGCCTTGGTTCAGACTTTTGTGTGGACAGAACTTCATTAATCTTAGCTTAGCCTGAGCGTCGTTGCGCGACAGCGCTTATTAGCCCGCCCAGCTTGGGGTGAAACGCCAACTGACTGTGCACACTCTTGTACAAGCATCCGCCTAGTACCTCGCCCCAATGACGGTCACCTAGGTTGCCGTGTTTTTTGCCTTTGTCGGGCATACTGGGTTCACACATGTTATCTCCCTCTACCGCAAGCCCCTGGCGCTGGATTGCCCAGCAGGTGCACCACCACACCGCCCACCTCTCTCCCACTGCCCGCGCGCTGCTGTGGGCCGCTTCGGCGGGGCTGCTGTTTACCTTGTTGAACTCGCTTATGCGGGCGCTGGCGCAGAACATCCATCCATTTCAGGCGCAGTTTTTGCGCTATGCCTGCGGCTTGGCCGTGCTGATGCCGCTGGTGCTGCGCCACGGCATGGCGGCGTACCGGCCGCAGAATATTGGTGGGCAGTTTGTGCGCGGTGCCCTGCATACCGTGGCTCTGTTTTTTTGGTTTGCAGCCCTGCCCCAGATACCGCTGGCCAATATGACGGCTATTGGCTTTAGCACGCCGCTGTTCATCATGCTGGGGGCCTATGTGTTTTTGCGCGAGCCCATGCGCTGGGAGCGCTGGCTGGCCACGGCTTTGGGCTTTGCCGGGGTGATGATCGTGGTGGGGCCGCAGTTTGGCGCAGGCGCTGCGGGCGCTGGCGGCGGCGCAAGCTCTGGCTGGTACCACCTGCTCATGCTGGCCTCGGCACCCTTGTTTGCGGCCTCATTTTTGGTCACCAAGGCCCTCACCCGCTACGAAACCACTGGCACCATCTTGGTGTGGCAAGCCATCACCGTCACCCTGCTCAGCCTGCCGATGGCGCTCTTGCATTGGGCCACGCCCAACGCCTGGCAGTGGGCGGGCTTTTTCCTCAGTGGCGCGCTGGGCAGTGCGGGGCATTACTGCATTACCCGGTCATTCAAAAAGGCTGATATTTCTGCTACCCAGTCACTCAAATTTTTAGAGCTGGTGTGGTCAGCACTCATGGGCTGGCTGCTGTTCAGCGACGTGCCCACCGCCCACGCCATCATTGGCGGCATGGTCATCAGCGCGGCCACGATCTGGGTGGCGCGGCGCGAGTCGCGCGCCTTGCCAGTAGCCACGCAAGATACCTGAAAGCCCAACTTCTGCGCACGGATTCTATGCACGCTGGGTGGATGCGCTACGAGTGCTTTCGCAAAGTCTGCGCGCAGTTCGAATGGCCGCTCATCACAGGGGTTTTACCTCGAAGCCAATCACCAAACCAGTGTCCGTCACGGTGATAGTGCTGGGTTGCAGGCCCATGTCCCCTGCCATCGCCAGGTCTTGTGGGCGCAGTTGGTGCAGTACCACCTCTTGCAAAGTCTGCTCGGCCAATGCAGGCCCGTAGGCGTTGAGCAGCTCTGTGCCTGCGGGCGACAGGTCTTGCATACGCAAGCGCTTAAATCGTAGCTGGTGGGCGCGAATGGTATTGTCGCTGGCCTCAAAGCGCAGCACAAAATCCACCTCAAACACGCCCTTTTGATTGCGGCCCAGCAATGGGCCAGCAGCCTCTATCGCCATCTCGGCGCTGAGGCGGTTAAGTTGCGGCAACAGACGCAGCGCAGGGGCCTGCACATCCATGCGCATCAGCCCCGCTACCGGATAGCGCCGTGGAAACTGCTGCGCCACCATTTGCTGCAACTGCGCAGCCGACACGGTGTAGCGCGGCTGCGCCATAGCCTGCGCGCTCAGCAACACAGCCAACGTCAGGGCTGACTTTACCCAGCCGTGCACGGCACCTACGAAGCGTCTGCGGTACATCACTACCCCCCTTCACAAGCTCGATTGTGCACTGCCCCCATTTGGTGACTGAATTTACTTGACGGATTAGAGCAGGGATTTTTCATCACAGAATGCATCGTTGTACTATCTGAAATCAGTACAAAAGTTCATCGACCCCATGAATTGCCCAACCGATGGGGGACTGTTTTGCTCCACTGCCAAGCTCAGACATCACCTTTCTAGAATTTTTCTACTCCAACCCCAACTCAGCAATCTTGCGGGTAATGGTATTGCGGCCAATACCGAGCTTCACCGCTGCTTCGATGCGCCGGTTGCGGGTGGTGGAGAGGGCTGCTGCTATGAGGGTACGCTCGAAGCGGGCGGTGAGCTGATCCCACACGTCGCCTGTGTCTTGGGCCAGGAGGGCCAGGGCCTGGAGGGCCAAGTCGGCCTCCCAGCCTGCGCCGCTGGTGGTCGCTGTTGCTTGCGCGCTGTGGTGCGGAGACATGGGGTCGTGAAAAACCACTGGCGGGGTCAGCAGCTCTGCGGGCGGGTCTTCTGCAGCAGTTGGGGCATTAGCCCTTGTCAATATTTCGCGAGCAGCTGCAGAACCAGGCGCGTCATGCGCCGCGTGTGCAGCGCCATGGCCTGCACCGGCGCTGTCGAAGGAGGCTGTGCTGGCCGAGCCGTCGTTGGACGTGCCTGCGGGCGACGAACTGGCACTAGACAAGCTGGCTGCCGCAGAACCTGCCGCTGCGCCCACAGCCTGCTCAGTGCCCAGCACCTCGGGCGGCAAATCTTTCTCGTCGATCACCTGGGTAGGGGCCATCACCGTGAGCCAATGGCACACGTTCTCGAGCTGGCGCACGTTGCCGGGGAAGGCAAACAGCGACAGACGTGCCAGCGCAGCGGGCGCGATGCGTTTGGACTCTACGCCGAGCTGCTTGGCCGACTGTTGCAAGAAATGTTTGGTGAGAGCGGCAATGTCTTCGCGCCGCTCGCGCAGGGCGGGCAGGCGCAGGCGGATGACGTTGAGGCGGTGGAACAAGTCTTCGCGGAAGCCGCCTTCTTTGACGCGCTGCTCCAGGTCTTGGTGGGTGGCGGCGATGATGCGCACATTGGTTTTGATGGCGCTGTGCCCACCTACGCGGTAGAAGCTGCCATCAGACAGCACGCGCAGCAAACGGGTTTGCAAATCAAACGGCATGTCGCCGATTTCGTCTAAAAACAGGGTGCCGCCATCGGCCTGTTCAAAGCGGCCTCGGCGCATGGTTTGCGCGCCGGTAAATGCGCCGCGTTCGTGGCCGAACAGCTCGCTCTCCAGCAGGTCTTTGGGAATAGCTGCAGTGTTGATAGCTACAAACGGCCCGTTGGCGCGGGAGCTGTGCTTGTGCAAGGCTTTGGCTACCAGCTCTTTGCCGCTGCCCGACTCGCCGGTGATCATGACCGTGACATTACTCTGCGAGAGGCGGCCAATCGCGCGGAACACGTCTTGCATGGCGGGGGCTTGGCCCAGCATTTCTGGGGCGTTGGCAATCGCCTCTACGGCCACGTCTTCGCGCTGGCTCTCTTCTACGGCGCGGCGGATCAGCTCGGTGGCTTTGGAAATGTCGAAGGGCTTGGGCAGGTATTCAAACGCGCCGCGTTGAAAGGCGTTCACTGCGCTGTCCAGGTCGCTGAAAGCCGTCATGATGATGATGGGCAGGCCGGGGTGCTTTTCTTTCACCTTGGTCAGCAGGTCCAGCCCTGAGCCGCCGGGCATACGGATGTCGCTGACCAGTACCTGGGGTGGCAGGTTGTCGGGCTCGGACTCGCTGGTGTTACTCAGTGCGGTAAGCAGGTCGCGTGGGTTGGTAAAGCTGCGGGTAGGCAGGTCTTCGCGCAGCAATGCTTTCTCTAGCACGAAGCGGATGGACTGGTCATCATCTACGATCCAAATGGGCTTCATGGGTTCTTTACCTTTGCTTATCTAGTTATTCCCTGCCTCTGCTTTTGGCCTGCGTTGCAAGCGCTCAAGGCAGAGGTATCAAAATCTTAAACTCTGTGCGACCGCTCTGGCTTTCGCATTCGATCGTTCCGTCATGTTGCTGCACAAAGGTTTGCGCCAATGTGAGCCCCAATCCAGAGCCGCCTTCTCTGCCCGACACCAGCGGGTAAAAAATGCGGTCTTTGATCTCATCCGGTACTCCTGGCCCGTTGTCTACTACATGCAATTCCAGTGCCAGTCTGTAGCGCTTTTTGCCAAAAGTAATTTGGCGCGCAATGCGGCTCTTGAAGGTGATGCACGCATCACCCGCTGAAATACGCTCGGCCAGCACCTGCGCAGCGTTGTGCGCGATGTTCAGCACCACCTGGATCAGTTGCTCTTTGTCACCGCGAAAGTCAGGTATGGAGGTGTCGTAGTCGCGCACCACGCGCAGGCCCCTGGGGAACTCGGCCAAGATGAGGGAGCGCACCCGCTCGCATACCTCGTGGATGTTCACATCGGCCACCACATGCGGTTTGCGGTGCGGAGCCAGCAGGCGGTCTACCAGGGTTTGAAGGCGGTCGGCCTCGTGGATGATGACCTGGGTGTATTCGGTAAGCTCTTTGCTCTCCAGCTCCATTTGCAGCAACTGCGCCGCACCGCGTATGCCGCCCAGCGGGTTTTTGATCTCGTGCGCCAGATTGCGGATGAGCTCTTTGTTGGCCTGGGCCTGCTCTACCAAGCGCTCTTCGCGGTCCAGCTTGGCTTGCTGCTGCAGGGGCAGCATCTCCACGATGACTTCGTTGGCACGCTCGGTTTGCGCGATGATGACGTGAACCGGTATTTGCTCGGCCCCGACTTTTTGCAGCAGCGCGTCGTAGCGCAGGGTGGCAAAGGCATTGCTCGCTACGCCATCTAGTGCAGCCACCAGGGCTTGCGGCTCTACAAAATAGTCGGTGAGCACATTGCCCTCGATGATGCGGCGCGAGGTGCCTAGCGCGTCTTCCAGCGCGGCGTTGGCAAACACCACCTTGGCTTGCAGATCGACCACGGCCACCAAGGTAGCCAGCGCATCGAGGGCCATGTGATGAGGGGGATGAGGGGACACGGTATGGTTCAAGCCTGTATCGTAGCAAGCCTAGTGCCAGATGGATGCCGATGGGCACAATACTGCTACAAGTTAATCAAGCTGATCCACCAGCACAATTAAAAAGAGCCCGCATGCGGGCTCTTGCTTATTCGTTCAAGCTCAAGTCCGTTCGGGCTGAGCCTGTCGAAGCCGTCACGAGCCCTTTGGCAAACGCAGGGCGAGCGGATTTCTCAGGGCGAGCGCGCAGCCGAGCTGGACGCACGGCCTAACTCGCGTTTGATGCTCGCTATGTCGCTGTCATTGCGGGCAATGCTGGCCTTCATCTCGGCCACGCGGTCGAGGTATTTTTGGTGGTTTTGGGCTTCGCCACCGCGTTTTTCTGGCTCGCCATTGTTGTACTCTTTGAGCAGCTCGGTCTGCTTGGCCTCGGCCTTGCGCAGCTCGGATTCAAAGATGGCTTTGGAGTCAGAGTCGCGCGAGCGCTGCTCTGCACCGTCGATGCGGCTGCCTGCTTGCGGGGCGTTGGCCACGCGCACGGGAGCGTCTTTGCCTTCTTTAGCGCCGGGAGCTGCTGCAGCCGGACTAGGCGTGGGGCTGTTAAACACCTTGGTGCCCTGCACCACCGTCACGTTGCCGCCGGTCATGGGCGTGCAGCCTTGGCGGTCGGCCTCTGCCCTGTCGTTGGTATACGGCGTGATGCCGTCTTTGGACGGGCAGCGGTAGATGGTTTGCGCCTGTGCAGACAGCGCAGCCATGGCCAATAAAGGCGCTAGCAAAACAGCACTCATGCGTGCGGCTGAAAAATGAAATGGATTCACTGAATACTTTAAATAGGTCATGCGGTCACCTTGATCAATTGCATCATAGGACGGTCTGCCAGTATGACGTAAATTCTTAGAAACATCAAATAACCTGTTGTCACAAAACAAAAAAGGACGGTAACAACCGTCCTTTTTTCACGCTAACTGTAAAAAATTACAGCGAATAGTACATGTCAAACTCGATCGGGTGGGTGGCTTGGCGCAAACGCGTCACTTCGCCCATCTTGAGTTCAATGTAAGCGTCCAGCATGCTGTCGCTGAACACGCCGCCCTTGGTCAGGAAGGCACGGTCTGCGTTGAGGCAGTCCAGCGCCTGGTCCAGGCTGTGGCACACGGTAGGGATCTTGGCATCTTCCTCGGGAGGCAGATGGTACAAATCTTTCGTAGCGGCTTCGCCCGGGTGGATCTTGTTTTGAATGCCGTCCAGGCCTGCCATCAGCAGCGCTGCGAAGCCCAGGTAGGGGTTCATCAGTGGATCGGGGAAGCGGGCCTCAATACGGCGGCCGCGTGGGTTGGCGACGTACGGAATGCGGATCGATGCCGAGCGGTTTTTGGCAGAGTATGCCAACTTGACCGGAGCTTCGTAGCCAGGCACCAAGCGCTTGTAGCTGTTGGTGCCGGGGTTGGTAATGGCGTTCAAGGCACGCGCGTGCTTGATGATGCCGCCGACATAGTACAAAGCGGTGTCTGACAGGCCCGCATAGCCGTCACCCGCAAAGATGTTTTTGCCGTCTTTGCTGATCGACTGGTGCACATGCATGCCCGAGCCGTTGTCGCCCACCAGAGGCTTGGGCATGAAAGTAGCCGTTTTGCCATAGGCATTGGCCACGTTTTGCACCACATACTTGAGGATTTGGGTCCAGTCGGCGCGCTGCACCAGGGTGCTGAAGCGGGTGCCGATTTCGTTCTGGCCAGCACCAGCCACTTCGTGGTGGAACACTTCAACGGGAATGCCCAGGCTTTCCAAGATCAAAGACATCTCAGCGCGCATGTCTTGCGTGCTGTCCACAGGAGGCACGGGGAAGTAGCCGCCTTTGACGGTAGGACGGTGGCCGCGGTTGCCGCCTTCGATCTTTTTGCCGGTGTTCCAAGGCGCTTCGTATTCGTCGATCTTGAAGAAGGTGCCCGACATGTCGGTGCTCCAGCGCACGTCGTCAAAGATGAAGAATTCTGGCTCTGGGCCGAAGAAGGCGGTGTCGCCAATGCCGGTGGACTTGAGGTAGGCCTCGGCGCGCTTGCCCACAGAGCGTGGGTCGCGGTCGTAGGACTTGCCGTCGGCAGGCTCGACCACGTCGCAGCTCATAAACATCGTGGTCTCTTCAAAGAACGGGTCGATGTTGGCGGTGTTGGCGTCCGGCATCAATTGCATGTCGGAGGCTTCAATGCCTTTCCAACCGGCAATCGACGAGCCGTCAAACGCGTGGCCTGACGTGAACTTGTCTTCGTCAAAGTGCGAGACGGGCACGGTCACGTGCTGCTCTTTGCCACGGGTGTCGGTGAAGCGGAAGTCAACGAACTTAACTTCGTTGTCCTTCACCATTTTCATTACGTCTGCGACGGTCTTGGCCATCAAGTGCTCCTAAAAGTGGATGGTGGTTGAAAAAACTGTTCTTTGAGTAACTGCTCCGTACGTTTCATGCACTTTTTGTGCCAAAGCGGTGCAGTTCCCAAAACCGTAGATTGTCGGCGATTTTTGGGCGGTTTGGCAGTTCATGCGCCAGCAAATGGAAAGCAAATGGTGAAAGCAAACGGAAAGTAAACGGGGTCAGGTCAAAATTCATGACGTTTTCTACCCGGTAAAGGCCAATGGGGGCAGTTCAAAATTCGGAAGCAAATGGGGTCAGATCAAAATTCAGGACGACCCTCTGCTCGTAGCACGTAAATGCATAACGAAATTTTGCTCTGCCCCCTTTTGCGCAGTCTCCAGCGCGTGACATCTTCCCCGCGAAGAGCCATCAGCGCACACCGCACACCCACACGAACTGCACGCCATACTAGCTAACCCACCAACGCACCAAAAAAGTGCACCCCAACCAGGTGCGATTTTTTGGTTTGTAAGCTATAGTGAAGCATCGAACCAGCTCCCGGACATCCGGGATACACCAATACAGCCTCACCCAATATGACTGAGCAGCTCGCCACCAAGGAAATATGGGTCACCTGTGTGGGTGTGCTCGATGTCGCCATTGCACGGTCATTCTCCCAGCTACTGGTCAACGCTGCCAGCGATGGCGTCACCAGAATACATACCTTGATCCAGTCCCCGGGTGGCACCATTAATGAAGGCGTATTTCTCTACGAGTTCTTCAAGTCCTTCCCGGTCGAAGTGGTCGCCTACAACGGCGGTCACATCGGTAGCGCCGCCCTCCTGGCCTACCTCGGCGCCAGAAAAAGGCATGTTTGTGCCAATGGCACCTTCCTAGTGCACAGAACCAAGCCTGCGCCTGTCAACACATGGTCACTGCCCCATATTCAAACCATCGTGGACGGTCTGCACATCGAAGATGCAAGGACTGAAGCCGTGCTGAGATCAGCTTCCCACCTCACCGAAAATCATTGGAAAGTATTTTCTTCAGGCTGCGATCTCACGCTGGACGCACAGACGGCCATTGAGGTTGGGCTGGCACACAGCCTGGGTTCATTCGCACCAGCGGGGTCGATGTACAGCCTGTAAGGCTTTGCTCGCAAAGACATACTGATGATTCAGATCGACACGATTCGCGCAGCAGCCACTCATGAATCGATCAGAAGCCAAAAGTTCGAAACCAAAAGCCGCGAGCTATCGTTCGCGCGTGACAGTTCAGTTGTCCTAAGCAAGGTGTGCGATATGAATCCAATTTTCCAAAAATGTATATGGCTCGTTTGCCTTACTTGGTCGCAGCAAAGTTTGGGGCAGAATTTCTTCTACGTCGAGCCTGGAAACCCGGCCTGTCCAGTCGTGTTCCCGCCAGCTCCCGCCTCCCCTCAGGTGGTCAAAAGTGGTGTCGCCATCGCCGGAAGCATCAGTGTGCGCTGCAGCTTCGACAAGGGCTCGTACACCGTCAACTTGAATGCAAGTGATCCGATGGCTGCTTTCTCCCCAAAATCGTTCCTGGTGAACTTCGCCAGCGTTTCGGGGCCCCCAACGTTTACCGTGACCTTTAAGACCGTCGGTATTCACCATATCTCGGCGACCATCACGTCCAATATGGGCAGCCCTGCGGTGCCAGGCCGCTTCAGCAGTGTCACGAACGAATTCACCGTCGTGCGCCCTTGACCACATAGGCTCACATGCCATTTAAGGCTGTAGACCAATAGAATATTGCGGGAGCAGCTGCTAAATTTATAGCAATTGAATTGCACTTTTTCATGGAGGTACCACCATCATGCCAAGCGAACCATCCGCCATCGCCGCGCTAGACGCTTCCCAGCGCACCAATCCGTCGAACTACCCAGAGCCGTTTCGCTCCATGATGTCGGGGCGGACGAAGCGGCCGCTGGGGGATCTGTTTGGGTTGGCAAATTTTGGGGTCAACATTGTCACGCTGGCACCGGGCGCGGTGTCGGCGCTACGACATGCACACAGCCAACAGGACGAGTTCATTTTCATCGTTTCTGGCGCGCCCACGCTGTACACGGATGCGGGCGCGCAACTGCTGGCGCCAGAGATGTGTGCAGGCTTTAAAGCCGGTACGGGCGATGCGCACCGCCTGGTGAACGAGTCGGCCCACGACGTGGTGTACCTCGAAGTGGGTGACCGCAGTGCGGGAGACGAGGTGGCTTATCCCGATGACGATCTGGTGGCCACGCTGCAGGCGGGCGAATGGCAGTATGCGCATAAGGACGGCGCGCCGTATGTCTGAGCAAGGCGAGTGAAGCATGCAGGTAATGCGAACTTGCCCAGCGTAGCGCTCCTATTCCAATAGCTGCTCCCGCAATATTCTATTGGCTTACAGCGTGATTCGCCATATAGAATGGTTCAGAATTAACCAAGTACCGCCGGTAAACCCACCCGCCCATCCTGCGGCGCAGTGTGCGCTGTGCCTGTGCGCCCCAATCAGGGCTGAGGGCTGGAAGCACGGAAAATTGGGTACAAAAGTTGGCCGATAGAAAACCAAAACAGAACCCAATTTGAGTACTGCACATGCTCGCCCGAAGGGCCCGAAGACCGGGGCGCATAGGCATAGCGCGCGCTGCGCCGCAGACCGCGAGGTCTACGCACCAAACAGGTGCAAAATCTACCGCACCAATTCAGGCCCAATTTTCGCACCAAATTTGTGCAGCCCGTCCAGCATCACGGGATAGGCCAGCGCCACATCCGCAGGCGCACCCTTGACCCCCAGCTCAATATGCCGCCCATACTGCGGATGGTCCACACTGGGTAGGCTGAACACTTTGATGCCCGCAAAGTCGGTCTCCAGGCGCAGCATGAGGGGTGTTAAAGCCGCCTCCATCGCGCCAAAAACGATGACAGACTTCTCCACATTGGCCTGCTTGCTGTGCAAATGCGGGTAGATCGTGTCCAGCACCCACTCCACCATCGGCCACGCCATCACCGGAAAGCCGGGAACAAAGTGGATAGTCCCACCCTGCCCACCCGGCGCAGCGCAGCTAAAGCCCGGAATCTTGTTGTACGGATTAGGAATAATCTGCGCGGTCACTGGAAAGGTGCCCATATTCAGTCGGTGGATGTTGTCGGGCGCGTCCGGCAGGTACTCGGTGCCCTGCTCTTTGGCAATGTCTTGCATGCGCTGGCGGATGAGCACTTCGGCCTCGGGGTGCAATGCCAAATCCACGCCCAGCGCCTTGGCGGCGCATTGGCGGGTGTGGTCGTCGGGCGTGGCACCGATGCCGCCGGTAGAAAAGACGATGTCGCCGCTGGCAAAGGCGCGCTTCAGCGTGGCGGTGATGCGCTCGGGCGAGTCGCCTACGTACTCGGCCCAGTCCAGGGCTATGCCGCGCGCGGCCAGCAGCTCGATGACTTTGGGCAGGTGCTTGTCTTGGCGCTTGCCCGAGAGGATTTCGTCGCCGACGATGATCAGGCCGAAGCTGGGGACGCGTGCACTAGGACTTGGGGAGGTTGAAGGTGTTGTCATGGGGCAATGCAATTACATCGGGTTTGGGTAATACGTCGGGGGCCTGCTGGCTGGAGGCTTGGGTGCTTTGGATGAGCGTGGGTTTGGCAGCATCAAGCACGGCTTGCTCGGCGCGCAGCTTGGCTAGGGCGGCCAAACAATAGTGCGAAAACCACAGCGAGGAGAAGGCAAACACCAAGGTGTAGATCCATATCGCGGCGGCCACCAAAAACGGGGCGAACACTAAAAACATCACGCTGGAAGCCCAGAGCAGCGTAGGCGCTGCGCCCAAATAGCCGCATACCACGCCTATGCCCAACAGTGGCATGCGGTGCGCTTTGATGACGGCGCGCCGCTCTGGGGCGGTGGCGTGGTCAGACAGCGCGTCAAAGCTCATCACCCGGTAGGTAAGCCAGCCCCAGATGAGGGGCGGCAAGATGAGCACCAGCGGGGGGATGAGCCAAAACGGGATGGAGATGCACAGCGCTACGAGGGCTATCAGTGTAGAGCCCAGCGACCACAGCATGCTGGTGGCCAGGCCGTTGCCCTTTTTGCGCTCCAGCTTGGCAAAGCGCCGCTCGGCCACCATCGACACCATGGCGGGCGTCATCATCAGCGCTACGGCCAGGAGGGACACGACGACCAGCACCGGCGTAGCAGCCACGACCACCAGCAGCGGCGCGATGGCAGATTTGAGCTTGCCTACGCCCACGCCTTCCAGCCAAGCGAGGATGCGGGTGACCCAGTCGCTGCCCGTCAGCGCGGCGTTCACCAGGTTCAGCGCGTCGTCCCAAAACAAGTAGCCCAGGCCCAGCGCCAGGCCGACCATGATGATCAGCGGCAGCAGGGACAGCGCGATCACTCTAGGGTGCAGGCAGTAGGCTGCAGCGCGCCAAAAAGCGTCAAAAACGAGTTTCATGGGCAACAGCATAACGGCATTTGGTTGGTTGGCTGTGCGGGTGGCTGGTTTTTGTACGGGATCATGGCGGCGCGCACTTAGTTTTGTGCGGGATCAGGCCGACGGTGTACTCAATGTCTTGTATCGGATCAGGCCGGCGGTGTACTCAGCTCCGCGGCTGTCCCCCGCGTCTGCCTAGGGCAGACGGCTCCTCCTTTATGCCGCTGCGCTGAGTACACCACCGGCCTGATCTTGCAGGCGTGGTGGGTGCTCTACCGTCAGTGCAGACACCGTCTCTTCAAAGTGGTGAGCGCTCCAGCGTCAGTGCAGACACCGTCTCTCCAGAGTGGTGGGTGCCCCAGCGTCAGTGCAGACACGATCTTTCCAGCGCGGCGTGTCTTGCACCACTGCACGCCCACCCTGCTCGCCGCCCAGGCGCTTGGTGTGTACACACTGCCTACGCACGCAAGCACCCGAGCACACAAACCCACGGGCACACAACAAACCCATGAACACACAAACCAATGCGCGTACAAATGCCCAGAGTCAAAACCCAGTGGGATAATCAAGCCCATGAACCCCTTGCTCTCCAAGCTCCAGCCCTACCCTTTTGAGCGGCTCAAAGCACTTTTTGCCACCGTCACCCCCAGCACCGCCCACCGCGCCATCAGCTTGGGAATTGGCGAGCCTAAGCACGCGACACCGCAACTGGTGAAAGACGCGTTGGTGAACAACCTGCAAGGCTTGCAGGGCTACCCCGCCACTGCGGGCGAGCCTGCGCTGCGCGAGGCCTGTGCGGCTTGGCTGGCGCGCCGCTACGGGGTGACGGTGGATGCCAAGACCCAAGTCTTGCCTGTGAACGGCTCGCGCGAAGGCCTGTTCTCCATCACGCAAACGGTGATTGACCCGACCAAGCCCCAGGCCACCGTCATCAGCCCCAACCCGTTCTACCAAATCTACGAAGGATCGGCATTGCTAGCAGGCGCAGAGGTGCATTACGTGCCCAGCGACCCGACGCGCAATTTTGCGGTGGACTGGGACAGCGTGCCCGCCAAAGTGTGGAAAAACACCCAACTCATTTTTGCCTGCTCGCCCGGCAACCCCACTGGCGCGGTAATGGATTTGGCCGAGTGGAAAAAACTGTTTGACCTGAGCGACCAATACGACTTTGTGATTGCCTCGGACGAATGCTATAGCGAGATTTACTTCAGAGACGAGCCGCCGTTGGGTGGGCTGGAAGCGGCCATAAAACTAGGCCGTAGCGACTTTAAAAACCTGATCGCTCTCACCTCATTGTCCAAACGCAGCAACGTGCCTGGCATGCGCAGCGGCTTTGTGGCCGGTGACGCGGCCCTGATGAAGCAGTTTTTGCTGTACCGCACCTACCACGGCAGCGCCATGAGCCATACCGTGCAGGCCGCCAGTATCGCGGCGTGGAACGACGAGCAGCATGTGGTGGAGAACCGCGCGCTGTACCGCGCCAAGTTTGCCGCCGTCACACCCCTTTTGGCCGAAGTGCTGAAGGTCAAGCTGCCTGATGCCGCCTTTTACCTGTGGGCGCAAATACCGCAGAACGTGTGCGGCGGCAGCGACACCGCTTTCGCTGCCCAGCTGTTAGAACAATACAATGTGACGGTGCTGCCGGGCAGCTACCTGGCGCGCGAGGTGCTGGGCCACAACCCCGGCGCAGGCTTTGTCCGCATGGCGCTGGTGGCCGAAACGCAGGAATGCGTGGAGGCGGCGCAGCGTATCGTTAGTTTTGTAAAATCTCAAACGGCTTAATCAGGCAACGCAAAAAACGCTAAAACCGCGCTAAAAACGCTAAAAAATACCGATGAAATCCATAAATTTGTAAAGCCATTTTATTTTTCTTTTTTTGCGTTTTTAGCGTAATTTTCGCGTTTTTAGCGTTACATCCCCCTCCCCGCCCCCATCCTTCAAGTTCAACCTTTCTCTAAGACAACACCATGACCCAACAACTCCAAACCACCATCGACGCCGCCTGGGAAAACCGCACTTCACTCTCGCCCGCTTCGGCCCCCAAAGACATCGTCGATGCGGTAGAGCATGTCATCAACCAGCTCAACACTGGCAAACTGCGCGTGGCCACGCAAACCGGCGTGGGCGAGTGGACGACGCACCAATGGATTAAAAAGGCCGTGCTGCTGTCGTTCCGCCTGAAAGACAATGAAGTCGTCAAAGCCGGTGACCTGGGCTTTTACGACAAAGTGCAAACCAAGTTTGCCCACCTGAGTGCTGACGAAATGAAGGCCACTGGCGTGCGCGTGGTGCCGCCCGCAGTGGCACGGCGCGGCAGCTACATCTGCAAGGGCGCAATTTTGATGCCCAGCTATGTGAACATTGGCGCCTATGTGGGTGAAGGCACGATGGTAGACACCTGGGCCACCGTGGGCAGCTGTGCACAAATTGGTAAAAACGTACACCTCTCCGGTGGCGTGGGAATTGGCGGTGTCCTAGAGCCGGTGCAGGCAGGCCCCACCATCATTGAAGACAACTGCTTCATCGGCGCGCGCAGCGAGGTGGTGGAAGGCGTGGTCGTGGAAGAGCACAGCGTGCTGGGCATGGGTGTGTACCTGGGCCAAAGCACCCCCGTGTTTGACCGCATTACTGGCAAGTGGCTAGAGTGCGAGCCGGGCAAACTGCGTATCCCCTCAGGCTCGGTGCTGATCTCTGGCTCACGTCCTCCCAAAAACCCGGGCGAACCTGGCACTTATTGCGCCGTCATCGTCAAACGCGTGGACGCGCAAACTCGCGCCAAAACCAGCTTGAACGACCTGCTGCGCGATTAATTTGTGTATAAAAACCGCTGCTAGTCCCATAAAAACGGCGATAGCAGCTATTTAAATAATAGCATTTAGGAGACATGGCATGAGCACGATGATCCGTATTTTGAAGCTGATGGCCGAGAAAAAAGCCTCCGACGTGTACATGTCAGCGTACTCGCCTGCCACCATCAAAATCAACGGGCAGTGCGTGCCCATCAACAGCCAGGCCTTGCCCGCAGACGCGCCCAAAAATCTGCTGGCCGAGGTGCTGTCTGCCGAAAAAATTGAAGAGCTGGAAGAAAGCGGCGAGCTGAACATGGCCCACGCCATACAGGGCGTGGGCAACTTCCGTATCAGCGCCATGCGCCAGCGGGGCAGCTACGCGGTAGTGATCCGCTATATCGCCACCGACATCCCGATGCTGGAGACGCTGAACGTACCGCCCATCCTGAGCGATCTGATCATGGAAAAGCGTGGCCTGATTCTGATGGTGGGCGCGACCGGTGCGGGTAAATCCACCACCTTGGCATCGATGATTGACCAGCGCAACATGAAGGTGCCCGGCCACATCCTGACGGTAGAAGACCCGGTGGAATTTTTGTTCACTAACAAAAAATCCATCATCAACCAGCGCGAGGTGGGCTCAGACACCGCCTCCATGCAAGTGGCTTTGAAGAACGCGCTGCGCCAAGCGCCGGATGTGATTTTGATTGGCGAGATTCGCGACCGGGAGACCATGTCGGCCGCCATTGCCTACGCCCAGTCGGGCCACCTGTGCTTGGCTACCATGCACGCTAACAACAGCTACCAGGCGCTGAATCGGATCTTGAGTTTTTACCCGGTAGAGGTGCGCATGACCATGCTGGGCGACTTGGCCTCGGCCCTTAAAGCCATTGTGTCCCAGCGCCTGTTGCGCACCGTGCACGGTACGCGCACGCCGGCGGTAGAGGTGTTGATCAACAGCAAGCTGATCTCCGATTTGATTGAAAAAGGTGACTTCTCAGGTGCCAAAGAGGCCATGGAAAAATCCATGGTCGAAGGCTCGCAGACCTTTGAACAAGACATTGCCCGCCTGATCGTCGAAGGCACTATTGACCGCAAAGAAGGCCTGCTCTACGCCGACAGCCCCACCAACCTGATGTGGCGACTGGCCAACGATTTTGCCAGTGCGCAAAAAGCCCAAGAGCCTGATGAAGACATTGACGACACGCCGTCGTTTACTGAAATTACGCTCGACGTAAAGCACAGCGAATCCACCTACGGCACGCCTTGAACTTCAACCCTGCAACCTGTACCCTGCAACCTGCAACCTGCACCCTGAACCGCCATGACCAATTCCCTTGCGACCCTGAGACTGGCCGAGCAACTGCTGGCCTGCCCCTCCGTTACCCCAGAGGATGCCGGATGCATGGACATTCTCGCAGCGCGCTTGCAGCCGCTGGGCTTTGTGTGCGAGTGGATCGATAGCGGGCCAGACAGTTTCCGGGTCAAGAACTTATGGGCTAAACGCTCTGTAGCCTGCGCCAAGACCTTTGTCTTCGCTGGCCACACCGACGTAGTGCCTACCGGCCCGTTGGAGCAATGGACTTCGCCACCGTTTGTGCCCACTCATCGCGATGGCAAACTCTTCGGGCGCGGCACCAGCGACATGAAAACCTCCATCGCCGCCATGGTGGTAGCGGTTGAAGAGTTTGTCGCTGCGCAGCCGCAGGCACCGCTGAACATTGCCTTCTTGCTCACCAGCGACGAAGAAGGCCCGGCCCTGGACGGCACCGTGAAAGTGTGCGAGCTGCTCAGCGCGCGTGGCGAGGTGCTGGACTTTTGCATAGTCGGAGAGCCCACCAGCGTGCAGCAAACGGGCGACATGATCAAAAACGGCCGCCGTGGCACCATGAGCGGCAAGCTCACGCTCAAGGGCATCCAGGGCCATATTGCCTACCCGCAGTTGGCCAAAAACCCGATCCATATGGCTGCGCCTATTTTGGCGGATTTGGTAAAAATTGAGTGGGACAAAGGCAACCAGTACTTCCCCGCCACCTCATGGCAAATCAGCAATATCCACGGCGGCACGGGCGCTAGCAACGTCATCCCAGGGCATGTGGTGATCGACTTTAATTTCCGCTTCTGCACCGAGTCCACCACCGACAGCCTGCAGCAACGCCTGGAGACTGTATTGGTGCAGCACGGTTTAAAAGCCGGCACCGACTACGACCTGGCCTGGACCATCGGCGGCCTGCCCTTTCTCACGCCCGTGCGCGACGAAAAAGGCAGCCTCATCCAAGCGGTGCGCGCCGCCATTCTGAGCGAGACCGGCATCACCACCGAACTGTCCACCACCGGCGGCACCAGCGACGGCCGCTTCATCGCCAATATCTGCCCGCAAACCATCGAGCTGGGCCCACCGAACGCAACTATCCACAAAATCAATGAGTACGTGGTGGTGGCGGATATGGAGCCTTTGAAAAATATCTACCGACGGGTGCTGGAAAACTTGGCTGCGAGTTGAAATTGTCACGTGCACTCGGGCGAAGATTGAAGGCAGGAGACAGGAGACAGGGGAGTTTTTGAACGCAGAGGGCGCAAAGGTTTCGCAAAGTGCGCAAAAAAGAAAATACAAAAATAATACAAAAAATTCAAAATAGAAATTAGCTTTAAGTTTGGTTTTAAATTTGGTTTTAAATTTTGGCTGTTTTTTTCTTTGTCTTCTTTTGCGCTCTCTGCGAAACCTTCGCGCCCTCTGCGTTCAAAAACTCCCCGCCCCCTATTTCCCTAGAGCCCCGCAAGTGACCACACCATGAAAAAAGAGCACATCGCCCCGTTCTTTGCCACCCTTCAAGCTGCCAACCCGATGCCCAATACCGAGCTGGAGTACACCAGTGTGTTTGAGCTGCTGGCCGCTGTGCTGCTGAGCGCGCAAGCGACTGATGTGGGGGTGAACAAGGCGACCCGCAGGCTGTACGCAGTGGCCAATACGCCGCAAGCTATCTACGATCTGGGGTTAGAGGGCTTGGAGAGCTATATCAAAACCATCGGCCTGTACCACAGCAAAGCCCGGCATTTGCTGGAAACATGCCGTATCCTGGTAGCGCAACACGCAGGCCTGGTGCCGCGCACCCGCGAGGCGCTGGAGGCCTTGCCCGGTGTGGGCCGCAAGACGGCTAATGTGGTACTGAACGTGGCCTTTGGCGAGCCGACGATGGCGGTGGACACGCATATCTTTCGCATGGGCAACCGCACTGGTCTGGCACCGGGCAAAACGCCTTATGAGGTAGAGATGGGCTTGGTCAAGCGCATCCCGGCGCAATACCTGGTCGATGCGCACCACTGGCTCATCTTGCACGGCCGCTACGTGTGCCAAGCGCGCAAACCGCTGTGCCACGACTGCGCTGTAGCGGCCTATTGCGCGTTTCAACCCAAGACCATCCGGGACCATCGCCGCACTGCCACGCCTGGGCTCTGACGCTCGGAGGCGGAGTGCCGGTTACGGCACTATCAATCCAGTAGCTGCTCTCGCGATATTCTATTGGCCTGCAGCCCGATTGACACCTTGAAAACGGCTCCAAAATCGGTAAATTCACGGTTTTCAGCCAATTTTCAGGCTCCGATAGGCCCTTGCGGTGTCAAAAACGGTGATTTTCACCCATTTTTAATAGATAAATGAGGCTGCAGACCAATAGAATATTGCGGGAGAAGCTACTGAATATATAGCATTACTTAAACCTGCAGAGGCCGCATAAAGGGTGTTCCAGACACCACCCAAGCTACCGTCCCAGTACGCACCAGATACTGCGCTGCTAACAGGTCTTTGCGGCGGGCTCCTGAGCTAATCGGATCGTCGAAGTCAGCGGTTTTCGCATTAAGTTACAAACTTTCCATTGGAATGTGCATAATGCACATTTATACTTCAGCCATATTTATTTCACACCACAATGCCTTCCTCCTTGTCCACCGATACCCCTAGCGCTGCCATGAATGCAGAGCAACAGGCGTTGCTGGACGCGGTGGATGCAGTGCTCCAGCCTTTGGCAGACCTGTGCTTGGCCAAAGGGGTGACGATCCAGTCGATAGAGCAGCGGCTGCGCCTGGCGATGGTGCAGTCGGCCCTGAAAGCCCATAACCAGCTCAGTGCTACCCGGCTGACCAGCCGCATTAGCGCCAGCACCGGTCTGTCGCGCCGCGAGGTGGCCCGCTTGCAGGCCGACAGCGTGGACACACCCGTGCGCCAGCCCCGCCCATCGTCTGCCACCGAGCTGGTGACCCGTTGGCTGGCCAACCCCAGCCTGCGCACTGGCGATGGCCAGCCCCTGCCACTGCCCCGTTTAGGCCCAGTGCCCAGCTTTGAGCGCCTGGCCCAGTCTGTCACCCAAGACGTGCACCCCCGTAGCCTGCTGGACGAGCTGTGCCGCCTGGGTGTGGCCCACTGGGACAAAACCACGGATGTGGTGCAACTGCAAAACAACGCCTTTGTGCCGCAGGGCGACTGGGCCCGCATGACGGCATTTTTGGGCGACAACGTGGGTGACCATTTGCGCGCCGCCACGGCCAACGTGCTGGGCGGCGGCAAAGAGCATTTAGAGCAGGCCATTTTTGCCGACGAGTTGTCTACCCACTCGCTGCAAGCCTTTCGCGCCTTGATGGGCGTGCAGTGGCGCGAGCTGTTGCAAACCCTGACACCGCAGCTAGAGCAACTGATTGAAGATGACAAGCAGGCCCAGCGTGCGCAAGACCAGCGCGTGCGGGTGGGCCTGTACACCTGGGCGCAGCCGATGCAAGAGTTGGCCGCGCCTGTCCCATCCATGTCTGCCAACCAATCCAAAAAATCATCTGTGGAGAATCCATCATGAAATCGCTTGATTCAACCCGTGGCCAAGGCCTGGGTAAGCGCTGGCCAAACTGGTGCAGCTCTGTGGCTGCGGGGCTGATGTTGGCCTTGGCCATCGTGGCCTGCGGCGGTGGTGGCAGCGTGGCCTCAGTCGGCTCGGGGGGCACTGGCACGGTGAGCGCCAGCACGTTCAGCGTCGGCACCATCACAGGTTTTGGCTCAGTGTTTGTCAATGGTGTGCGCTTTGAGGACGGCAGTGCCAGTGTGAGCGATGAAGATGGTGGACGCAACCGAAGCGACCTCAAGCTGGGCATGGTCGTTAAGGTGCAAGGCAGCGTGGACGCCAGTGGCACCTCCACCGCCAGCAGCTTTAGCTTTGACAGCGAGTTGCTCGGCCCTGTCAGCGCTGTGGGCACTGCCAGCAAGACTCTCACCGTCATCGGCCAAAAAATCTTGATCGATGACAGCACGGTGTTTGGCGGCTCATTGCCACAGGGGTTTGCAAGCGTTCAAGCGGGCCAGGTACTGGAAGTGCACGGCTTTTTAAACGCGGCTACCAACGAACTGCAAGCCAGTTTGGTAGAGCTGAAAAGCAACCCAGATCGCTTCAAAATCAGTGGCAATGTGAGCAACCTGCAAAGCGCCTCCAAGACCTTCCAGATTGGCCAGGAGACCATCAGCTATCTAGGCCTGAATGCGACAGATATTGCGCCTGTGCTGGCCAACGGGGCGTTCGCCAAAGTGCGCTTGTCACCTACCCTGCCCCGCTCCAATGGCGTGTGGACTGCCGCCCTGCTGCGCAGCACCGATAGCGGCAATGTAGGCAACAGCGACAGCGCTGAAGTGGAAGGCTTGGTTACCAGCATCACCTCGCCCACACTCTTCACCGTCAGCGGTGTCAAGGTAGATGCCAGCCGCGCCAGCTTTAGCAACGGCAGCGCCGGCTTGGTGATCGGTGCGCGGGCGCAGGTGAAAGGTGCATTGGCCAACGGCGTCTTGGTAGCCAGTGAGGTCAAACTCCAACCAACGCAGTCTGGCGGCAAAGAAATCGAGCTCAACGGTTCTATTGCCAACCTCAACAGCAGCGCCAAAACTTTTGTACTGCGCGGCGTCACAGTGAGCTACGCCTCCGGTGTGCGCTACGACAACGGCCCAGAGAGCAACCTTGCCAACGGCAAAGCTGTGGAGGTGAAAGGGCAAACCACACCTAACAGCTCCATCGTGAATGCCACCCGCATCAAATTCAATAACTAGCGCATCCAAGCTGCTTACCCATCACGTGTATTTGACGTTCCCCACCCCGCTCATCCCGAGCATTACCTGCATAGGAAGACTGCCATGAAACACTCGATATTTACCCACTCACTGGGGGCGCTTGCACGGCGCAGCGCCTTGTTGGCCACTTTGGTTGGCGCCCTGGCCATCACCGCCTGCGGCGGCGGTGGAGGCGGCGATAGCGCGGCCACGCCCGGTACTGGTTCTAGCACCGGCACACCCGTCGCCACTGCAGATGACGCACTGAGCAACGGCTCGATTACCGGTTTTGGCTCAGTCATCGTCAACGGTGTGCGCTTTGATGATTCCAGCGCCCGCGTGAGCGACGATGACGATGATGACAACCCAGGCCGCAGCAAAGACGATCTCAAGCTAGGTATGGTCGTCACCGTCACTGGCACTACCGGCACGGGCACTGGCTCGGTCACCGCTACCGGCACGGCTACGGCCATCGTATTTGGCAGCGAGCTGCAAGGCCCTGTGCAAAGCATCAACGGCAGCACCGCCAGCGGTACCGTTACCACCACGACTACAGGCACCCCAACCAGCGCGACCACCGGCACAGGGACTGGCACCACCACTGCGGCCATTGGCACCCAAACCTTGACCATCTTGGGTCAGACCGTTGTAGCCGGTACGCGTACCATCTATGACCCTACTGATCTGCCCAATGGCTTTGCCAGCATCCGCATAGGCAACATCCTGGACGTGCATGGCTATCTGGATCCTGCGACCAACAAGCTGATAGCGACCCGTATCGAACGCAAAAACAACGCCAATTCCTACAAGATCACTGGCAATGTCTCTAGCCTGAAAGCCGCGTCCAGGACGTTCAAGATTGGCTCTGAGACGGTCAGCTACGACGGTATCAACCCTAACCGTTTGAACGCCAACCTGGCCGATGGCTTGACCGTACGCGTACGCTTGTCGATCACGCAAACCACCACCGGCACCTGGAACGCTACGCGTATCAAAGCTGCCCACCAAGTGCTGGCTAACCGCAACAAGGTGGAGATTGAAGGCTTGATCACCGCCTTCACTTCCGCCACCAAGTTCAGCGTGCGCGGCGTGCCTGTCGATGCCAGCAACGCCAGCTTCCCTAAAGGTACGGCCACGATCGTATTGGGTGCACGGGTTGAAGTGAAAGGTGCGCTGGTCAACGGCGTGCTGATCGCCAGCAAGGTAAAAATAGAGTCCGATGATGACCGTGGCAACGACGACAACGACAACGTCAGCAGCCGCAATGAGATTGAGCTGCACGGCGCTATCTCCAGTGTCAACGCTGCCTCCAAAACCTTTGCACTGCGCGGCTTGACAGTCAGCTATGTGGGCAACGTAGACTTCCAACGCGGCACGGCCGCCAATCTGGTCAACGGCGCGCGAGTAGAAGTCAAAGGCGTTGCAGCATCTAACGGCACCACGGTCGTTGCGAAGAAAATAAAGTTTGAAAACTGATCTACTGGATCGTTCAGTAGACAGGGAGTTTGATTGACGGTTTGATTGAGAGATGGGTTAAGCATTTACGGGGGCTTCGTGCCCCCGTTTTTTTTGCTCTGTCGCCCTCACTAGCAGCGCGATGCGATCCTTTCAAACCCTGCTATTCAATAAGTTGCTGCAAACAACCCGGCAAGAAATGCGTTTCCACAAACTGCGCCATTCCGTCAAAGACTGACTCCAGTGTGGGTGCGCTGGCACCAAACAAAGTCTGCAGCACGGCGGCATCTTCAAACAGCCCGTGCACATAGATTCCGAGAACGTTACCTTGCGTATTTTGCCTAGCCAGATCGGGCGGCAAGACTGCGGTGGGCTTGGCCTTACCAGTGAACAGATCAGCTCTCACCGACGTCACGCCGT
>JANMTF010000162.1:0-10825 GCA_031390175.1 Polaromonas sp.
GCGGTGGGCGCTACCGCCATACGCGCCACCTGCAAATCGGCACACTCCTGCCGCATGCGGCCCAGCAATGCCTTGCGCCCACCAAACAGGCGTTCGCTGGCCTGCACCTCTACCAGCACCGCGCCTTCCAGCACCGTCACCCGGGGGCTGAACTGTAAAGCCCACCAACTCAGGGCTTGCACGTCAGGCACGAGGGCGGTGTTGTCAAGCGATGGCGAGGGCAGGGTGCTTGCGGCTTCGTCGTGGGGCGGCAGAGCGATCCACAGCATGGGGTACATCCAAAATCAGCGCGTCTGTTGGCGGGCTTGGGGGCAGTGGGTTGCGCGGCAAGCTGGTCTGTGCAGGCGCAACAAGCGGTGCGCTGGACTGCGCAGCGCTGCCGTGTACGCCGCTGCCGTGCGCACCGCTGCGCAGCGCCAGCACCGCAGGCAGTTGCGCCGCAATCTGCAAGGGCGTATCCAGCGCAGGGCCTTTGCGTTTGATGATCTGCACCTCCAACTGCTGCTGCGCGCCGCTGGCCAAGCGCAGGCGCAGCGGCGCGGCAGACGACTCCTGCGCCGCCTGCACGGGGCGAAAGGCAAACACCAGGCGCGGCTGGCCGTTGGCATGGCTGCTACTTGCCAAATGCAAACGCCGCAGTTGCTCCGAGCGCGCCTGGGGCAGCCACACCATCAGCGCGGCCACCTCGCGGCAGCGCAGCACCTGCTCGGCCGCCCACAGGCGCTGCGCAGGCTGGCTGGCCTCCACCACAATGAGGCTGCTGCTAGCCACACCCATGCTGGCCAAAGCTGCCAAATTAGGCAGGTGCGGGCTACCCACCAGCACCACGCTGCCCAGCCCGCTACAGGCGCGCAGGGCAGGCAGCAGCAGGCGCCATTCGTGCGAGCCCGCTTGGGTCTGCAAAATCTCGATCAGCGCCCCCGTGGGCCAGCCTGCATTGGGCAGCTCTGCGTCTAGCTGCGCAAAGCCCGTGCCCACCGTGGGCTGGTGCGACTGCGCCAGCTCATTGGCACGCCACACCGCATCCAGATGGGCGAATGCGCCAAGAGCTGGGCAGGGGGTGGGGCTCAGATTGGAGCTCAGGTTGGAGCTGGAGGGGGCAAGAGCGAGGGATGGCATGGAGGCTTTATGATAACTGTTTATTTATACAGTAAAATAAAAACCTCTGCAATCTAATCGACGGGCTTTAAAGCGCGCATATCTACCGCTAGCGGGTGGCGCAGATGCCGGTCAAGCATTGATCTGGCTACATTTCCTCCTGCATTGGCTTGCAGGATGAGCTAAAAGTGCCTGCTGGGTAGTTTATATGCGCTACATATACAGTAGCTGCTATCGCATCATTCTAAAGGGCTGCAGACCTATTAGTATCTTAAAAACAGCCTAAAACAGCCATTTTTGAGGTTTTTTCAGATCTCGCGAGCTGCCAAAAGTTGCCCGAGGTACATAAATTCGCATAATTTTATTTATTTAATAAAATTTTACTTATTTTTAGGCAAAATATGCGCATTATTTAACATAATATACGTATTATTTTTATCTATAGTAAAAAATAATAGTATTTATTTCTTTCATGGCATGCTGCGTTGCAGCAAATTACTTCACGCACTCCAGACGCCGTGCTGGGCAGGCTATAGCCAAGTCGACAAACAAATGCATTCCGACTAACTCGTACTTGGCTGATGGCTTTCGGAAAGATAGGGCTAGAGTACTTCTTGGGCTCTGTGTGGTTTGCAGTGGATAGCTCCGGCTTACAAGCAAACGCGGTCAGATGAAGCAGATGGGGTCAGATCAAGCAGATGGGGTCAGATCAAGCAGATGGGGTCAGATCAAGCAGATGGGGTCAGATCAAGCAGATGGGGTCAGATCAAGCAAATGGCAAGCAGATGGGGTCAGATCAAGCAAATGGGGTCAGATCAAAATTCAGGAAGACCCACTGTTCGGAGCGCGCAACGCCAAAACGAAATTTTGCTCTGACCCCTTTTGCGTAGTGTCCGGCGCGAGCACCGGGAGATGCAGGGTGGCCAGTCGCTGCAACCGACGCTGCTTGGGTGAGGTAACTTTTGACAAGTACGCATCATTGCGTCACTTTATAAAAGCAAAGACACCGAGTTTTTCACCATTAAATTAACTCTTGACGGGATGTATCACTGTGAAGCTATCAAAACACGATGTAAATTGTCCACGTTTTGGCAAGGTACACAAATCCGCATAATTTAGTGTACTTCGCAGGCTCGCCAACGGCCTTCGGGCTACGAAAAAGTGCTGAAAAACACGGTTTTGAGGTCTTTTTAGGATAGAAATAGGGCTGCAGCCCAATAGAATGATGCGGTAGCAGCTCCTGTATGTGTAGCGCGTTGAAATGGCTCTACAAGTGCCTGCAGGGGCATCCGGGTGTTTGCGGGCACTCACAGGCGGTCAGAACAGACGGTCAGAACGGCCCGCCATCTCAGCGCGTCACCTCGGCCTGCCGACCCCCTCATACTCGCGCCAGAGTGTGTGCCATGGGTATGCGCCCCAATCAGGATGTCGGGCTGGAAGCACGGAAAAATTGGGTACACAACCTGGATCAATCGCTCACAAGCTAGACCCCAATTTTGAGTACTGCACATGCTCCCCCGAAGGGGCCGATGTCCGGGGCGCATGCCCATGGCACACGCTCTGGCGCGAGCCGCGAGGTGTGTGCAGGTGACTCTTCGCACGCAGAGGACGGGAAGCCGGACGCGCGCCGGAAACGACGCAAAAGGGGTCAGAGCAAAATTTCGTTCTGGCGTTGCGCGCTCCGAACAGAGGGTCTTCCTGAATTTTGATCTGACCCCATTTGCTTGTGACCCCCTTTTGCTTCTGCCCCCCCCCATTTGCTTCTATCACGCCATTTGCTGCCACGAAAGGGTCTGCCCACTACACATCACATAGACCCACTTCTTTAGATGCCGAATAGGCTCTTGGCCCCATAGGAAATAGCAGGATCCGCAAATTTTTTAATAGCGTTTGCAAGGCTTGAGTTCGATGTATCTTTCATTCAAGTTAGCCAGGAATCTGCGGCTCCACAAGTCTCGCTAAGTTCAAAAGCGACTCCTGCCAGCCCAGATAGCAGGCCTCCAGCGGAATCACATCGGGCACACCTTCTTGCACTGCGGTTAACTCTGTGCCTACAGAGACTTTTTTGAGGGTAATGGTTACCGTCATCACGCCGGGCAAATTGGGGTCGTCAAATACGTCGGTGTAGCGTAGGCGTTCGTTGGGTACCACTTCCAGGTAATCCCCGCCAAACGAAATCACCGTGCCGGTGGTGAAGTTGGTGAACGACATCTTGAAAGTGCCGCCCACCTTCGCGTCCATATGGTGCACCTTGCCGGTAAAGCCATTGGGCGGTATCCACCGGGCCATGGCATCGGGGTCAATGAAAGCGCGGTAGACTTTTTCGGGCGGGGCTGTCAGTACGCGGTGCAGGCGAACTGTGTTTGTCGTGGTCATGGTGTTTCCTTTCGGTGGATAAAAATCAGACTGCGCGGTTCGCTCGGTGTTCATATAAATTACGCTCTGAGTTTTGCGATTAACTATACGCGCTCAGCAAGGTTTTCCAAATTGCTATGAAATATGCAGTAGTTGGATCTGCTCTTGCAAGTAGTCACGCTGCGCAGCCTGCCGTGTCAACGTGAGCGCGCGGAGGTAGCTGCTGCGTGCAGACTGGCGGTCGCCCAGCTTTACCAGCAGGTAGGCGACCTGATCCGGTACAAAAGCAGCCCAGCTCACATGACCCGCGCTACAGTGTTGGGTCAGGACGGGAAAACCCACAATGCTGCATATTTCATAGCGTGAGTAAAAAAACTGTCAGGCGCGAAAGCTGGTGTTAGAGTGAACAAATGGGTATGCCCGTAGAATTACACGATGAAAGCTATTCTGATCGAACGCCCGCAAACCATGGGTGAAGAAATCGCCAACGCGATCAGCCACGGCTTGGGTTTTTTATTGGCCGTCGCTTCCTTGCCTATTTTGGTGACGCATATGCTGGCAAAGGGCAGCGCAATCAACGTGGTAGCCGTGTGCGTGTTCTCCGGCACCATGATGCTGCTGTATTTCGTGTCCACGCTCTTCCATGCGCTGCCTGAGGGGCGTGCCAAAGTGCACCTCAACCGCTTGGACCACTCGGCCATTTACCTCTTCATTGCCGGTAGCTACACGCCCTTCATGCTGGGTGCGCTGAACGGTGTGTGGGGCTGGTCGCTGTTTGGCGTTGTGTGGGCTGCGGCTGCCGTGGGCGTAACAGCCAAGTTGCTGAACCGGTTCAAACATCCGTTGCTGTCTACCGGTCTGTACGTGGCCATGGGCTGGGTGGCGGTGATAGCCGCCGGGCCAATGATGGAGCGCGTATCGACGGCAGGCATTGTCTGGCTGGTGGTGGGCGGGCTGAGCTACACCTTGGGCGCGGTGGTGTTTTTGCTGGACAACCGTGTGCGCTATGCGCATTTTGTGTGGCATTTGTTTGTGCTGTTTGGCAGTACCTGCCACTTCTTTGCGGTGCTGTGGCATTCGCAGGGCTTGGTGCTTTGAGCTTGGCTGCTTTTGCTTTTGCTTTTGTACGGGATCAGGTTGGCGGCGCACTTAGCTCCGCGGCTGTCCCCCGTGTCTGCCTAGGGCAGACGACTCCTCCTTGATGCCGCTGCGCTAAGTGCGCCACCGACCTGATCTTGCCAGTGTGGCGGGTGTTCCACCGCTACAGAGACTTGGGCATACAAACACTCACCGATGCACTACACTGCGCAGTAGTTTTCCTGAATCTCCGCATCCGCCAACAAATCCTTGGCGCTGCCGTGGTGCACGATCTGGCCTTGGTCCACGATGTAGGCGCGGTCTGAGATGCCCAGGGCGCGCTCTACGTTTTGCTCTACCAGAAGGATGGTGATGCCTTGCTTGCGCATGTTGGCAAACAGCTCGAACATCTCGTCTACCAAGATCGGCATAATGCCCTCCGATGGCTCGTCCAGCAAGATCATGCGCGGCTTGGCCATCATGGCGCGGGCAATGGCCAGCATTTGCTGCTCGCCACCGGACAGCGAGCTGCCGTCCTGGTGCAGGCGCTCTTTGAGGCGCGGGAAGGTCTGGGCGATTTCGTCCACCATGGCGTCCATATCGCCGCTGTTCTCCAACCGGATGCCCAAGGTATCGCGTCGTTCCTTCATCGTCACGGATAGAAAATTCAACCACCTGAAGGCAAATATGGCGAAGGTTTGATGCCCCGAACGCCATTGATCCGCACAGCTTGAGCAAGCGCAGTCGCTTGATGGCGTGCCCGTTGGGCTGAAAATGAGTTTGCAGCCCGCCACACAGGCAGACCTGTCCCGCAGCGTGTCTGAAACACGGCTTCGGCCACTGCTTGGGTTCATCACCAGTTGACGTGCTGATCGACCTTATAGTCTGGTGCGGGTTGCCCTGCCCCATCCCGGACTGGTTCGACTTGGGTGCCCTCACCCGTCAGCGCGTCACACTAATCCCAAAGCGGTGGTCCGCGTGCCGGGGATGGGCGGGGTGATTCAGATTGCACTCCGATGTGATCGAGGATTTGCAGGATGTCGGCGCAGTGCGTGATGAGGGTGATGATGCGCATCTGAGCGCGGCATAGCGGGCATAGCTGCGGGAATCTTCGTAGATGCGGGCAACCGGCACCGCCCGCAGGTAGTGCGGTGGGCAGCGCTTGGGCAGCTCTGGCGCGGGTGCAGCCTGGGGTGCAGGCTGCGCTGCGTATGTAGCGCCCAGTGAGACTACAAAAAGCGCGCCCTCGTCTGGGTGGCTTTCCCTGCCTGCGTTGTCGGTGACGGCCCAAGCTACTACAAAATTACAATTCAAGACTTGCCAATGGACTACTACAGTCAAATCAAATCTCAATTTTCAGATCAAAGATTCTCCGGCGCATCGTCTTCAAGTTTCACCGCCCATGGCGACTGCGCGCCTATACCCCGGCGAATACACATGAACCAATTACGCGCGTCTTCCAGCGGCATCTTGCGCAGTGCTTTCCAGCCTCGGTAAGAGGGCGGCTGGTGTTCGGATAATCGCTCAAACGCATTGAGAAGCGCGGCATCATCAAGACTAAGCAAATAACGGTGTGTAAAAACCTGTACTAAGGTAGTGAGAGGAGAATTTGTTCCTAGTAAACTTGATTCAGAGCATGGGAGCGAAAAATCTCCCCATAGTCTGCCATCCAAATCGCGCCCTACATGCGCGAGCGCGAGAATCGTGGTGTGCAAGAGCACAACGCTGCCCACATGGCGCTCCTGGAGGGAAAGTCTTTCCGAGCAGTACTTGATCGCCCGCTCATAGAGTGTGACGCACCCTTTCTGAACGTCATAGAAAGATAGCAATCCATGCGTCGTCAACTTTCGCTGCGTCATTCGCTGAATGATGTGCCCACGCAATGAGGGTAGTTTAGCCGTTTCGCTATCACGATCATTTTTTTCAAGTTTTTCAAAGAACGGCGAATCACCGTCGTCGAAGGCGAAAGAAAGCTCGGTGAATTCCAAGCTTCGACTTACTGTCCCAATGTCCGAAACTTCGTCATCATCAAGAGCCGCACGAACATTTGTCGCCATTTCTGGCCTTGAAATCGCTTGCCTGAAATATCGGTCAGGGTCGTAGCAAAGGCCGACGGTGACTACAGAAAGTCGAGTGAGTGGTGATTCATCGCCCATTCCATGATGCGGCATCATTTTGCCTTGGCCGCCCTCACGAAGCGCCTCAACCGAGGCTTTGGGAGGTAGCCGCCACAGCAAAGGAGAAAAAAGCTCAGCGCGAACCTGTTCCGCGTCATCCCCACTCTCATTGAAGAACCGTTCGATGCGAGATGGTGAGTGCAAAGAGGTAGCCCAGAGTATCCGTCGCGCGATATCCGGTTGGGTAACGCTGGCTAGGCCATCGAGTATTTTTTTGGCGACACTAGGTCGCCACGGTGCACCACCATGCAGGCCACGCAACGAAGCGCGAGACCACTCGCGCACGAGTCGACCTAGAAAGTAATCGTGGCCTCGTTGGACTGCATCGACCAACGCGTCAGCTGAGATGTCGCAGGGATCTAACAAGCCCTCGAAATCCTCGGGCATGGGAATGTCCCAACGCGCTGATGCGTTTAGATGATGTGAATACTTGTGCGCCGATGAGTACATCTTGCGTTCGCTTTGCTTGCGCAACAGCACCACAACTTTTGCATCTGAGTTTTTCAACCACCAACGCGCCACATCATCTGAGTCTTCCGTATCCACAAACTCGATCACCATTACCGCTTTACTCGTACGCAAATCAACTGGCGAGTCGTAAGCGACAATATCTGCTTCTCGCCATTCAGAGCTCGATTTATTAACTTGAAAGCGCACACTGCGATTTAGCCGCTCAAAGGGCCAGTGCGTGCGACTACCTGACCAGCCGCGACCATACTCGGTCGAACGAGTCATGAAGCTCCAAGTCTCCTCCACTTTTTCCATGCGCAACCGCGCCGCTTGTGCACCCGCTGAGTGATTGGGGAATGTCTTGGCAATCCACTCCAGCGTGGCCGGGAAAAGCCGATTGCGTACGCTTTCGCGATCAGTTTTTTGACTGTCCTTGGGAGCCACCGTGCCGTACAGATGCTCAGCGGTGGCAACACCCGAATCGTGTGGCAAAACCGCTAGCTCTTTCCCTAAACGATCCCTAATCTCTTTCACCGTCTCCCCGGAATTTTCCTCCACTCTGCTGAGAACAAAGCTTAGTTTGAGTTTGGATTGCCCTTTTAGGCGCGGCGACTCTCGCAATGCTTCGGCAACAACTTCGATTCCGCGAACTGATTCCGGCGAGTTTGTCGTAAGGCAAACAACGTGGTCAGCCAAAAGCGATGTCGCCAAACCGCCTAACTCGGTAATGCCGGTTCGCGCATCGATAAGCAAATAATGTGGCATTAAGTCCCGCGCGATGCGTGCCTTCAATTCCAGCACTGCTTCCGCCAAGCCCTCCCCTTCTGTGGCCAGTTTTAGCGCTGACTGCAAACGCGACAGACGAGACCAGTATGCTTTGGATGGAGCTGATCCCGCCGGAATGAGCATAAGCCTGCCATCTTTTGCAGCGCGCACCGGCACGTCAGACACTACATCCGCCAACTCCAGTGAGGCAGCACTGTCTTCGCGCTCGTCATCGTCCACAATACGCCGGAGTAGCTCAACCGCACCGAATAATTCGCCCCGCATGGCTCGCTGCAAGAGCGCTCGGTCGCCGAGCTTTTCGTGCAGTCCGGGTGCCTCAAAATCAAGATCGAGTGCGACAACTCTTTTCCCCGACATAGCCAAAAACCGGGCGGTGTTGGCAACCAGGAGAGATCGGCCAACGCCGCCTTTGTACGAATAGAACGCAACTGTTTCCATAGCTCTTTCACTACGTGGGAACTGGGAATATACCGCGACCATCCGCCATGTTCGCACGCCAGCGCCGAAGCTCTGCAAACATCACATCTACAACGCCATCCCCTTGCGATGCCAGGCCCGAAAAGCGGCGATCACGTGCCTCGGTAAATGTCACGATCATGGCCGAAATCTCATGGCGACGCGCCTGCGGCAGCCCGCTTTCAGCAAAATAGGTTTTCCGAAGCTGTAGCGCAATGTCCAATTGCTTGGATTTGATGGCCGCATCAACCGCCCCCGCACGTGCCACCCCGCCAGGCGGCGACGCAGCATCAGTCATGATCGCCAAGCGTTTCTCCAATTCGAGCACTTCACGCCATGCACCCACTTGAGCCGAATCCCGCGCATCCTCCAGCATTTCAGCACGCAAGATAGCAATACTCACCAATGCGTTGAGTGTTTCCTCAGGTGGCGGCTCAGACGGCAAGTTTGATTCGCTGTTACGGTTCATCGTGACCTCGCAAAAATAGATATCCCAGCAAATCCGACAACAACCGCTAGTTTTTCTGAAGCCACCAGAGATTTTTCGACTTGAGCGGTCTTTTCGTCTAGGCGGGCCTGCATCGTAGATATCGAGTCGTCAGCGATTCCGCTAATTTCTAGTGCCGCATAACGCTCTCCCGTCGGCGAACGTAATAACCAGTCTGCATGCTCGCCACGCCGACAACGTCGATGGACGCGCCACTTCGCGTGCGCGTGGACGAATGACAAGGCGACCGCCTCTGCAGCATCTTCCGTAAGTCGATGCGAGTCGATAACATCGAACAAAGGCTTCTGAGCTTTGGCATCCCAAATGAGAGTCGCGGTCGACGCGACATCGTTTAACCGAACCGAGGCATATACAGGAGCTGAGTGCTTAGCCCGAAGCAACGCCAGCCGAGCCGCCTCTAAATAGCGAATCGGGGCAAGCGCGAGCATAGGGTGATTCATTTCAAGTTGCTCAATGTCGAGGTTCATGGGAATGATTTTTACTATAGTCAGCACAGTATAGCGATTTGACTCATAGGAAGGTCAACAATGTGAACGCTTCACCACTATTTGCCGTGCCGGGTAGTTTCTAAATTTTTAGCAATATAGCCAGTATTCCAACAACTACAGCGTAAAAAACTATTGAAAACAAGCTACACCGCGCAGTACTTTTCCTGAATCTCGGTATCCGCCAGCAAGTCGGCGGCGCTGCCGTGGTGCACGATCTGGCCTTGATCTAGTATGTAGGCGCGGTCAGATATGCCCAACGCGCGCTCTACGTTTTGCTCTACCAGAAGGATGGTGATACCCTTGCTGCGCATGTCGGCAAACAGCTCGAACATCTCGTCCACCAAGATCGGCATGATGCCCTCTGACGGCTCGTCCAGCAAGATCATGCGGGGCTTGGCCATCATGGCGCGGGCAATCGCCAGCATTTGCTGCTCGCCACCAGACAGCGAGCTGCCGTCCTGGTGCAGGCGCTCTTTGAGGCGTGGGAAGGTTTGGGCTATCTCGTCCACCATGGCATCCATGTCGCCGCGCTGTTTACTGGCAATCAAGCCTAGTTGCAGATTCTCCAGCACGCTCAAGCTGGTAACGATACGCCGGTCTTCGGGTACGTAGGCCAGGCCCAGGTGAAATCGCTCATGCGTTTTCAGCGGCAGCAAGTTTTGGCCGTCAAACAGCACGCGGCCAGAACATTTGTCCAGCAGGCCCATGATAGTGCGCAGGGTGGTGGTTTTGCCAGCGCCGTTGCGCCCCATCAGCGTGACGATCTCGCCTTGCTTGACTTCAAAGTCCAGGCCTTGGACGACATGGCTGCGGTCATACCAAGAATTGAGTTGTTCTACTTTGAGCATGGTATTTAGTTCTGCCCCAAGTACACGCGCTTGACTTCGGCGTTGCTTTTGATTTCATCGGGTGTGCCTTCGGCCAGTAGCTCGCCATGGTGCAGCACCAGCAGGCGCTTGCACAGGCCCATCACGAGCTTCATTTTGTGTTCTACCAAAATAATGGTGCGCTCTGTCGCTAGCTGGGTAATCAAATCCATCATCACCACCGTCTCTTGCGGCGACATGCCTGCGGTGGGCTCGTCCATTAGCAGCAGCTTCGGACTACAGGCCAGCGCCATGGCCACCTCTAGCGAGCGCTGTTGGCCGTGCGCCATATCACCCGCCAGCTTGCTCCTGCTATCTTGCAGGCTCACGCGTGCCAGCAAGGCATCGGCGCGGTCATTGAGCTCACCATAGCTATTACGTGGCTTGAAGATTTGGTAGCGCGCGCTTTGCATTTGCAGCGCCACGCGCACGTTCTCATGCGCGCTGAGCTGTTTGAACACGTTGGTGATCTGAAAACTCTTGGCAATACCCATGCGGGCGTAGTCGTGCTGCGCCAGATGGGTCGTATCGCGCCCTTCAAAAAGCACCTGGCCCTGGCTGGGC
>JANMTF010000163.1:0-16253 GCA_031390175.1 Polaromonas sp.
CTTGCTTGAGACCGGAGACCAGCCGCAGGCCTAGGCGGATGGCGGGTTGGTGCTTGGCATGGTGCGCTGCAGTTCCCGCTTCACTGGGCTGCTCCAGCGTGCAGTCCCAGTCGCTGTGCATCACGTCCACCGCGCGCACCTCTACGCCATGCCGTTTGGCATCTTGCACCAGTTGCGAGGGGCCGTAAAAACCCATGGGCTGGGAGTTAAGCAACGCGGCTAAAAAGATGGCGGGCTCGTGGCATTTGATCCAGCAACTGGCGTAGACCAAGAGGGCAAAACTGGCGGCGTGGCTTTCGGGGAAGCCGTATTCACCAAAGCCTTCGATCTGGCTGAAAATCTGTTCGGCAAACTCTTGCGTGTAGCCGCGCTCTGTCATGCCGGTGATGATGCGGTCGTAGAACTTGTGCACGCCGCCCTTCCGCTTCCAGGCGGCCATGGAGCGGCGCAGGCTGTCGGCCTCATCGGCGCTAAAGCCTGCGGCCAGCATCGCAATCTGCATCACCTGCTCTTGAAAAATGGGCACACCCAGGGTGCGCTGTAGCGCGGCCTTGAGCGCCTCGCTGGGGTAGTGCACGGGCTCCAGGCCCTGGCGCCTGCGCAAATACGGGTGCACCATGCCGCCCTGGATGGGGCCGGGCCGCACGATAGCTACTTCGACCACCAGGTCGTAAAAGCAGCGCGGCTGCAGGCGCGGCAGCATGCTTTGCTGCGCGCGCGACTCGATCTGGAACACGCCTACCGTGTCGGCCTGGCACACCATGTCGTAGGTGGCACTGTCTTCGGCGGGGATGTCTTGCATTTGGAACACTTGCCCGCGCCACTGGCCCATCAAATCCAGTGCGCGGCGGATGGCGCTAAGCATGCCCAGCGCCAGCACGTCAACCTTCAGCAAGCCCAGCGCGTCGATGTCGTCTTTGTCCCATTCAATGGTGGTGCGCCCGGGCATGCTGGCGTGGATGACGGGCACGGTGCGCGTCAGGCGGTCGCCGGTCAGCACAAAGCCGCCGGGGTGCTGCGAGAGCTGGCGCGGAAAGCCCATCAGTTGCCCTGTGAGCTCTACCAACAGTTGCAGGCTGCGGCTGTGGCTCTGCAGGCCCAGCTCGGCCAAGCGCTCGGGCTGCAAGGCTTTGCCGTCCCACCACTGGTGGTTTTTAGCCAGCATGTCTAGCAGCGCCGCGTCCAGGCCCAGGGCCTTGCCCACATCGCGGATGGCGCTGCGCGGGCGGTAGCTCACCGCAGTGGCCGTCAGAGCCGCGCGCTCGCGGCCGTACTTGCTGTACAAATACTGGATCACTTCTTCGCGCCGCTGGTGCTCAAAGTCCACATCAATATCCGGCGGCTCGTTGCGCTCGCGGCTGATAAAGCGTTCGAACAAAGTGCTCATGCGGGCGGGGTCTACCTCGGTAATGCCCAGGCAGTAGCACACCGCAGAGTTGGCCGCCGAGCCGCGCCCCTGGCACAGAATATGGCGGCTGCGCGCAAAACGCACAATGTCGTACACCGTTAAAAAATATTTCTCATAATGCAGCTCGCTGATCAAGGCCAGCTCATGCTCTACCTGCTGCTGCACGCTGGCGGGTATGCCGCCGGGGTAGCGCGTGCCCGCACCCTCGTAGGTGCAGTGGCGCAGGTAGCTGGCGGGCGTGGCCCCCATGGGCACTACCTCTTGCGGGTACTCGTAGCGCAACTGGTCCAGGCTGAACTGGCACAGCCCGGCGATGTGCACGGTGCGCGCCAGCAGAGCCGCCGGGTACAAAGAGGCCAGGCGAATGCGCGAGCGCAAATGGCGCTCGGCATTGGCCTGCAAGGCCAGGCCGCAATCGGCCACGCTCCGCCCCTGCCTGACGGCGGTGATCACATCCAGCAGCGGCTTGCGCGAGCGCAGGTGCATGCGCACGCCGCCCGTGGCCACCATTGGCACGCCAGTGAGGCGGCTGACCTCGCCCAGTTTGTGCAGCCACAGCGCGTCGTCCAGGCGCAAGAGCAGTTGCGCAGCCAACCAGGCACGCTTTGGAAAGCGCTGGCGCAGCCACATGGCCGCGCGGTGGATCGATTCAAAACTGGCACCGCAGACATCACGGGTCAGCGTGTCACGCCGGGGCAGCAGCAGGGCCAGTACGTCGGTTAAGGCGGGAGTGCCTGCGGGGACGTGCGCGCCATGCGTGTCTTGAGAACCATTCGGGCCTTGAGCGCCATGCATGTCTCGAGCGCTGTGAGAGCCTGTAGGCCAGTCGTCCATTTCAATGCGGTACTCACCCTTGGCATGGCCTGCGCGTGCAGCGGTGATCAGCTCGCACAGTTGGCCGTAGCCATTGCGGTTGCGGGCAATCAATATGACGGTGCACCACTCTGCGCTGGAGCCGGGCATCTCGATGCGCAGCTCGGTGCCGATCAAGAGCTGCAGGCCGAGCTTTTTGGCTTCGGTGTGGGCGCGCACGATGCCTGCCATGGAGCATTCGTCGGTGATGGCCAGGGCGCTGTAGCCCAGCGCGTGGGCGCGCTGCACCAGCTCTTCGGGGTGCGATGCCCCGCGCTGAAAACTGAAATTACTCAGGCAGTGCAGCTCGGCGTAGGCGGGCAGGGTGATGGCCGGTGGTGCGGTTGATGAAGTCGGTGGTGCTGCGTCGGTGAGCTTGGATTGAGGTTTGAGTGGGGCGTTCATGGTGCACGCCTTCAACCGTAAATGCCGTGCAAATACCAACCCACTTGCGCAGTGCCCAGCGTACTGGGGTGGGCCAGGCCGGTGCGCTGGCGGTAGATCCACAGCAGGCCGGCCATCTCGCTGCTGGCAATGAAGTAGTCGCGCAGAGTCAGGTCGCCATGCTGTTCGTTTAAGTCCGTTCGCCCTGAGCTTGTCGAAGGGTTCGCGAAGGCTCGGGCAGGCTCAGCCCGAACGGGAAATGCGTTAGGCGCACTGCATGGGGTCAGGTCGCTATCGCCTGCGCTCTCGGGCCACCAGCCGGTTTCTATCCGCTCGGGGCCAGCCATCAGTTGCAGCGGGCCTTGGTAGATGGGCTTGTCTTTGACGACCGCCAAGCGCAGGGGCTGGCGCAGTATCCAGCAGGGATAGTGGGCCCAGTGGTCGGGCACGGCTTGCACTTTGCGTGCCTTTTGTACAGCGGGAGGTGTGCGTACCTTGCGCTGCGCTGCGCTGGCCGTGCCAGCGCGGGCTGCGCCCTCCAGGGTGCTGGGTACCCACGCCTGCATGCGCTGCGGGCGGTGGTCAGGCAGGGTCTGCCCCGCGCGCACCTGCTGCGTGCCCAAGCGGGCTGACAGGCGCTCCAGCAGTTGCTGCAGCGACCCACCGCTGGTCGTGTCATCGGGCAGCAAGCTGGCCGATACGGTGGGCAGTGGCTCTAGCGCCAAGGCCTCCAGCTTGATGGCCACCACGGGGGCTAGCAGCGTGGTGCGGGCCAAGTTTTCATTCAGCAGGCGGGCCAGGTGCTGCATATCGGTCGTGGCCTGCCCGGTGCGTACCTCCAGGCTACCCGCTTTGGCATCGCCCCGGCGCTGCAAATCATGCTCCCAGTGCAGGCAGATACCGGTCACGCCCGATTGGCGCGCAGTCAGCCAGGCCTTCAGGCTGCCCAGCAGTCGGTGGGCACCAAACATCAAGCCCTGCGCCACCTCAATGCGGGCATCAAACTCCAGCCGCTGGCTAAACTGCTCGGGCAATACCACCCACGGGTACAGCTCGCTTTGCAGCCCATAGGCTTGGTCTAGCGCCGTTAGCAGCGCGGCCCCAAAGCGGCGCGACAGGCCCCCACGCGGCAGGGCGCGTAGCTGGCCTAGCCGCTCGCAGCCCAGGCGCTGCAAGGTGGGTGCGTGGCTCTGCGTGGCCAGCAGGGCGGCCAGCGGCAAAGCGTCCAGCACGGCACTGAGCTGGCGCTGCGCGCAGGCGGCTACGGCTACGCTGGGCGCTGGGGCTGCGCTGGCTTGAGGCTGTGTGGGGTTGGCGCTTGAAGGGGCGGCGGCGTTGGCATGCGCACCCGCCAGCGCGGGCACCACAGCACGCGGCATGCAGCGCAGCAAGCCGCGCGCCGCCAGCGCGGTGGGCGCTACCGCCATGCATGCCACATGCACCGCCACGCATTCCCGTCGAATGCGACCCAGCAAGGCGCGTCGCCCGCCAAACAGGCGCTCAGAGGCCTGCACCTCGACCAGCACCGCGCCCTCCAGCAGCGTCACCCGGGGGCTGAACTGCAAAGCCCACCAACTCAGGGCTTGCAGATCAGGCACTGGGGCGGGGCTTTCAGGCGACGGCCAGGGCAGGGTGCTTGCGGCTTCGCCGGGGGCTTGCAGTGCGATCCACAGCATGGGGTAAATCCAAGATCAGTCCGTCAGTTGGCGGGCGCGGGGACAGTGGGCCGCGCTGCAAGCTTGTGTGTGCAGGCGCAGCAGGGCGCGCGCTGGACTGCGCCGCGCCGCCGCGCACACTGCTGCCATGCTCGCCGCTGCTGTGCATAGCGCTGCACAGCGCCAACACGGCGGGCAGTTGCGCCGCAATCTGCAAGGGCGTGTCCAGCGCGGGGCCTTTGCGTTTGATGATCTGCACCGCCAACTGCTGCTGCGCGCCGTGCGCCAAGCGCAGGCGCAGCGGCGCGGCAGACGACTCCTGCGCCGCCTGCACGGGGCGAAAGGCAAACACCAGGCGCGGCTGGCCGTTGGCATGGCTGCTGCTTGCTAAATGCAAACGCCGCAGTTGCTCCGAGCGCGCCTGGGGCAGCCACACCATCAGCGCGGCCACCTCGCGGCAGCGCAGCACCTGCTCGGCCGCCCACAGGCGCTGCGCCGGTTGGCTAGCCTCCACCACAATGAGGCTGCTGCTAGCCACACCCATGCTGGCCAAAGCCGCCAGATTTGGCAGGTGCGGGCTGCCCACCAGCACGATGCTGCCCAGCCCGCTACAGGCGCGCAGGGCAGGCAGCAGCAGGCGCCATTCGTGCGAGCCAGCTTGGGTCTGCAAAATCTCGATCAACGCGCCCGTGGGCCAGCCCGCATTGGGCAGCTCAGCGTCCAACTGCGCAAAGCCCGTGCCCACCGTGGGCTGGTGCGACTGCGCCAGCTCATTGGCGCGCCACACCGCGTCCAGATGGGCGAATGCGCCAAGATCTGGGCAGGGGGTGGGGCTGAGGTTGGAGCTGGAGGGGGCAAGAGCGAGGGCAGGCATGGAGGCTTTATGATAACTGTTTATTTATACAGTAAAATAAAAACCTCTGCAATTTAATCGACGGGCTTTGAAGCGAGCATATCTACCGCTAGCTGGCGGCGCGAATGACGGCCAAGCATTGATCTGGCTATATTTCCTGAGGTATTGGCTTGCAGGATGAGCTAAAAGCGCTTGCTGGGCAGTTTATATACGCTACATATACAGGAGCTGCTCCCGCATCATTCTAAAGGGCTGCAGGCCTATTAGTATCTTAAAAAGAGCCTAAAACAGCAATTTTGGAGGTTTTTTCAGACCTCGCGAGCTGCCAAAAGTTGCCTGAGGTACATAGATTCGCATAATTTTATGTACTTAATGAAATTTAGCCTATTTTTAGACTAAATATGTGCATTATTTAACTAAATATTTATACGATTTGTATTTATAGTAAAAAATTATAGTATTTATTTCTTTTGCAGTATGCTGCATTGCAGCAAATTAGTTCACGCACTCCGTACACCGTGCTGGGCCGCTATAGCCAAGTCGACAAACAAATGCATACCGACTGACTCATCCTTGGCTGATGGCTTTCGGAAAGATTAAAAAGCAGTAAGCACGTCGTGCGACGCAGTAAATTACACCGCAATGGCTTGCGCGCGCTCCAGCAGCAGTGCGCGCTCTCGCACATTCAGGGTCATGTCGGCTGCGCGTTCAAATTCTGCACGCGCCTCGCCATGTTTGCCAAGTTTCGCCAGCAAATCTGCGCGTACGCTGGGCAGCCAGTGGTAGTTGGTCAGTTGCGGGTGGTGTGCCAGCGCGTCCACCATCTCCAGCGCCGCTGCGGGCCCGTAAGCCATGCCTACGGCTACTGCGCGGTTCAACTCGACGATGGGCGAGGGGCTAACCTGTGCGAGGGCATCGTAGATGGCTACGATGCGGGCCCAGTCGGTGTCTTGCACCGAGTGGGCGCGGGCGTGGCAGGCGGCGATGGCGGCTTGCAGCGCGTAGGGGCCTAGCGTGCCGCCAAGCGCCTGAGCGCGCTCTAGTGCGGCCAGCCCACGGCGGATCAGCAGCCTGTCCCAAGTGCTGCGGTCTTGGTCGGCTAGCAGCACCGGTTTGCCTTGTGCATCTACACGCGCGGCTGCGCGTGAGGCTTGCAGCTCCATCAGTGCGGCCAGCCCATGCACTTCGGCCTCTTGCGGTGCCAGCTCTGCCAACACGCGGCCCAGGCGCAGGGCTTCTTGCGTCAGCGCAGGGCGCATCCAGTCGCCGCCGCTGGTGGCGGTGTAGCCTTCGTTAAAGACCAGGTACAACACCTCGAGCACCGAGGCCAGGCGTGGTGCCAATGCGTCGCCATGCGGTAGCTCAAACGGTACGCGCGCCTCCGTCAGTGTGCGCTTGGCCCGCACGATGCGCTGGGCGATGGTGGGCTCGGGCAGCAGATAAGCGCGCGCTATCTCTGCGGTGCTCAGGCCGCCCAGTAGCTTGAGCGTCAAAGCCACCCGCGCCTCCGCAGAGAGTACCGGGTGGCAGGCCGTGAAGATCAGGCGCAGCAAATCGTCGCCAATCTCATCCGACCGCGCCGCATCCAACGCATCCACAAAATCCGGCACTACCAGTGCCTCCTGCGCTTCCAGGTCAAGGCCTATCTGCTCGTGCTTTTCAAGTTGCATCTTGGCATGGCGAAAGTAGTCCACGGCCTTGTTTTTAGCCGTCGCCATCAGCCAGGCTCCCGGGTTGTCTGGCGTGCCGTGCGTGGGCCAATGCCCCAGGGCGGCCACCAGCGCGTCTTGCGCCAAGTCTTCTGCCACGCCAATGTCACGCACCATCCGCGCCACGCCCGCAATGATCTTGGCGCCTTCGATGCGCCAGATGGCTTCAATGGCTCGGTGCGCGGCATGTGGCGGCGGGGTCATCGGCTGTCCATTACTTTGTGGTGCGCAATCTGCGCCTTCGCTAGCTTACGAACGAGCGCATTGGGTAGTGGATTGCTTGCCTTAAAACGGACGGTGCCCTTACCGCTGGTGTCATAGGCTTTCAGTTCGTCCATATGGCTGTCCACGATGCCGTAAATAGCGCAGTGTTTAGCGGCAGCTCCCATCCACAAAAAACACTTTCCGCCCAGGCGAAAGGCGGGAAGTTTGTAACTGATGCACTCTTGGGCTTGGGGCACTGCTGTGCGGACGACCTGCCGCACATGTTCAAGTGCTGCGCGTTTGTCCTCGCTCAGTGCAGCCAGATATTCGTCCATAGTTTTGAATGCAGTTCCCACCACTCATCTCCTTCATAATCCGTCTGCGTAGGTCATGTCATTTCTCCATGATGATTTGAAAGCCGCCGTAGATCATGCGTTTGCCGTCGAAGGGCATGGGGTTATGAGCAGAATCCATGCGCGGATCGGCCATGATCTTTTCCCAAGCGCTGTCGCGCAGAGCCTTGGATGGCCATTGAATCCATGAAAAGACCACCGCCTCACTGGCTTCTCGCTTCACGGCCATGGGAAATGAGGTGAGCTTGCCCTCTGGCACGTCATCGCCCCAGCTCTCCACCACGCTCAAAGCGCCGTATTCCTTGAACACGACAGCCGCATCTTGCGCATGTTTGAGATAAGCTTCTTTGTTGGCCACGGGCACAGCAGCAACGAATCCATCTAAATAGTTCATGATTTACTCCAAAAAAGTGAGCACGTTGCTCACATTCAATAATAGGTAGCGGTTGATTTAGTTTGAAAATTAAGCCAGCGCTTCTTCGCAGCGGCCTGAAAACATCAGATAGGGTTCAATTCTCATGAAATTCTCCAGTTCATAGGGTGAGGGCTTAGCCAGTTTAGGCCGTTTGCACATGCTTGGCGAAATTGTTCAAAATGGCTTGCCAACCATCGCGCTGCTGTTCCATGGCATGCGTTGATTCCGAATCAAAAGTGACCCGCACCGTCACGCCTTTTGCGCCGGGGATAAATTCGACAACACCTATGCGTTCGCCTAAGGAATACTCGATGAGCTGTTGTGGCACCAGTTTGGTGTAAGTACCGGCGAAGTCAAAGCCGAAGCTGCCGTCTTTGGCTTCCATACGCGAGCTAAACGCGCCACCCACGCGCAGATCGACCGATGCGGCTGTGGTGTGCCAATCGCTTGACGCGGTGTTCCATTGCTTGATGTCGGCGGGAGTGATGTAGGCATTCCACACTTTGGCTATAGGGGCGTTCACAAGGGTTTCGACGGTGATTTTCATGATGCATTCCTTTGGGTTCGTTGGGATCATTGGGAGGGTTGGGGGAAGTTTTTGTGTGGTGATGGGTAGCACGAGACGGTACTCAATCAGGAATATTCGGCTCTACCAGCTTGGACAGGTGCCGCAGTTCGATGTATTTGCCACCAAAGAAGATATCGCCGCCGGTGGTGAAGTTGGTGAACGACATGCGGTAGGTGCCTCCAACTTTCATATCCATGTGGTGCACATGCCCGGTGAAACCGTTGGGCGGAAGCCAGCGCGCCCAAGCATCGGGCTGGGTAAAAGCGCGCCAAATTTTCTCGGGCGTGCTGGTGAGCACGCGGTGCAGTTGGACGGTATTGCTCATGAGTTTTCTCCACCAATTAGTTTGTCCGAAACAAACGCACGGGGCTTTTAGGCCCACGTTTGATGATACTTTTTGCTTCCAGGTCAAGCTGTACTGCCTTGAGCCACCACGGTGCCTTCGCGCCACCGGGAAACAAGCCTTGATCTAAATGCGGCAAGATCGCAATATTTGCTTCGGCTACAGTCAGCCCGGGGGGAGCTGATGGCAAGGCTTTGAGCAGCGCCTCGCGCATGGCCATGTATTTAGCGCGATCTACACGCTCGGTGTGGTGCGGTGAGGTGATGCTTTGAATTTCTATTTTTTCGTTTGCGTTATGCATGAGTTTCTCCTTGAGTAAAAATTATTGAAACTAGCCTAAAAATTTGACAAACTTTGGCAGCAATACTTTCGCACTCACCATGTGATCCTGCCCGACAACCAATTCAAATTGCGAATTGGGTATCGACTGCGAAATCTGTTGGGCTACTTTCTGCATTCCCAGAGGACTTTTCTCGCCGACCATCACGAGTGTCGGTATGTGGACCAAGCGCATGGCATCGAAAGGCGCGAAGTTTTTGGTCATGGCAATGTCATACATCAGTGTCGGCGCAAGCTTGGCCATCGTTGCCCAGCCTGGAAAAAGAGGCAAAAACCATATAAAGAAGCCTGGCATCCCTATCCCGCTTAAAAATGTGCGCATCGCCGTTTTATTTTTACCTTGTATTAGCAAGCTTTCTACCTTCTGACTTAACCGATCAAAGTTTTTCTTTTCCGTTTCATCATAAACATACGCCGGGTCATAGATCATCACTTTGCCTATCTTGTGCGGTAGCTGCATTGCTGCATTCAGTGCGAGCACTGCACCCGATGAGTGGCCATACAAATCAGCTTTTCCACCCGCTGCATCGACCATGGCCTCGATATCTTCCACCTCACGATCAATCGAATAAGGCTGCGTATCGCCGCTATCACCTCGACCACGGCGGTCGTAGTTGTACACGGTGAAGTTCTTTGAGAATACTTTGACATCCTGCATCACAGGCATAAATTTTCTAAAGCAACTCGCCCCGGTAATATTGATGAGTGCAGAGCCGCTTCCGTATTTGTCATACGCCAGGGTTGTGCCATCTTTGGATGTCGTTGTCAGCATGTGCTTCCTTGGTTTGATGGGTTGTTTGAGCCGTTGACAATGGTTTGAAAATCACCCCGCAGCATGCGTTTGGCATCAAAGGGCGTAGGGTAGTGGTCTGGATGCATGCGGGGTTCTTTTAAGATGAGCGCCCAAACAAATCGGGCTGCGTGAGGGCGCGCCAAATTTTCTCGGGCGTGCTGGTGAGCACACGGTGCAGTTGGATGGTGTTTTTCGTGGTCATGGTATTTCCTTTCGGTTGACAAGAAATAAGTTACGCGGTTCGCTTTGTGTTTGCGCAAATTAAAGGGTGATTGTTGGGAGCAACTATGAACGCTCGGCAAGGGTTTTCAAATTACCAAGACCTTCTTCGTATTTAGTAGCCACCATTTTGTCCATGCTAAATACTGAGCCCATCAACTTGGAGATGTAGGGGCTGGGGCCATACATCGCCTGGGTGACGCGGGTGCTATCGCCGTCTTTGCTGAGCACAAACTCCACTGTGTTGTTGGCCTCAAAGGGTTTGATGAAATGCAGTTTGAGCACCACCTTAGACGATGCGGTGGATTCGGAAATTTCCATGCGCCCATGGCCTACCTCGTTATTGCCCTGCCATTCGTAGGCCGCGGCTACGCCGCTGTTGGCACCGCTATAGGTGCGTTTCAACGCAGGGTCAATTTTTTCCCAGGGTGACCACGGCTCCCACTGGTGCAAATCGTTGATAAACGGGAATATCTTCTCGGCAGGGGCTTTGATGGCGATGCTGCGCTCCACCCGAAAAGTATCGGGCTTGGTGGTCGCATAGATTAGTACAGCGCCGATGGCCAATGCAATGATGGCAAGCATTATTTTCAGCATGAGGAATTCCTGTTTATAAGTGTTGTGAATGAATACCCAGAATAGCGCATCCGCTAAGCGCTGCCCATGCCCATTTCCCGAAAGCGTTCTATCGTAGTGCTGGCGTCAAAGTCTTCCAGTTCAAACAACTGGCGTACTTCAATCTCGGCGCGCCCGCCATCGTGAGATGGATTGGGATAGCGGCGCGTCCACTCCAGTGCCTCTTCGCGGGTGCGCACCTGGATGAGGGTGTAGCCCGCTATGAGTTCTTTGCTCTCGGTAAATGGGCCGTCTATCAGTGCGCGCTCGGAAGGTTTCTTGCCTGAGTATCGGATGCGCCAGCCTTTGCTGCTGTCTTGCAGGCCAGAACCATCCAGCAGCACACCCGCTTGGGCCAATTGCTCATGGTAGGCCGCCATCTCGGCCAACAGGCTTTCGGGCGGCATCATGCCTGCCTCTGAATCTGGCGTGGCTTTGACGATGATCATGAATCGCATGGCGGTTCTCCTTGATGAAGAGTGGGATCGCGATATCTCCGGTGCAGAAATATCTGCTTTTCATTGCTACGACGAGCCAGCAGATGCCATATCGACAAGATTAACTAAGTAAAAACCCTTTGTCTGTAGAGGCATCTCTTTTGCGGAGTGAAATTATGCGAAGCAGGGCCCCACCTCACGCACCTCCACCGTGCACCACTGCGCAGCGGGGCACTCGGCGGCAATGGCGACAGCGTCGGCCTGGGTTTCGCAATCGAGCAAAAAGAAGCCACCCACCATCTCTTTGGCCTCCGCAAACGGCCCGTCCAGCACCTGCGGCTTGCCGCCCCGCACGGTGACCCGGGTGGCCGCTGTGTGCGAGGTGAGTGACTGGGTGGCCAGCAGCAAGCCCTTGGCTTTGAGCTGCTCCGAGAACTGCACCATGCGGTCATACAGTTCACGCCCTTCTGCCTCGGTGCGGGTGGTCCGCTGGTGGGGGTCTTCGACAATGAGGAGGGTGTAGGGCATAACGATCCTTTGCAAGCGCACGACTTGTGTTGTATAGATGGTTAAATATTATGGACGCATTAAGTTGCCTGCTCAAGTAGTGCATTTGGATGGCATCTTCATGCGCTGATCCAACAAAATTGCACAAAACGCATAGCTATACCAACAGGTGGTATTTGAATGCTATTTAGGCTTCTAGCTCAATAGAATATTTCGGTAGAAGCTATGAAATATGTAGTGAGTTGATCTGCTCTTGCAAGTAGTCACGCTGCGCAGCGTGCCGTGTCAACGTGAGCGCGTGGACGTAGCTGCTGCGTGCAGATTGGTGGTCGCCCAGCTTTACCAGCAGGTAGGCGTGGGCTACGGCCAGGGGCTGGTAGTGGGTTAAGGCGCTGGCATCGTAGGCAGTCTCGGGCGCGGTCAACAAAGCCAGACCCTCCGCTGCGCCATGCGCCTCGCCTGTGGCCACTGCATGGCCTACGTGCGCGCCCAGCGTGGGGGCAATGTGCACCAGCTGTTCGTACAGTTGGGCAATGCCGTGCCACGGCACCAAGCCGGTGTACAGCCGCTGGCAGTGGGCGGACTGGATAGCGGCTTCGAGCTGGAACGGGCCTGGCTGATGCAAACTGGCGGCGTGCCAGAGGATTTGGTTGGCTTGGTCGATGCTCGGCTTGTCCCACAGTGTGGTGTCTTGCCGGTGCAGGGGTACGAAAGGTGCTTGGGCAGTGCTGCGTGCGGCTTTGCGCGCTTGGCAAAACAGCATCAAGGCCAGCAGGCCTGCGGGCTCGGCTTGCTCGGGTAGCAGGGCGGCTACCAGATCGGCCAGGTAAATCGCCTCGTCAGCAAAGTCACTGGTCACCGCATCGTCCCAGGCCAGGCCGTAGGCGGCGTAAATGGCCTCCAGCACGTTATGGATGCGCTCGGGCAGGTCGCGCGCCTCGGGTTCTTCCAAGCGAATGCCCGCCAGGCGAATTTTGGTTTTAGCGCGCACCAGGCGCTGGGCCATGGCGCTGGGGCTGACCAGGAAGGCTGCGGCAATTTTGTCGGCCTCGATACCCAGCACGGTCTGTAGCATGAGGGCCGTGCGCACCGACGCGTCGATGGCCGGGTGGGCGCAGGCAAACAGCAGTTTGAGGCGCTGGTCGGGCAGCGCGGGCAGCTCTGGGGCGGGGGTGTTTTCATCGGCAAGCAAGATAGTGGCCGCCGGGTCGCTTTCTACCGCTGCGTGGCGGTGCATTTGCAGCAGGTTGCGTTTGGCGGCCGTCATCAACCAGGCCTCGGGGGCATCGGGCACGCCGCTGGTGGGCCAAGCTTTCAGGGCCGAGGCAAAGGCCTCGGCCAGCGCGTCTTCAGCCGCTGCAATGTCACGAAACTTGTAGGCCAGGTAGGCCAGAATCCGCCCGTAGGCTTCTCCCGCCACCTTGGTGGCTGCTTTTTCGGCAGCCGATAACGCAGGCTTTGCAGCGCTGGGCATGTGGCGCTTATTTGCCCATAGGCATGGGCGGCAAAACGGGGCGTACCTCTACGCTGCCTACCAGCGCGGTGGGGCTTTTGGCGGCCCAGTCAAGGGCGATGTCGAGCGAAGCTGCTTCTATGACAAAGTAGCCACCTAAATGCTCTTTGGTATCGGCATACGGGCCGTCTTGCACCACGCGTTTGCCGTCGCGTACCCTCAGGATAGTGCCCATTTGTGGTGGCTGTAGACCGTCACCATTGACCACGACCCCCGCCCCTCGCATGGCCCCGATATAGGCGCCCCAAGCCGCAAAATAGGCTGGCGCTGTTTGGGGATCGTTGGCTTTGGCAAATTCAGCCAAAGGCGATTGAAATATCAACATGTATTGCATGATTAGTCCTTCAGTATGTGGTCCAGCACCGCGCTGCACCTGCACTATAGATGCGCGGGGTGGGTGTGGATCGACACCTGAGGAGTTAATTTATAAATATTTTTCAAACAGTGTCGATTCAACCAGTTCTGGCGCATCGATAGAGTAAGCCAAACAAATGCCAGGCCCAATTTTTTAATCACCCACTACTTAGGAGATCACCATGAACTATGTCATCCTCGTCACCGTTTTAGCTTCGATTCAGTTTACGTTTTTCGGCGCATTAGTCGCTATCGCAAGGGGCAAGCTGGGCGTAGCCGCACCCGCCATGAGCGGCCCCCCAGAGTTTGACCGCTTAGTCCGTGTGCACCTCAACACCCTGGAACGCTTGTTATTGTTTGTGCCCTTGATGTGGATGGCCACGCAGTTTTGGAACCCCACTTGGGTGGCAGCTGTAGGGGCGGTTTTTCTGGTGGGCCGCACGCTGTATTGGAAAGGCTATGTCAAAAGCCCCGAGGCACGCAAGCTAGGCAATATCGTCAGTATGCTGCCCATTGGTGTACTGTTGCTGGCTAACTTGGTCGGCTTGGTACGTGCTGCGCTTTAGAATTTGTTAAAAATACGACAGCTGCACATAAAACCACAAAACCATAGAATCACAGCATGCAAGCCATCCTCATCGAACGACGTCAAACCATGGGTGAAGAAATCGCCAACGCGATCAGCCACGGCTTGGGCTTTTTGCTGGCGGTTGCTTCGCTGCCTATTTTGCTGACGCATATGCAAGCGCAGGGCAGCACCATCAACGTGGTGTCGGTGTGCGTGTTCTCGGGCACTATGATGCTGCTGTACCTGGTGTCCACCATTTTCCACGCGCTGCCCGAGGGGCGGGCCAAAACCCATCTCAACCGCTTGGACCATTCCGCCATTTACCTCTTTATTGCGGGCAGCTACACGCCCTTCATGCTGGGTGCACTGCAGGGTGTGTGGGGCTGGACGTTGTTGGGCATTGTCTGGACTGCGGCTGCCGTCGGTGTGACGGCCAAGTTGCTGAACCGGTTCAAGCATCCCTTGCTGTCTACTGGCTTGTACGTGGGCATGGGCTGGGTGGCCGTGATCGCTGCCGGGCCAATGATGGAGCGCGTATCGACGGCAGGCATTATCTGGCTGGTAGTCGGTGGGCTGAGCTACACCTTGGGTGCAGTGGTATTTTTGCTGGACAACCGAGTGCGCTATGCGCACTTTGTGTGGCATTTGTTTGTGCTGGGCGGCAGCACCTGCCATTTCTTTGCGGTGCTTTGGCATTCGCAGGGTCTAGTGCTTTAAGCCTTTTTTTTGTACGGGATCAGGTCGGCGGCGCACATAGCTCCGCGGCTGTCCTCCGTGTCCGCCTAGGGCGGACTCCTCCCCCTTTATGCCGCTGCGCCAAGTGCACCACCGACCTGATCTTGCCAGTGTGGCGGGCGTGCAAACACCCACTGCGCCTCTACACTGCGCAGTATTTCTCTTGAATCTCCGCATCGGCCAGCAAGTCCTTGGCGCTGCCGTGGTGCACGATCTGGCCTTGATCTAGTATGTAGGCGCGGTCAGATATGCCCAATGCGCGCTCTACGTTTTGTTCTACCAGCAAGATGGTGATGCCTTTGCGGCGCATGTCGGCAAACAGCTCAAACATTTCGTCCACCAAGATCGGCATGATGCCCTCGGACGGCTCGTCCAGCAAGATCATGCGGGGCTTGGCCATCATGGCGCGGGCAATCGCCAGCATTTGCTGTTCGCCACCGGAGAGCGAGCTGCCATCCTGGTGCAGGCGCTCTTTGAGGCGCGGGAAGGTCTGGGCTATCTCGTCCACCATGGCATCCATGTCGCCGCGCTGTTTGCTGGCGATTAAACCTAGCTGCAAATTCTCCAGCACGCTCAGGCTGGTGACGATACGGCGGTCTTCGGGCACATAGGCCAGGCCCAGGTGAAAGCGTTCATGCGTTTTAAGCGGCAGCAGGTCTTGGCCGTCAAAGTGCACACGGCCAGAGCATTTTTCCAGCAGACCCATGATGGTGCGCAGGGTAGTGGTTTTGCCAGCACCGTTGCGCCCCATCAGGGTGACGATCTCGCCCTGCTTGACTTCAAAGTCCAGGCCTTGCACCACATGGCTGCGGTCGTACCAGGCGTTGAGTTGTTCTACTTTAAGCATGACTTTTAGTTTTGACCCAAATACACGCGCTTGACTTCGGTGTTGCTTTTAATCTCGTCGGGTGTGCCCTCAGCCAGCAGCTCGCCGTGGTGCAGCACCAAAAGGCGTTTGCACAGGCCCATCACCAGTTTCATTTTGTGTTCTACCAAGATGATGGTGCGCTCGGTGGCCAGCTGGGTGATGAGATCCATCATCACCACGGTTTCTTGCGGCGACATGCCTGCGGTGGGCTCGTCCATCAGCAGCAGCTTCGGACTACAGGCCAAGGCCATGGCAACCTCTAACGAGCGCTGTTGGCCGTGGGCCATGTCGCCTGCCAGTTTGTTACGGCTGTCTTGCAAACCTACCCGCAGTAGCAAGGCGTCGGCGCGGTCATTGAGCTCGCCGTAGCTGTTACGCGCTTTGAAGATTTGGTAACGCGCGCTTTGCATTTGCAGCGCTACGCGCACGTTCTCATGCGCGCTGAGCTGTTTGAACACGTTGGTGATCTGAAAACTCTTGGCAATACCCATGCGGGCGTAGTCGTGCTGCGCCAGATGGGTCGTATCGCGCCCTTCAAAAAGCACCTGGCCCTGGCTGGGC
>JANMTF010000183.1:0-18129 GCA_031390175.1 Polaromonas sp.
TGCGTAGCCCACAGTGCCCCCAGCGGCACCGATGCCAGTTGCGGGTCAAAGCTGATGGACTGGCTACCTGGGTGCAGCACCACGCCACGGTAAAACTGGTCGCCCACCACCTCGCGCAAATGGCGCAGGCCTTTGAAGTCGTTGGCGTTGGCCTGGGTGCTGGACTTGACTTCGATGCCAACGACGCGGCCTTGGCGGTCTTGGGCGATGAAGTCAACCTCCATGCCGGTGGAGGTGCGGTAGTGCATCAGCTCGCAGGCTGTGTTGGCCCAGGCGCATTGCTTTTGCAGTTCGGCGTGGACAAAGGTTTCCAGCAAGGGGCCGGGCAAGCCTGGTGCATTTTGAAGGGGTTGCGCACTCAAGCCCAGCAAATGCGCCATAAGGCCACTGTCGTTAAAAAACAGCTTGGGAGATTTTTGCGCGCGGTGGCTGGCTCGGGGTGTCCAGGCGGGCAGGGGGGTAATGAGGAACACGGTTTGCAGCAAGTGCAGGTAGCGCTTGAGCGTGGTATGCGGTAGGCCTAGGGTGCGGGACACATCGGCGGCGTTCAATACGCCAGTGGCCTTGTGTGCCAAAGCGGTAAGTAGTTGCGGTATCTGCACTGAGCCGTCAATCTGCGCTATGTCCCGTATGTCGCGCTGGACGATGGTTTGCAAATAGGCATCAAACCATGCGGTGCGGCGCTTTTCACTGCTGCGGGCAACCGCCTCGGGATAACCACCCGCCAGTAGTTGCCCCAACAGCTCGCTACGCTCCGTGGCATTGAATGCCATGCCACCGCGCTGCGCACCTGCGTGACTGGGGGCACCCTCGGGCGCAAACAGCGCGTCGATGAAGTTGGCGGGTTGTTGCCCTTCTTGCACACGCATTTCGGACTGCGCCAGCGGCCATAGGGTGTGAATCTCCATGCGCCCCGCTAAAGAGTCTGCCAGCTTGGGCAAAAGCAGTACGTTGGCCGAGCCGCTAAGTAAAAAGCGTCCGTTGACGTTTTGCCCTGCCATGCGGGCCAGGTCTACCTCGTGCTTCATGGCCAAGAAAAGCTCAGGTGCACGTTGCACTTCGTCGATCAGCAGGCGACCGGGGTTGGCTGCAAAAAAACCGGCAGGATCGTGCCGCACGGCGGACAAAACTGCTGCATCATCCAGCGTGATATAGCGCGCATCCGCGCCAGCCAGGCTACGCATGAGCGTGCTTTTCCCCGTCTGTCGTGCGCCATGGAGCAACACGACTGGCGTGTCAGTCAAAGATTCACTGATGAATTGCGTGAGTTGTCGGTAGAGCATATAAAAATTCTACCATTAAGTGGTGGAATTTCACCCACTTAGTGGTGAAATTTACACCACTTTAAGGCCTCAAACATCCAGCCCCTTGCCCGCAAAAAGCCCCGCCATGGTGTTGCGCAGCCAGATATTGCCAGCATCCAGGTTGTAGCGCTCGTGCCAATGCTGTTTGACTTTGTAGGTGGGCAGTGGCACGGGGGCTCCAGCACCTTCACGCGTTCTTGCTCGGCCAGTGCGTGCCCTAGCTGGCGGGGCACGATGACTAAAAATTCGGTTTGCGCGACGATGCGGGCTACGCCGAGAAAGCTCGGTACGCGCAGCACCACGCGGCGCTCTACCTTGTTGTTGGCCAGCACCTTGTCCACCATGGAATGGCCGGTGCCGGATGACATGGGCATGATGTGGCCTTCGTTGGAAAAAGCTTTGCGGTTGAGTTTGCTGCCAATGCGTGGGTGGCCGCTGGCCGCGAGGCAGACAAAATCCTGCGCAAACAGGGCTTGCTGGTAAAACCCGGCCGCCAGCTCGGGAATGAAGCCCACTGCCAGATCGACTTCGCCGGACTCCAGACGCTGACAGAAGCGTAGGCCTGCGGGTGTCGCTAAAACGGGTGAAAACCGCCGGTTAAGCAGCGGTAAAACTCAGCCCGTGCGCGTAATTACTTTCGCGTGCTCACTGATGCCAATGACGTGGAAAAATGAGGCTACCAGACGGTGGACTTCTGTAAATTGCACCAATCGGCCTTCTAATTGTCGGGCTGAAACCCAGTTGAGCAGGGTGCCTGCAGCGGAAAAATCGACGCGAATGAGTTTGGCGCACGAAATGACCATCACATCAGCGCCGATCATGCGGCCTTCCAGCTTGTCCAGCACAGCCACAGGATCGCCCTGAATCTGGCCAGATAGCTCTACCGCTGAAAGCTGGGTGCTGTGCGACAGGCTATGGCCATGCTGACTGTCTTGATACCCGCTGAATCCTGAATGGACAGAGTCACGAACAGCTTCGCCAATAATGGTTTGGCCCACACCGGACACGCCATCTCCATCCAGCAGTTTGTACTCGCAACGTGCGCTGTCCCAGGAGGGTGGCGAGACTTCGTAGGTGACGCAAAAATCCAGCGCTGCCAACTCAAACTCATCTGGGCGATGGGTAATGCGCAGGTGCTCCAAACGCAGCTTCCAAAGATCTTGGTTGATGTCGCGTAAGCCGGAAGGGGTGGCGTCGCGCAATACACCATCGAGTACATGGGCACCCATAAAACGCAGTTGCACGGGCTGCGCCGCCCAGTTGGCAAACAATTTACCCAGTGGAATTACCGCATTGGGTTCGATGGTTTTAAGCACAGACCAATCCAGCGTCCAAGGCATTTGAGCTCTGGTCAATGCGGCGTTCAACGCAGCCAGCGTTTGCACGCCAAAGCTGCCAGGGCATCGCCAGTCGGATTTGTAGGCCGCTGCAGCAGGTGCTGCGGGAACTTTGCTGGCTAAAGCGCCCACCATGTCGGGCATGGAAAACCATATCGGCGCCGAGCGGTTGAACTTGCTGGCAAAGTCGATGGCTAAACTTTCAAAGCGGTCATGTTTACCGGTGGCGCGGTACAAATCAAATGCGGTATACCAAGTTTCTTCGTCATTGTGGCGCGACCCTTGCTGGCCCAGTACCTCCAACAAACCGGCTTCTGCCCCGGCATCATCGCCATTGGCAAAACGAATAGCAGCCTCTTCCAGCTCTGGGTCGTGTTGTATCTCGTCTACCTCTAGCGCAAACATCTTGGAGGCTGAGAAGCCTGTGTGGCCTGGGCTACCGTCGTATGATGCCGCCAAGCCGCTCATATTGGGTTTTGGTGTGGCGGCCAAAGGCGCTGCGGCTACTTTGGGTGCTGTAACAGGTTGCGGCACTGCAGGGGGGAAAGGCTTTAGGGGGGCGACCGCAACCGGCGAGGCAACTGCGGCGTTGGCTAGCACTGGGGTCGGTTTGGGCCCAGGTATGGCGGCATTGGCTGCAAGTATTTGCTGCGCCTTGGCGGCGCCCATTGCCAAGGAGTTTGTCAAATTGTCCGCTTCAGTAGCCGCATAAGCCCTGTCATCCAGCGCGCCGGGTTTGCTCGCTTTATCTTTGGGATTCACAGACCGCGTGCTGCTATTCATGTCTGAGTTTGGAAAACCCGATACGCTTTGCACGCCATTCTGTCCATGCTTGGTTTTCCACCATTGCATAGACATTTGCGCCTCGATTTCGTCGATTTTTTTCAGCGTCATCGCTCTGTCATCTGGCTTGGATGGCATGGAGCTTTGGAAGAAAGAGGGTCTCTCGGTACCATCTGCTGGGCCAGCCGCACCGCCCATCGCCTCGCGGCGACGCAGCTTGCGCAGCATGTCAAATTCGCGCTTACGCACAAAGTCGTTGCGCCGCTTGCGCTCAATCATTTCTTTAAGCGCTTGCTTGCTGTAGGAGTTTTCGCGGTCACTCTCTTTGGCGTCCAGGTCAGTCCAGTTGGTGCCCGGATTGCGCACGAACTTCACCACCTTGGAGAACAGGCCTTCTGATGCGGTTTCGTCTTTTGCCATGACCTACAGTTGCATTGAAATAAGTATGAAGTAGTAACAGTCTAGCACCAGACTAGTCACCGAACATCTTTTGTTTCAATTCTCTTCGCTGCTGGGCCTCTAAGGACAGATTGGCTGTGGGCCGGGCTATGAGGCGGGCAATGCCAATGGACTCGCCAGTCTCGTCACAGTAGCCGTAGTCTTCGCTGTCAATACGGGCGATGGATTGCTCAATTTTCTTGAGCAGCTTGCGCTCGCGGTCACGGGTGCGCAGCTCCAAAGCGTGCTCTTCCTCGATGGTGGCGCGGTCAGCTGGGTCGGGCACCACACTGGTGTCCTCGCGCAAATGCTCGGTGGTTTCGCCTGCGTTGCTCAAAATATCTTTTTTCAGCTGTACCAGCTTGAGCCGGAAAAACGCCATTTGCAGCGCGCTCATGTATTCTGAATCGGGCATTGCAATGGCTTCGGCATCGCTCAGTTGCGCTGCGGTTTTGGTTTTCCAGTTATTCACCAGTTTGGCGTCTTTTTTGACGGCCAACTGCGGTGGAGGGGCTAGTACGGGCGATGACATCGTAAAGTGGGTCTTCGCAGCGGTCGACACTTCCATCGGCTTGGGTGCAATATTGGCGGGGCTGATAAAGCCAGATTTAGACGTGCGGGGCTTGGGTGGCGTAACTGCCGGTGCAATCACAGGCGCTGCGGGTTTGCTGGGAGTTGGAACCGTTTGCTTGGCGGTAGGCTTGCTGGTAGCGGGAGCAGCATTTGCTTTTGCAGGAGGAATCACCGAGGGTTTAGCAGAGGCTTTAACTGGAGCTTTGGCTGGGGTTTTGGCAGAAACTGAGATAGGCGCTTTCGTGGAGGTGGGGGTCTTGGCTTTGACAGGGGGGCTCGATTTGGCAGTTTTAGCCACAGGTTTAAGTACTATTTTTACCGTTTTGGCTGCTGATTTGACAGGTTTTGCAACTGCTTTTTTAGCGATGGGCTTTGCTATGGCTTTGCTGGCTGGCTTAGAGGCAGACTTGGCTGCTGCTTTTGGCGCAGGTTTAGCGGCCGGTTTGCTTGCCTTGCCGGCAGATTTTTGCACGGGCTTGCCGGCCATTTTTTTGGCCGGGACTGCTTTAGCTTTGACGACGGGCTTTTTCACGGTGGTGGACTTTTTAACTGTGGTTTTCACTGTATTGTCTCCTCGCAGGTTGTCTCGTGCCTTTATGGCTGCCAGCCCTGCCGCTGGATTTTCAGATTTTTGAACCGATTGACGCTACTCTTGCGAACAGCTGTCGGCGCGGATTGTAGCGACTTAAAGCAGGAAAATCCTATAAATTTAAAAATCGACACCAACACAGCCAAATCTCCCGAGGTTTTACACCAAACACTGCTCCAAACCCTGCATTAATATGTCTTTTGGCAAATCAATGCCAATAAATACCATCTTGTTGTTGCGTTTTTCGCTCTCGCCCCATACCGGGCCCAGGTCCGAGCCCATCAATTGGTGCACGCCCTGGAAGATCACCTTGCGCTCGGTGCCCTGCATGTACAAAACGCCCTTGTAGCGCAGCATGCGCGGGCCGTAGATATTGACAATCGCACCTAAAAAGTCTTCCAGCTTGGCGGCGTCAAAGGCTTTGTCAGAGCGGAAAACGAAACTTTTGACATCGTCGTCGTGGTGATGGTGGTGGCCATGACCTGCGTGCCCCTTGTCGTGCGCGTGTGAGGGATGGTCGCAATGCTCGCTGTGTTCGTGGCCGTGCTCTTCATGCGCTTTGCCATGCGCATGATCATCATGACCATGATCGTGACCCGAATGGTCGTGATCTTCTTCCTTCAGAAAATCCGGGTCAATATCCAGCTTGGCATTGAGGTTAAAGCCGCGCAGATCAAACACATCCTTGATCGGTACCTCGCCAAAATGTACCTTTTGCATGGGCGCGCGCGGGTTCATGTGCTTGAGACGGTGAATCAGGGCGTCCACTTCGGCTTTGCCCACCAGGTCGGTCTTGCTGATGAAAATCTGGTCGGCAAAACCCACCTGGCGGCGCGCCTCCTGGCGGTCATTGAGCTGCTGAGCCGCGTGCTTGGCATCTACCAGGGTCAGCACCGAGTCCAGCAAATACTGCTCTGCAATTTCTTCGTCCATAAAAAAGGTTTGCGCTACCGGGCCGGGGTCGGCGATACCAGTGGTCTCGATCACCACACGGTCAAAGTTCAGCTCACCCTTACGCTTTTTCTCGGCCAGGTCTTTCAACGTGGTGCGCAGGTCTTCGCGGATGGTGCAGCACACGCAGCCATTGCTCATCTGGATGATCTGCTCGTTGGTGTCGGCGACCAGAATCTCGTTGTCAATGTTCTCTTCGCCAAATTCGTTTTCAATCACCGCAATCTTCTGGCCGTGCGCCTCGGACAGCACGCGTTTGAGCAATGTGGTTTTACCTGAGCCTAAAAAACCGGTAAGAATGGTGGCTGGAATGAGTGACATGGCGAGTCCGTACTTGTAAATTTCAGATAGTTTACGCGCACTTACATCAACCTGTATCGGTGTGGCGTTCGTGCGGTCAAGGTGGGGAGTTTAGCGGTGAAATCAAGAGAGTGCTGAAAGCAGACACTAACTTTTGCTACTCACTAAACGATAAAACTACAATCAAAAAGAGCAGTTAGCCCCCACCGCCTGCCCCACCCTCAGCACCTGCTCAAAGCCTTGGAGGGTGATTGCGTTCATGCCAAAAGATACCGCACCGTCCAGCCGCGCATCCTGGCGGTAGCTCTGCAAGGTGTCGCCTACCTCTGGGCTGGGCGCGGCGGTCAACGGGTTCACGTTCGGGATAGGGCAGCGCGGGCAGGGCTTGACCAAGGCCAGCTCTACATTGCCTTCCTGGGTGGTGATGTGCATGCTGGCTATCTGGTCTTCGTCATGCGCTTCTATGCCCGCCAACACGATGTTCGGGCGGAAGCGCTGCACCGTCACTGCGGCATGGCCCTGCGTGGCCAGGCGGGTGTTCAGTCCAGTGACCGCAGCGTCGCTCAGCACCAATATCGGGTAGCCATCGCTGAACTGGTTCAGCGCCGTCACGTCTTTGGTCCATTTTTTGTTCGATGCACGTGGGTGCTCCGGGTCAAAGCGCACCATGCGCAGCTTCATGGCCCGGGTGCCAGCTGGCAGCTCTTGCGCCAAAAAGTCGGTAAACCATTGCGCTGCGGTGTCGCCCATATCGTAGGCCGCGCAGTCTTGCCCCCACACACTGGCGCGGCAGGGTTGCTCTACGGCGTTCAGCGCGATGTGCAGTGCCAGCATGCCGGGCGCGCGCAGCACCATCTCAAAGTGCTTGAGCGTGGGTTGAATCAAGCACATGCGTGGCAACTCGCGCTGGGTGACAAACTCGCCTTTCTCGTCCACCAGCATCCAGGCGCGGTCAAACTCCAGCCCGGTCTCGGTCAATATCGCCTCGTTCACCTGCACGCCTGCGCACGATTTGACAGGGTAGACGTACAGGGCAGCAATGGTGGCGTTGATTTCAAATGCGGCGGGTGGGGTGGTGCTTGGGGTCATGGCTAAGGGGACTTTGCTGGGCGAATAATGCCCGTATTGTGCCGCCTTCTACAATCAGGGGTATGGCAATAGACGTATGTATCCGTGGTGCAGGGGTGGTGGGCAAGGCTTTGGCGCTGCTCTTGGCGCGCTCGCGCATTCGCGTGGGGCTGGTGCAAGCGGCGCAGCCAAGCAGTGCGCCGCCCGATATTCGCGCTTTTGCCTTGAACGTAGCCTCACAATCCTTGCTGAGCAGTCTGCGCGCCTGGCCTGAGACAAGTTGCGCCGTGCAGCATATGTGGGTGCAGGGTGATGGCAGCGGCACCAGCGCTGGTTTGGTGCAGTTTGATGCCACCAGCATGGGCACCGAGGCGCTGGCGTGGATTGTGGACGCCAGCGCGCTGGAGCAGCGCTTGCACACCGTAGTGTCGTTTGCGCCCGAGATCACCCTGCTGAACGCGCCTGAGCCTGCAGCCCTTACCGTCATTTGCGAAGGCCGCGCCAGCGCCAGCCGCGAGGCTACCGGCCTGGCTTATGACCAAGTAGCCTATGACCAAACTGCCATTGCCGCCACCTTGCACACCGACCTGCCCCACCAGGCCACTGCCCGCCAGTGGATGCAGGGCGGCGAGGTGTGCGCCCTGCTGCCACGCAACGCGCCAGAGATAAATGCACCACAAGGGAACTCTGTGGCCCTGGTGTGGTCAGTACAGCATGAGCATGCCCAGCAACTATTGGCGATGGACGAGGCGCAGTTTTGCGCCGCGCTGCAGCACGCCTGCGGCAATGTGCTGGGCCCCATGCGCCTGACCAGCCAGCGCGCCGCTTGGCCCCTGCACTTGGCCCAAGCCAGCCGTTGGGTGGGTACAGGTTTGGGTGCTGGCATGGCCTCTCACAATGGGGCTTGGGCGCTGGCAGGCGATGCCGCCCACGCCGTGCACCCGCTGGCAGGCCAAGGCCTTAATTTAGGCTTAGGCGATGCCGCCGAGCTGGCCCAGGTGCTGGCAAGCAAGGAATACTTTCGCAGCTACGGCGACATGCGCCTGCTGCGCCGCTACGAGCGCGCCCGCAAGGGCGACGCCGCCGCTTTGCGCATCGCCACCGACGGTTTGCAGCGCCTGTTTGCGCTAGACGATGAGCGCGCACGCAGCCTGCGTAACTGGGGTATGCGCAGCTTTGAGGCATTGAGCCCCCTCAAGTCGGCGGTTATGCGCCGCGCCATGGGCGTATAGAATTGACCATTAAGGACTTTTAAGCATGAAATTCACACCTAAATTGATAGCTGCTTGCGCAATATTCGCGGCGACTTTTACCGTCTTCGCTCAAGAAGCCGCGATCCGCAAAAACCTCAGCGAGCGCTTGCCCAGCCTGCCTGCTATCGACGAAGTGGTGAAAGCCCCCATCCCCGGTCTGTTTGAAATCCGAGTCGGCGGCACCGAAATCTTCTACACCGATGCCGAAGGTAACTACCTGATTCAGGGCAATCTGATCGACACCAAAGCCCGGCGCAACCTCACCGAAGAGCGCGTGGCCAAGCTCACCGAGATTGACTTTGCCACACTGCCGCTGAAAGACGCCTTCACCATCGTGCGCGGTAACGGCAAACGCAAAGTGGCCGTGTTTGAAGACCCCAACTGCGGCTACTGCAAGCGCTTTGAGAAAGACCTGCAATCGGTCAACAACGTCACGGTGTATATGTTTCTCTACCCCATTTTGGGGCCCGCCTCTACCGAGCGTAGCAAGAACATTTGGTGCGCTAAAGACCGCAACAAAGCCTGGACTGACTGGATGACCAAAGATGTCGATACAGCCGCCGCTACCTGCGACACCGCTGCCCTTGCGCGCAACGTAGAGTTTGGCAAAAAACACAAAATCACGGGTACGCCTACTTTGATTTTTGCTGATGGCAACCGCGTGCCGGGCGCTATTCCTGCGGCGCAGGTAGAGAAGTTTTTGGCTGAAGTGAAGTAACGCTCAGGCCCTCTACACTTTAAAGATGTTTGGACTTCTAGCCCTTTAGAATATAGCGGGGGAAGCTATTTAAACCATAGCTAGGTAAGCCGCCCGTCACCCCCGCTCTGGCGAGAAACCACTGCCCGCTTTGCGAAAAGTCAGGTTGTAGCGCAAGCCACTGTCCTTCGACAGCGGCCGCACGCCATGGTAGATCAGGCGCGAGCGTCCACCCCACACCATCACATCGCCATCATGCAGCGCAATCGACTGCACCGGGCTGCTGCGCTGTATGCCACCCAGGATAAATCTGCACGATGCGCCGATCGACACTGACACGATGGGCGCACGCAGGTCATGCTCATCGCGGTCTTGGTGCAGGCCCAGGCCCGCGCCGGGGGCGTAGCGGTTAACCAGGCACGCATCGGGCGCGTAACCGGGCCAGCCTGCGGCGCCAGCGGATTCGCGCGCGAGGGTGCTGAAGGCCTCGGGCATGGCAGGCCAGGGTTGCTGAGTGTCGGGGTCGTATGGCAGGTAGCGGTAGCCTTGCGGGCTGCTGGTCCAGCCCAGCGGCCCGCAGTTGCTCATGGCCACGGCCATCGGCTGTCCGCTGGGCACCACCAAATGGCGAAACGCAGCACTGGCGATAACGGCGGCTATACCCTCTCGCAGCGGTCTGCCCAAGGCAAAGCCATGCAGCAGCCACACATCGGGTGCCAGTTCTTGAGGTGCAGAGGCGAATAACATGTTGGAATGATAGTGGACAGCGCTACCTGATGGGGCAGGGCCAGGCGGTTGGTTGGCGGTGGTGTTTGTATCTTGCGTAGAGTTGCTTTTTTGTACGGGGATCATGCGGACGGCGCACTTGGCTGCGCGGCTGTCCTCCGGGGCGGCCTGGGGCCGCCGCCTCCCCCTTTATGCCGCTACGCTAAGTGCGCCGTCGGCCTGATTTTGGAGACTGGGTGTGTGCTCTACCGCCAGTGCAGACATGATCTTTTCGGCGTGGTGATTGCTCCGCCGTCAGTGCAGCCACCATCCCTCCCGGCGAGCGTGTCTTGCACCTGCATAGACCTACCATGCTTGACCGCCCAGGCGCCTGGATTGGCCGCGTAGCCGTCCAGTGCAAGTGCCTGGGCGATCAATCCCCGGTACACGCTCCCCAAGCGCCTGGGCCTACAGACCGAGGTGCTGCAAAAATGCCTCCCCGAGAATGGTTTATTCTTCAGGTCTATGGCCACACGATCAAACTCTTCCGGTACCACCGCTCCCGTGCACTACAGCGTCGACGCGTCTGACGTACATGCGCACTTGTTCCGCGTCACCCTCACCATCGCACGGCCGGCTAAAAACCAGCGGGTGAGCTTGCCGGTGTGGATACCGGGCAGCTACATGGTGCGGGAGTTTTCCAAGCATTTGCAAAAACTCAGCGCTACGCAAAACGGCAAGGCCGTGGCTATAGCGCAGTTAGATAAATGCACTTGGCAAGCCAGCAATGCGGCGGCCAAACCGCTGGTGCTGCACTACGAGGTGTATGCCTACGACAACTCGGTACGCACCGCGTGGCTGGACGCGCAGCGCGGGTTTTTCAACCCCACTTCGCTGTGCCTTCGCGTGGACGGGCTGACAGCGCGCGCGCACCAGCTGCATGTCAAGACTACTAATTCCATAGCTGCTTGCGCAATTGCTACGGGGGCTACTGCGCTTAAAGTCGATAAGAAAGGCTTTGGCACCTACACGTTTGTAAGCTACGACGAACTGGCCGATACGCCGTTTGAGATGGGTAACTTTTGGCGCGGCAGTTTTACCGTGCGCGGCGCGGTGCACGCCTTTGTTGTGGCCGGTGCACCGCCCAGTTTCGATGGCAAACGCTTGCTGGCCGATACGCAAAAAATTGTGGAAAGCGAAATAGCCTTGTGGCATGGCGCTGGCGACAAAATCAGCGACAAAACCGTCAACACATCGAACACACCGCCATTCAAAAACTATGTATTTATGCTCAACGCAGTGGACGACGGCTACGGCGGGCTGGAGCACAGGAGCAGCACCGCACTCATTTGCACCCGCCGCGACCTGCCGCGCGTGGGGCAAAAAAAGCCCAGTGACGGCTACATCACCTTGCTGGGGCTGATCAGCCATGAATACTTTCACACCTGGAACGTCAAACGCCTGCGACCGGCAGAGTTTGCCCGCTACGACTACAGCCAAGAGCAGTACACCGAGTTGCTGTGGTTTTTTGAGGGCTTTACCAGCTACTACGACGACCTGCTGCTGCGCCGGGCGGGCTTAATTGACAACGCACAGTATTTGAAGCTGCTTAATAAAACGATCAACCAAGTCATGCAAACCCCCGGCAGCAGAGTGCAAAGCGTGGCGCAAAGCAGCTTTGACGCCTGGGTGAAGTACTACCGCCAAGACGAAAACACCGCCAACGCTACTGTGAGCTACTACACCAAGGGAGCGTTGGTAGCGCTTTGCTTTGACCTCGCCCTGCGCGCAGAGGGCAACACCACGCTGGACGCGGTGATGCGCGCGCTGTGGCTGCGCTGCAAAGCCGGGCCGATGGCGCAGGCAGACTTTGCAGCCGTGCTGCAAAAACTGAGCGGTAGAAGCTACGAGGCAGAGCTGGCGCAGTGGGTGCATGGCACCGGCGCGCTGCCGCTGGAGCGCTTGCTCAAAGCCCAGGGCGTACAGGTGGTGGAAGACAAGCCGCAGCTCGCCCAGCGCCTTGGCATGCGCGTGGCAGAGAGCAACGGCACGCTGCAAGTCAAGGTGGTGCTGCGCGGTGGCGCAGCCGAGCAAGCTGGCTTTTGCCCGGGCGACGAATGGCTGGCGGTAGGTAGCAGCGCAGCGCGCGGCGGCCTGTGGCGGCTTAACAAGTTGGACGACCTGCTGCTCTACGTTGATGATGCGGCGCAGAGCCAAAAAAGCAAAACCGTGCAAGCCTTGGTGGCGCGCGACAAGCGCCTGCACACCCTCAAGCTGTCGCTGCCCGCTGCCGAACGCGAAGACCTGGCCACCTGGGTGTTGCGTGCGGGTGACGCAGCGCGACTGGACGCATGGCTCGTTGGCTAATATCGTTGGCAGTGGCTTTGCTGCTGGCACTGGCACTGCACGGGATAGCGCTATGGGGTATAGGCCAGCAGCTGCAAAACCTGGCCAGCGTGATCGCGCCGCATGCCGACCCGATGTTCACCCGGCAAATTACCCAGGCTACGGTGGCAAGTGGTCAATCGCCTGCCATTTCTATACCAAAACAGGTTGTAGCCCAGCATAATATTGCGGGAGCAGCTCCTAAAAATGTAGCGAAAAATTACAAAAAAACAACGCAAAAAAAACTTCAAACCGAGCCTGAACCTCAACCCATCGCACCCCAGCCTACACCCACGGTGGTGCTCAGCACGCCGACGCATGCTGCATTGGCAACAGCTGCGCCCGCCATCACAGCGGATGCATCGCCTGCAAATGCACCAGCAGTTACAGACAGCGCGGCGGGCGAAACTGCCCAAGCTGCAAACGCCAACCCCAACCCCAACCCCAACCCCAACCCCAACCCCAACCCCAACCCCTCTGCCACCTTGCCCAACCTGTCGGCAGACGCAAGCGCCACCGCTGGCAACAGCGCCGCACTCGCCCTGCAAGGCCAATGGCCCGCAGATACCCGCCTTTCCTACCAGCTAGGCGGTTACTTCCGTGGCGAGTTGCATGGCGATGCCCAAGTGCAGTGGACACGCCCACCTGCCGCACAGGCTCAGCCCCATGACCGCTACCAAGTGCGTATCGACATCAGCATGGGCCTGGCCAAGGCGCAGATGACCAGCCAAGGCCGTGTGCGTGCTACTGGCTTGCAACCGCAGGTGTATGAGGAGCAGTTGCCCACTGGCAGCAGACGCAGCGTAACGCTGGATGCCAGCGAGGTACTCTTGACGAATGGCCGACGCATCCCGCGCCCGGGGCAAGACCTCAGTCTGGTGCAAGACACCGCCAGTCAGTTTGTAGAGCTAGGCTATCGCTTTAGCACCGGTCTGGCCCTGCTGAAACAAGGAGAGACTGTCAAAATATGGCTGGCGCGACCAGGCGGCCTGGACGAATGGGTCTACGACATTGGCCCGGCAGAGACCATCTATCTGCCCATCATGGGTGCCGTGCAGGCCCACCACCTCAAGCCGCGCCCATTGGCAGCAGCGCGTGGCACGATTACCGCTGAGATGTGGATCGCACCCAGTTTGCAGCACCTGCCTGTGCGCATCAAAATCACCTTGAACAAAGAGGCGCATTTAGATCTTTTGGTTCGGAAAATTGAACAGCGCTGATCTTGCCAGCGCGGTGGCCGTTCCACCGCCGGTGTAGACACTAGCCTTTCAAAACTGCGGGTCTTGCACCGCCTCAGACCGACCATCGTTTTTGCCCAGGTGCTTGGAGTGGACAGCGTAGCGGCATAAAGAAGGCCGCAGGCGGGGGACAGCCGCGCCGCTGTGCATACCAAGTGCCAGGGCAAGCACAGGAACCGAACGTGCCCAGAGACAGAGCGGCACAGGCCAGAAGCCGCAGCAAACAGTGGTAAATTGCGCTACAGGAGACAAGCCATGACAGACACCACCACCACCGAACCCACCATCCTTTACGAAGAACGCGGCGCAGGCGATACGCTCATCGCACTCATCACCCTCAACCGCCCCGCAGCGTTGAACAGTTTTACCAAACAAATGCACCGCGAGCTGTGGGCGGCGTTTGACAAGATAGAAGCCAACAGCAACATCCGCGCGGCGGTCATCACCGGCGCAGGGCGCGGCTTTTGCGCAGGGGCCGACTTATCCGAGTTCGACTTCTCCGAAGGCACGGACGCAGCAGGCCGCACGATGGTCGAGCGCGCCAACCCGCGCGCCGTCATTAACGACTATTTCAACCCCACTGCCCAACGATTGCAGCAACTGCGCGTGCCAACAGTAGCCGCCGTCAACGGCGTGGCCGCAGGCGCGGGCGCGTCGTATGCGCTAGGCTGCGACATCACCATCGCCGCACCCGCCGCCAGCTTCATCCAGGCCTTCAGCAAAATCGGCCTCATTCCCGACTCTGGTGGCTCGTGGATCCTGCCCCAGCGCCTGGGCATGGCGCGCGCCATGGCCCTGTGCATGACGGGCGACAAACTCCCCGCCGCACAGGCCAAAGAGTGGGGCCTGATCTGGGAGGTAGCCGACGACCCCGTGCAAGCCGCCCTCGCCATGGCCGCCAAACTGGCCGCCATGCCCACCAAAGCGATGGTCGTCACGCGACACTTGCTGCGCAACGCGCACACCAATAGCTTCGATGCGCAACTGGACGTAGAGCGCGATGAACAAAGCGCGCTGGGCGACACGCATGATTACATTGAGGGTGTGAAAGCCTTTCTGGAAAAGCGGCCAGCCAATTTCAAGGGGAATTAAATGTCATCTGACCCCATTAAAAAAGAAGCTGCTGACCTAGCACGGCGTGTGGGCGAAACCATGTGGGCGGTGGACACGGCCAGCAAAGACACGATGGGCATGGACTTGCTGGAATGCGCGCCGGGGCAGGCGCGGGTGCGGATGGAAGTGAAACCGCTGCATTTGAATGGGCACCAGATTTGCCATGGCGGGTTTATTTTTACGCTGGCGGATACGACCTTTGCATTTGCCTGCAACTCGCATAACAAGGTGACGGTGGCGGCGGGGTGCTCGATTGAATTTTTAAAACCGGGCAAGCTGGGCGATGTGCTGACCTGTGAGGGGGTGGAGCAGACGCTTACGGGACGGCATGGCATTTACGATATGCGGGTGAGTAACCAGCATGGCGAAGTGATAGCGATGTTTCGCGGCAAGTCGGCGCAGATTGCTGGGGTAATTGTTTAACCTAGGGCGAAGTCGAAGTCGAAGTCGAAATCGAAGTCGAAGTCGAAGTCGAAGTCGAAGTCGAAGCCGGGGATTTTTTGAACGCAGAGGGCGCGAAGGTTACGCAGAGAACGCAGAAGGAAGACAAAGGAAGACAAAGAAAACCAAAAAATACAAAAACAGGAAAAGAAGAAAAGAGAAAAAATTAAAGCCAAAAATAATTTAGAGATTTGTTTGAGTTTATTTTGGTTTTCATTTTGTATTTTTTTGGTATTTTCTTTTCTGCGCTCTCTGCGTAACCTTCGCGCCCTCTGCGTTCAAAAAAAAGGATTTCATGCAAAACTTTCCACTAGAACCCATAGAAAAAGCCCCCGTAGCCGAGCTGCGTGCATTGCAGCTCAAGCGCCTGCAATCCACCCTGCGCCATGCCTACGCCAACTCGCCCGTTTACAAAACCAAGTTTGACAAAGCAGGCGTGCACCCCGACCAATGCGAGTCGCTGACAGATTTAAATAAATTCCCCTTCACCACCAAGCACGACCTGCGGGACAGCTACCCCTTTGGCATGTTCGCAGTCAAACGCGAAGAGTGTGTGCGTATCCACGCCTCCAGCGGCACGACGGGCAAGCCTACCGTGGTGGGCTATACGCAAAATGATGTCGATATGTGGAGCAACATGGTCGCCCGCAGCCTGCGTGCGGCCGGTGCGCAGCCTGGTGACATGGTGCATGTGAGCTATGGTTACGGGCTGTTTACCGGCGGGCTGGGCGCGCACTATGGGGCCGAGAAGCTGGGGCTGACTGTGATCCCCTTTGGGGGAGGGCAGACCGAGCGGCAGGTGCAGCTGATCATGGACTTCAAGCCGACCATCATCATGGTCACCCCCAGCTACATGCTGGCGATTGCGGATGAGCTGGAAAAGCAGGGCATTGACCCGCGCTCCACCAGCCTGCGCATTGGCGTGTTTGGTGCCGAGCCGTGGACCAACGATATGCGCCGCGCGATAGAGCAACGCATGAACATCAAGGCGGTGGACATTTATGGCCTGAGCGAGGTGATCGGCCCCGGCGTGGCTAACGAGTGCATTGAGACGCAGGACGGCCCGACGATTTGGGAAGATCATTTTTACCCCGAGATCATTGACCCCGAGACAGGTGCGGTGCTGCCTGACGGGGAGATGGGCGAGCTGGTGTTTACCAGCCTGACCAAAGAGGCCCTGCCGATCATCCGCTACCGCACCCGCGACCTTACGCGATTATTGCCGGGCACCGCGCGCAGCATGCGGCGCATGGAGAAGATCACCGGGCGCAGCGACGACATGATGATCGTGCGTGGGGTGAATGTATTCCCCTCGCAGATTGAAGAACTGATCCTCAAACAAAGCGCCCTGGCACCGCACTACCAGTGCATTTTGAGCAAAGACGGGCCAATGGATGCGCTGACGGTGGCGGTGGAGACCCAGCCCGGCTTGGCCGTGGGCAGCGCGGAGGCGCGCGCAGCGGCTGCGGCCTTGGCGCACGACATCAAAACCTTTATTGGCTCCAGTGCGCAGATTGACCTGCGTGCTGAAGGCGGAGTGGAGCGCAGCGTAGGAAAAGCTAAGCGGGTAGTAGATTTACGAGGAAAATAGGTCTATAGCCCCATAGAATAATGCGGAAGCAGCTACTATTTTTATAGTGCGCAGGTATCGTACACCGCAATACCCACTAAACGATAGGCAGCCGCACACGGGCATCCAGCCCCTCGACTTGGCCGTGCCGCAGACGGTTGTCCAGTGTGATCACCCCGTGCAATGCACTGGCTATTTCTGCGCAGATAGCCAGCCCCAGGCCCGAGCCCGCCTGCACTCTACCGGCTGAAAATGGCTGGAACAAACGCGCCTGCAATTCTGCATCGACACCCGCGCCATTGTCAGTCACCACCAGTTCTGCCGTGGTGCTGTCCGTCACCACCCGCACGGACAAGACGCCCCCCTCGGGCGTGTGTTTGATGGCGTTGTGCAGCAGGTTGCGCGTCAGCTCGCGCAGCATCCAGTCGTGGGCGCGCACGCTGGCCACTTGGGTGTCAATGCCAAAGTCAATGTCTTTGTCGGCCATGAGTGGGGCCATCTCCAACGCCAGCTCGCGCAGCACGGCAGACCAGTCCGTCACCGGTGCATCGGCCTGTTGGCGCAGTTGCTCTACTTTGGCCAGGGACAGCATTTGGTTGGCCAATGCAATGGCGCGGTCTACCGTGGTGTTGATCTCTTGCAGCGCCTGCGCAGGCGGCGCATCGCCGCGCAGGGCAGACTGGGTTTGCACTTTGAGCACGGCCAGGGGTGTACGCAGCTGGTGGGCCGTGTCGCGTACAAAGCGTTTTTGGTGTTGCAGCAAATGGTCTAGCCGCTGCATGAGCTGGTTGGTGGCTTGCACCAGGGGCTGCAGCTCACGCGGTGCACGGTCGGCATGCAGTGGGCTCAGGTCATTCTCTGGCCGGGCGGAAATCTGCGCGCTGAGCTCGCGCACCGGGCTGACTGCACGTTGCACCACCCACACCACCACCCCGGCAATCACCAGTACCAGCAGCGCTTGGCGCCACAGCGTGCTGATCAAAATGTCGCGCGCCAAGGCTTCTCGCAGCTCCAAGGTTTCTGCCACCTGTACCACGGCCATGCCATTGCCTTGCAGACCTGCCACGGGCTGCAACAGCACGGCCACGCGCACTGGCAAGGTTCGCAAAACAGTTTGCGATTCTTCGCGCGGCTCTTCGATGATGGTGTCGTCATAAAAATCTACCAGCGCGGCATAGGGCGGTTGGTCGGGGATACGGCCACGCCAAGGCTTGAGCTTTTCAAAGCCCGAGACCATCTCGCCACCAAAACCCGTGACGCGGTAAAACATGCGGCTGCGGTTATCTGCCTCAAAGGCTTCCAGCGCAGCGTAAGGCACGCGCGGCACCACCCGCATCAGAGCGCCCTCGCCTTGCACGTCCAGTTGCTCACCGATGGTTTTGGC
>JANMTF010000194.1:0-21719 GCA_031390175.1 Polaromonas sp.
CCGATTTCTACCAACTTGATTTACTCTTATGTGGCCGAGCATTTGCTGGGGCTGCCACGGTCTTTTTGAAGTCAGAATACGGGGATTTTTTTGAACGCAGAGGGCGCGAAGGTTGCGCAGAGAACGCAGAAGAACAGCCAAAAAAATAAGTCAAAAATAAGTCAAAAAGAAGTCAGAAAAGAATACTGTTTTTTAGAAATAAGGCTTTCAATTTTGTATTTTTTTCTTTGTATTTTTTGCGCCCTTCGCGTAACCTTCGCGCCCTCTGCGTTCAAAAAAATCCGCTTTCGCCCTCCGCACGCCCACCAACCTAGACTTAGACTTTTAAAGTTAGACAACCATGACCAGACCCCTAGACGGCATCACCGTAGTCTCCCTTGAGCACGCTATCGCTGCGCCTTTCTGTACGCGCCAGCTAGCCGACCTGGGTGCCAGAGTGATCAAGATTGAACGCCCCGGTGTAGGTGACTTTGCCAGAGCCTACGACCAACGGGTAGACGGCATGGCTTCGCATTTTGTCTGGGTCAACCGCTCCAAAGAAAGCCTCACGCTAGACCTCAAGCAGCCCGCCGCCTTGGCCGTCCTCAAGCAGTTGTTAGAAAAGGCCGACGTGCTGGTGCAAAACCTCGCCCCCGGCGCAGCGGCGCGTATGGGGCTAGGCTTTGATGACCTCAAAACCCGGCACCCCAGCCTGATCGTCTGCGACATTTCAGGCTATGGCGACAACGGCCCCTACCGTGATAAAAAAGCCTATGACTTGTTGATCCAAAGCGAGGCGGGTTTCCTGTCCGTCACCGGCACGCCCGATGAGCCCAGCAAGTCGGGCAACTCGATAGCCGACATCGCCGCAGGCATGTACGCCTACACCAGCATCCTGGCCGCGCTGATGCAGCGCGACAAACGTGGCGGCACGGGGCAGGGCGCGCACATTGATGTGTCGATGCTGGAGGCGCTGACCGAGTGGATGGGTTTCCCGCTGTACTACGCCTACCAAGGCGCCACGCCACCGTCCCGCAGCGCCGCATCGCACGCCACCATTTACCCATACGGCCCGTTTGCGGCGGGCGATGGCGGTACGGTGATGCTGGGCTTGCAAAACGAGCGTGAATGGGTAGTATTTTGCGAAGTGGTGCTAGGGCAGGCTGCACTGGCCAAAGACGTCCGCTTCGATAACAACGCCAAGCGCAACGAGCACCGAGAGGCATTGAAAACTATCATCCTGCAAAGCTTTGCCAGCATGAGCACCGAGCAAGTCGCCGCCAAGCTAGACCAAGCTCAAATCGCCAACGCCCGCATGAACGACATGGCCCAGGTCTGGGCGCATCCCCAGCTAGCAGCGCGCGAGCGCTGGGCGCAGGTGGACACTCCCGTGGGGAGCATCCCCGCCCTGCTGCCACCGGGCCGCAACAGCAGCTTTGACTACCGTATGGATGCGGTGCCATCCGTAGGCCAACATACCCAGGCTATCTTGCGTGAGTTGGGGCTCAGTGATGCAAGTATGGCTGCATTGAAAGATTCATATGCTATTTAAATAGTAGCTGTTCCCGCGATATTCTATTGGGCTAGTGCCCTAAAATGCTTCTAACCTCATGGTATCTGCAACCTTCACTCGTAGCCTGAACAACATGACCACTACCCCCACTGCCCAACTCGCCACCTTTGCCGCCCAATTGCGCTTCGACAACATCCCTGCACCCGTAGTGCGCAAGGCCGAGGATTTGCTAGTGGACTGGTTTGGCTCTGCCGTCGCAGGCAAGGGCGCGCGCCCCGTCGAGACCATTACCCGCTTTGCCGCCAGCATGGGGCCGGGCACGGGCGCTGCTGAGGTGCTGGTCAACCGCAGCCGCACCAGCCCGTACTTTGCCGCCATGGCCAACGCGGCGGCATCGCATGTGGCGGAGCAAGATGATGTGCACAACGGCTCGGTGTTCCACCCGGCAACGGTGGTCTTCCCCGTAGCTCTGGCCATAGCGCAAAGCTTGGGTAGCAGCGGCCAGCAGTTCCTCACAGCGGCGGTGGCGGGCTACGAGGTGGGCATTCGTGTGGGCGAGTTTTTGGGGCGCTCGCACTACAAGGTGTTCCACACCACGGGCACAGCGGGCACGCTGGCAGCCGCAGCGGCTGCGGGCAGTTTGCTGGGGCTCAATGCCGCGCAAATGCAACATGCGTTTGGCTCAGCGGGCACGCAGTCTGCCGGGCTGTGGGAGTTTTTGCGCACTGCGGCGGACAGCAAGCAGTTGCATACTGCCCACGCCGCTGCAGCAGGCCTGATGTCGGCCAGCTTGGCTAAGGACGGCTTTACCGGTGCGGCGCAAATCCTGGAAGGCCCGCAGGGCATGGCTGCTGGCATGTCAAGTGACGCGAACCCCGCCAAGCTCACCGACGGCCTGGGCACCCGCTGGGCTACCGCAGAGACTTCGTTCAAGTTCCATGCGTCGTGTCGCCATACCCACCCGGCAGCGGACGCGCTGCTGCAAGTGATGCAGGCGCACAAGCTCCAGCCCGAAACAATAGAGCGCGTGGTCACCCATGTGCACCAAGGCGCTATCGACGTGCTGGGCCCGGTCGTGAACCCCGCCACCGTGCACCAAAGCAAGTTCTCCATGGGCACGGTGCTGGCCTTGGTGGCGCGCTTTGGTCATGCAGGTTTGGTGGAGTTTGAGCAGCACTTTAAAGATACCGCTACCACGACCCTGTGCCAAAAAGTAGAGATGCAATTAGACAGCGAAGTCGATGCCGCCTACCCGCAGCGCTGGGTCGGCAAAGTCACTGTGCATACCACCGATGGCCGCGTATTGCAGGGCAGGGTAGACGAGCCTAAGGGCGACCCTGGTAACACCTTGTCACGCGAAGAAATTACCGACAAAGCGCTGCGCTTGGCGGCGTTTAGTGGTGGCGCTACTGCCGCTGAGATGCGCGCTGCGGTGCAGGCTTTGTGGCGCATGGCGGATGTCGGCAAAGTGGGAGCGTTGTTGGGGTAAGTGCAGGGATAATAGAGGCTCATCAGTGAGCGACATGACCTACCACATTGCCTTTTATAAATTTACCGCCCTCAGCGAGGTGGACGCGGTCGTAATGCACCTGCGCGAGTTGACCGCGCCGCTGCTGGGCAGCATTTTGGTAGCCAGTGAGGGCATTAACGGCATGCTGGCTGGCACGGCGACTGAGCTGGATGCGTTTGAACTTGCCCTGCAAAACGATGCGGCTTTTGCTGGCAGCTTTAAAGGCACCGTATTCAAACGCACCCAGTGCGACACAGCGCCGTTTAAACGCATGAAAGTGCATGCCAAGGCGGAGATCGTTCCGCTTGGAATTGCAGGCGTAGACGCAGCCGGGCGTACCGCCGATATTGAGCGCACCAATGTCAGCCCGCAAGCTTGGCGTGCGCTGATCCAGCAACCAGATGTGGTGCTGCTGGACAACCGCAACAGTTTTGAATTTCGCTTGGGTAAATTTGAGGGCGCGATTGACCCCGGTGTGGTGAATTTTCGGGATTTTCCTGAGTACGTGAAGGCCCACGCCGAGCAGTGGAAAGCGGAGCATAAAAAAGTGGCGATGTACTGCACCGGAGGTATACGCTGCGAAAAAAGCAGCGTATGGATGCAGGACCTGGGGCTGGATGTGTACCAGCTGGAAGGCGGCATCTTGAATTACTTTAAAGAAATGCCCGATGCCGAGAAAGACTGGAAGGGCGAGTGCTTTGTGTTTGACAACCGCGTCGCCCTGGACACCCATTTGCGTGAGACTCCCACCACGGTAGAAGAGGTGTACGAACGCGAGCCCGATGGCGCGTGGCGGCTGGCGCGGGCCAAGCAGCTTGACGGTAGCCAGTAAATACACCCCGCCATTGGCATCACCCATGGCCAAGCTGCCTACTATCGACGGTGTCAGCTCAAGTGTGATGACCTTGCCGGTTTTTCCGGCAGGTCATACGCCATCTAGTTTGCTTTCATTCCTAGAGCATTCTGTGCACATTCCTGCCGATCAATCCTGGCTGGAGCGTATGCAAAATTCGCTGGTACTCAACGATGCCGGGCTGCCTTTCGTGCCAGACACTCCCTACCTGGCCGGGCAGCGCGTGTACTACTACCGCCACGTTATCAATGAGCCGCAAGTGCCGTTTACCGAAAGTATCCTTTACCAGGATGCGCATTTACTGGTGGCCGACAAGCCGCATTTTTTGCCCGTAGCACCGACTGGTCGCTATGTGCAAGAGACGCTGCTGGTGCGGCTGAAAAAGCGCACCGGCCTCCATGACTTGGTGCCCATCCACCGGATTGACCGCGACACCGCTGGCTTGGTATTGTTTAGCGTGCAAGCTGCATCGCGCGATGCGTATGCCGCGCTATTTAGGCAACGCAGTGTAGCCAAGTGCTACGAGGCGATAGCACCGTTTCGTGCAGACTTGCGCTTTCCGATGGTGCACCGCAGCCGTATGGTCAGTGCCGCCTCGTTCATGCAAATGCAGGAAGTAGCAGGAGAGCCCAATACCGAAACCCATATCGAGCTGCTGGAGCAGTGCGGTGCCCTGGCGCGCTACCGCTTGCGACCCATCACCGGAAAACGCCACCAACTGCGGGTGCATATGATGTCCTTGGGCATGCCGATCTGCGCAGATGCGATCTACCCCACACTCACGCCCGAGCCGCAGCTGGATGCTTTGGACTACAGCCAGCCCCTGCAGTTATTGGCGCAGAGCATTACATTTGCAGATCCCATCACGGGGCAACAGCACGCATTTAGCAGCCTGCAACACCTAGCGCTGCAATAGCTGGGTACAAGTTGTTGCAAACCGTAGTAGCTTGAGGAGGGCTGCGGAGATAAGGTGGCCCTATGCAACACAAAAAATTGATTCGATGGCGCTTGCCAGAAGTTGATGATATACGCGGGAATGGCCAGGATTTTCCGCTTTTGCAGCGCATGGTGGTGCCCGTTCTGCTGCTGCTTTGCGTGCTGGTGGTGGGCCTGTAAAGGGCAGTTGCCTGCTGGTTTCTATGGCATTGTGTAAGCGTATCTGTCGAGGTTGACATTTGCTTGCGCGCCTTTCATCTGGCGATAAGTTTCGCACCCAATGCTTGGCTACAGTCCACCGCATGAAACTTTTTAAAAATTGCCTGATTGGCACCACTTATATTTTAGCGTTTTCTGCCGTTTTGTCCGTCGCCGTGGTAGCGTGCGGCGGTGGTTCGGGGGAACCTGAGGCCGCTCTTGGCGAGGGCGGCGCACCATCCAGTGGCGCCACCTCTCTGTCGGTAAACCCCAGCGTTGCAACTGCGGTAAGTTTACCCACTTCAAGTACAACGCCGAGTGCAACGCCGAGTGCAACGCCCATTGCGACGCCCATTGCAACACCGAGTGCACCTCCGCGTGCAACACCAAGTGCAACACCAAGTGCACCGACTATCACGCCGACCATTGTCGTCCGGCCCACCGCAACCGTCGCGCCGACGCCAAGCACGTTTCAACTTAAGGTCACGGAGCTCAACACAACCCTTGCCAACCCCTGGGGTTTGGCTTTTTTACCGGCTGGCAACATGTTGGTCACCGAGCGCGCCGGCACCTTGCGCCTGGTAAGCGGCAATGGCGTAGCTTCCAGCGCCATCGCTGGGGTGCCTGCAGTCAACAACGCCGGGCAGGGCGGTTTGCTTGATGTGGTGCTAGACCCAGCTTTCTCCAGCAACCAACGTATTTACTTGAGTTTTTCTGAAAACGATGCCGCCAATGCATCCCTCAATGGCACGGCAGTAGCCCGTGCGCGGCTGGATATAGCGGGCCTGCGGCTGACGGACGTGCAAATAATCTACCGCCAAAGCCCCAAGGTAGCTAGCATTGGGCACTACGGCTCGCGCTTGGTGTTTGACAAAAACGGCTATCTCTTCATCACCCTGGGCGAGAGGCTAAATAATGACCAGCGAGCTTTTGCACAGGATCTCACCAGAGGCAACGGCAAGGTGGTGCGTATCACGACCGATGGCGCGCCCGCGCCGGGCAACCCGACGTTTGCCGCTGCACCCGGCGCGCAAGCGGCTATCTGGAGCTACGGCCACCGCAACCCGCAAGGCGCTGCGCTGCACCCTGTCACCGGCCAACTGTGGGTCAATGAGCATGGTGCGCAAGGCGGGGACGAGCTGAATCTTGTTTTGGCTGGCAACAACTACGGTTGGCCTAAAGCCAGCTATTCGCAGGAATATGGCACCACTACGCCCATCGGCTCTGCTACTTTGCCCGGCGTCACACCGCCAGTGAGCTACTGGATCACCCGCGATGGCAGCGCTTTTGCTGGCGGCGCGCAGTCGGGCATGGCACCCAGTGGCATGGCCATCTATGCGGGAGATAAGTTCCCGGAGTACCAAGGAAATGTGTTTTTAGGCGCCCTGGCAGGTGCTGCTTTGTGGCGGGTGGTGCTGGGCGGCCCTGACGGTACCACCGAGGTATTGCGCGAACGTTTGCTGGCCGCGCGTGGCGAGCGTATCCGCGATGTACGGGTAGGCCCGGATGGATGGATCTACCTGCTGACCGACGGCGCGCCGGGCAAGCTGCTTCGGGTCTCGCGCTAACGCATTTGAAGCGTCACCTAAAATGGTGCTACTGCGCATAGCCATATGCGCGGCAAAAGCAAACCATTCATGGAGACGCCCTTGGCAACCAAAGATCAGATCGCAGCGTTTTTAGCGCAGGCATTTCCGCAGAGCAAATGCATTATCGAAGAAGTGGGCAAACTGTCTGCCACTATCCGCCACCCGGTAGGTGTGCACGAGCTGCGCCCTGGCGGCACCGTGTCGGGGCCGGTGATGATGGCTTGCGCAGACGTAGCGCTGTACGTGGCGATATTGGGTGAGATTGGTATTGTGCCGCTGGCTGTCACCACCAGCTTAAACATCAATTTCTTAAGAAAACCTTCGCCCGATCACGACATCATCGCCCGCTGCACACTGATCAAGCTGGGCAAGCTGTTGGCTGTGGGGGAGGTGTCTATTTATTCGCAGGGCAAGCCCGACCCAGTGGCGCATGCGGTAGGTACCTACGCTATTCCGCAGGGCTAACGGCTCCGGACAGCGCCAGTTAAAGCCAGAGCGCGGCCAAGCGCGGCAGGTTGTGGTGTGCGGCACTGCTGATCCATACCACCGGAGTTTCAGGCGGCTGGGCTGTAGCAGTGGCAGGTTGAACCAGCGCGGCGACGCGCTTGGCCACAGCTTGGCCGTTGTCCACAATGTGTACGGCATCCCCCACCGCTTGGCGAAACGCGCTGTGCACCAAGGGGTAGTGTGTGCAGCCGAGCACCAAGGTGTCTATCTCGCCAGAAATTATGCCAAATGGGCCAGTAGACCTTGTAAATGATGCGCAAGCAGCTATTAAATGTGCAGCGTCATGCGCTTCGGTGTTGGACTCAATCATGTCTGCCAAACCATCGCACGCGGTGCAGATGAATTCAGCTTGGCCTGCGAGCGACGCTTTCAACGCTAAAAATTTAGCGCTCTGCAAAGTACCGCGCGTGGCCAGCACGGCAATGCGTTGGGTGCGGCTGACGGCCACTGCGGGCTTGAGCGCGGGCTCTACGCCGATGATGGGCAGGCCAGGGTGCTCAGCGCGCAGGAGGTGGATGGCGGCGGCGGTGGCGGTGTTGCAGGCGATGACCAGCGCTTTGATATGGTGCTGGTCGATCAACTGCTGGGTGATAGCGCGGGAGCGGTCAATAACAAACGCATCGCTTTTGTCGCCATAGGGGTTGTGCGCACTGTCGGCAAAGTACACAAAGCGTTCCTGCGGCATCTGCGCGCGCAGGGCTTTGAGAATGCTCAGGCCGCCAATGCCGGAGTCGAATACGCCGATGGGGGAGTTGGGATCAGCTCGCGTCATGGCTGCGGAATGAATTGGCGCGCCGCGCACCATTGGTCAAATGTGGGTCGCAAATCCTCTGGTACATCTAGTACAAAATCAACGTTGATAGGATGACTAGCTTGCATAAAGTGGCGCACTGCATCCATGAGCACATCGCCCTGCCTGCGGTCTTTGTCCCGTTTGGCAGGGTTGCGTTCTGGTTTGTCGGCCAGCCACAGTTTGTGCAGCGCCATAAAGCGTGGGTCAGGCACGGTCACAGGGCATGCGCGCCCGCGTACTGTAGCTACTACCGCGCTAACGGGTCTGCCTAATAGCAGCCACTCTTGCTCGATTAAGGTTTGCATGGGTGCAAAAGCTTGCTCTTTGGGCAAAGGGTGGCAGCTCGGTGCTGCTAATAGTTCCACTTCGTAGCCTTCAGCATTCATGGCTTGGTAAGGCTTGCGAGGTGTGATTTTGTAGCTAGAGTCGATGCTTTTGAGCACGCTGAACAGCGTTTTGCTTTTTCGCTTTGGTGCCTCAGTGCCAGCCAACACTAAAGATGCTGGAGTGCCACGGCACCAGGTTAAGTCAAAATCTTGCGTGGCTTCATTACCTGCTGGAAAGATGGCGTTAGCAGCCCATTCGTAGGCTGAAAATGCGTTCGTGCCCACCACCATCAAGTCAGTGCCTAGCAAACCCTCTATATCAAGTTTGCGCAAAATCTCAGCTTGCTTATCGGGCAGCGTGGGCATTCTCAAGCGGCGGTACAGGGCTGCACGGGTTTGAATAAGTGCATCAGCGGCACTAGCGCGCTCTTGGGCTTGCTGCTTTTCCTCGGTGAAACTGGCCAGTTGTAGCTCGGTCGCTTCACTGCGTACGCCTAGGCTGGTGCCGTTGTCTGTGGCGTTTTGCTTGACGTAGAGGTACTGGCTGTCTGAACGTTCGGCCCAGTACATGGAGGCGGGCATGCTTTGTAATGTTTGGCGTGAGTCCAACCAAAAACTGTACGCTTGCTCTAAATTGGCTGCAATACGTTGTGCATCATCAGAAAATGGCAGATACTGGTACTTTTCATAGATCATAAGTCTATGATTATAAACGATTTGCACCAATCATACGATGAAAATCGCTTCAATGGTGCAAATCGGGCCTTCAGGTGAGAAAAATGCTAACCCGCCGCTACCGCAATCCCCTTGAACTCCCCTGTTTTCACCGATTCGGCAATCCGCTTCTCCCACTCCGCAGGCCCAGTGTTGTGTACGCTGGTGCCGCCGGAGTCTACGGCCACGGTGACGGGCATGTCGGTCACGTCAAACTCGTAAATCGCTTCCATGCCTAAGTCGGCAAAGCCCACTACCTTGGCGGTTTTGATGGCTTTGCTCACCAGGTAGGCCGCGCCGCCCACGGCCATGAGGGATGCGCTTTTGTGCTTCTTGATGGATTCGATGGCGGTGGGGCCGCGCTCGCCTTTGCCGATCATGCTGATCAGGCCGGTTTGGCTCAGCATGGTCTCAACGAACTTGTCCATACGGGTGGCGGTGGTGGGGCCAGCGGGGCCTACGGCTTCGCCCTTGACGGGGTCCACCGGGCCGACGTAATAGATTACGCGGTTGGTAAAGTCCACCGGCAGTTTCTCGCCCTTGGCTAGCATGTCTTTGATGCGCTGGTGCGCGGCATCGCGGCCGGTCAGCATTTTGCCGTTGAGCAGCAAAGTGTCGCCGGGCTTCCAGCTGGCGACTTCGGCCTTGGTCAGGGTGTTCAAGTCCACACGTTTGGACTTCTTCGTGTCGGGTGTCCAATGCACGTTAGGCCACATGTCCAGCGAGGGCGGGGTCAGGTAGGCCGCGCCGCTGCCGTCCAGCACCACATGGGCGTGGCGGGTGGCGGCGCAGTTGGGGATCATCGCCACGGGCTTGCCTGCGGCGTGCGTGGGGTACATGTTGATCTTCACGTCCAGCACGGTGGTGAGGCCGCCCAGGCCTTGCGCGCCAATACCCAGGGCGTTGACTTTGTCAAAAATTTCCAGGCGCAGGTGCTCGGTCTTGGTCAGCACCGCGCCGCTGCTGGATTTGGCCTGCAGCTCGTACATGTCGATGTCTTCCATCAGCGCTTGCTTGGCCATCAGCACCGCCTTTTCTGCCGTGCCGCCAATGCCGATGCCCAGCATGCCCGGTGGGCACCAGCCGGCACCCATGGTGGGCACGGTTTTCAGCACCCAATCGACAATGCTGTCGGACGGGTTGAGCATGACGAGTTTGGATTTGTTCTCCGAGCCGCCGCCTTTGGCTGCCACGGTAATGTCCACTTTGTTGCCCGGCACCAGCTCGATGTTGATCACGGCAGGCGTGTTGTCCTTGGTGTTCTTGCGGTCAAACTGCGGGTCGGCCACGATGCTGGCGCGCAGGGTGTTGTCGGGGTGGTTGTAGCCCCGGCGCACGCCTTCGTTGATCACGTCGTCCAGCGCCCCGTTGCCAAAGGCCGCGCAGCCCTCAAAGCGCACGTCCATGCCGATTTTAAGGAACACGTTGACGATGCCGGTGTCTTGGCAGATAGGGCGGTGACCTTCGGCGCTCATGCGGCTGTTGGTCAATATCTGCGCAATCGCATCTTTGGCCGCCGGGCCTTGCTCGCGCTCATAGGCGCGGGCCAAGTGGGCGATGTAGTCGGCGGGGTGGTAGTAGCTGATGTACTGTAGCGCGGCGGAGATGGTTTCAACGAGGTCGATGGCTTTGATGGTGGTCATGGAGGGGGTAACTATATAAACAGGGGAAATGCTGAACAGTAGAATTGTAGTTGTACTGCTAATATATGGCCATGACCACCGTCCCTATTGACCTGAGCACCCTGCGCAAAGCCTTGGCGCAGCTCGTTGAGGCGATTGCTTTTTGGCAAGCGCGTGAGGATGCTGATCCGCTCAAGCCACATTTACGTTCCTCGGTGATCCAAAGTTTCGAGTTCAGCTATGAGTTGTCGGTGCGCGCTGCGCGCCGGGTGTTGATCGAGCGCGCCGAGTCGGCTGACCTGGTGCGGGACTTGAGCTTTAACGATCTGCTGCGCCGTGCGTTGGATGCGGGCTTGCCGATGGAGCTGGACACCTGGCGGCGTTGGCGCGATATGCGCAACGGCACCAGCCATGCCTACGACGAGGAGCGCGCCCAAGCCGTGGCTGTAGAGGCACCCGACTTTGCCAAGGATGCCATCAAGCTGCTTGAGCACTTGAATAGCGCCATCGGTTTGGCAGCAGATTCAACACCCGAGGCCACTGCGGCATTGGTGTTGGCAAAGGACGCGTGATGCCAACAGCCACCACTGCATCCAGCGGTATCGCCCTGACTCCTGAGCAAGCTAAGGCGGTGCGCAGCATACTGCGCAGCGTTTTAGCAAACGGCAGCCCAATTGACAGCGATCACTCCAGTTTGCAGGCTTGGGTATTTGGCTCGCGCGCGACGGGCCATGCGCGGCCTTTTTCTGATTTGGATATTTTAATCTCCCAACCCCAGCCGCTTGACTGGCGCGCCCGCGCCGATTTGATGGACGCGTTTGAGGCCAGCAGTTTGCCGTTTCGGGTGGATGTGGTGGAAGAGGCGCGTTTGTCGCCTGGCGTTGCGCAGCGGGTGTTGGCAGAGCGTTTGCCACTGCTGTAGACGCTACGGCTAAGCCCTCACCCCAGCCCTCTCCCGTTGGCGGGAGAGAGAGTTAAGTCATGTAGCTCGATCAGTCGTTATTCGCCCGGCCATCAATCTTCTTGGCCTCATGGTCTTCGCGGGCCATGAGTTTGTCGGTGTAGGCAATCGCCATGGCGCTGAGGAGGAAGGTGACGTGGATGATGGTTTGGTACATCAGCACTTTGTCAGTGTAGTTGGCGGCGTTGATAAATGTTTTAAGCAGATGGATGGACGATATGCCGATGATGGCAGTGGCTAGCTTGACTTTAAGCACGCTGGCGTTTACGTGGCTCAGCCACTCGGGCTGGTCGGGGTGGTTCTCCAGGTTCATGCGGCTCACAAAGGTTTCATAGCCGCCCACAATCACCATGATCAGCAGGTTGGAGATCATCACCACGTCGATCAGTGCCAGCACCACCAGCATGATGACGGTCTCGTTCAGCGCGGTGAGCTTGGCATCGGACACATAGCCGATGCTTTTGACCAATGCGTCAATGTCGGTCTGGCTGCCAAATGCCGCACCGATCAAGTGGTACAGCTCCAGGCCAAAGTGAAACACGTAGACGGCTTGCGCCGCAATCAGGCCCAAGTACAGCGGCAGTTGCAGCCAGCGGCTGGCAAAAATAAAGTTAGACAAAACGGGCATGCCGCCTTTGGGTCGGTTGGGATTTTTGTGGGGTGATGACATAGTGAGCGATGAATAAGGGATATCGGGTTTTTATGGGTAGGCGAATTGTAGTGGCCTGCGGTTGTGGCACGCGAGATTAGGTAAATTAGAGGGTCGGCCTGCTAGTCAGTGCCTAGTAAGTGCAAACCCTGATATTACTGCCCAACCATAACCCCCCGCTTGGAGACAATCCCCATGAGCACCGCTATCGAATCCGTCTTGGTCGAAAACCGCGTTTTCCCACCGTCCGCCGCCGCATCCGCTGGCGCACGCATCTCTAGCATGGGGCAATACGAGGCGATGTGCAAAGAGGCCGAGACCGACTTTGAAGGCTACTGGGCCAAGCTGGCCCGCGCTAATTTGAACTGGGCCAAGCCCTTTACCAAAACCCTGGACGAGAGCAACGCGCCGTTCTACAAATGGTTTGACGATGGCACTTTGAATGCATCGGCCAACTGCCTGGACAAACACATCGGCACCGCCACCGAGAACAAAACCGCCATCATCTTTGAAGCCGACGACGGCGCGGTGACAAAGATTACCTACAAAGAACTGCTGGCCAAAGTCAGCCAGTTTGCCAATGCCCTGAAAGCACGCGGCATCCAAAAAGGCGACCGCGTATTGATCTACATGCCCATGACGACCGACGGCGTGGTGGCCATGCAGGCCTGCGCGCGCATCGGCGCAACGCACAGCGTGGTGTTTGGCGGCTTCAGCGCCAAGAGCCTGCAAGAGCGCATCATCGACGCGGGCGCGGTGGCGGTGATCACGTCTAACTTTCAAATGCGCGGCGGCAAAGAGCTGCCACTCAAGGCCATCGTCGATGAAGGCCTGGCGATGGGTGGCTGCGAGAGCATCAAGACCGTGCTCGTTCTACAGCGCACGCAAACCGCCTGCAATATGGTGGCGGGCCGCGACATCACGTTTGCCGAGGCGCTGAAAGGCCAAAGCGAGGTCTGCGCCCCCGAGATGGTGGGCGCAGAGCACCCGCTGTTCATCCTCTACACCAGCGGCTCCACAGGCAAACCCAAGGGTGTGCAGCACTCTACAGCAGGCTACCTGCTGTGGGCCAAGCTGACGATGGACTGGACCTTTGACCTGCGCCCCACCGACGTGTTTTGGTGTACCGCCGACATCGGCTGGATCACAGGACACACCTACGTAGCCTATGGCCCGCTGGCCGCAGGTGCTACACAAATCATATTTGAAGGCATCCCCACCTTCCCCAACGCCGGGCGCTTTTGGCAGATGATCGAGAAGCATAAGTGCACTATTTTCTACACCGCGCCTACGGCGATTCGCTCACTCATCAAAGCCGCCGAGGGTGACGAAAAAGTGCACCCCGCACGCAGCGACTTGAGCAGCCTGCGCATCTTGGGCAGCGTGGGCGAGCCCATCAACCCCGAGGCCTGGATGTGGTACCACAAGCACGTAGGCGGCGAGCGCTGCCCCATTGTGGACACCTTCTGGCAGACCGAAACGGGAGGCCACATGATCACCCCGCTGCCCGGTGCCACGCCCTTGGTGCCCGGCTCTTGCACGCTGCCACTCCCCGGCATCATGGCCGCCATCGTCGATGAAATCGGCGCTGATGTACCCAACGGCTCGGGCGGCATGCTGGTCGTCAAGCGCCCCTGGCCGTCGATGATCCGCACCATCTGGGGCGACCCAGACCGCTTTGTCAAAAGCTACTTCCCGCCCGAGATGGGCGGCAAATACTATCTGGCAGGCGACGGCGCAGTAAGGTCAGCAGACCGTGGCTACTTCCGCATCACTGGCCGCATCGACGACGTGCTCAACGTCTCGGGCCACCGCCTGGGCACGATGGAGATTGAATCCGCCCTGGTGTCGTGCAGCCACCTGGTAGCCGAAGCCGCCGTAGTAGGCCGCCCCGACGATTTGACGGGTGAGGCCATCAGCGCCTTCGTCGTCTTGAAGCGCAGCCGCCCCACTGGCGAAGAAGCCAAGCAAATCGCCAACGAGCTGCGCGCCTGGGTAGCCAAAGAAATCGGCCCCATCGCCAAACCCAAAGACATCCGCTTTGGCGACAACCTGCCCAAAACCCGCAGCGGCAAAATCATGCGGCGCTTGCTGCGCTCGATCGCCAAGGGCGAGGAGATTACGCAAGATACTTCGACGCTGGAGAATCCGGCGATATTGGTGCAGTTGGCTGAGAAAATTTGACCTTAGCGCACTATTTAAATAGTAGCTGCTCCCGCAATATTCTATTGGGCTAGTGGCCTAAAACACCTATAAAAGCCCGCTTGGAGCAATCCAAGCGGGCTTTTTCCTTTCTAAGTAGGATTGAATCGCTTGAGGCACTGGCGACTGGGGAATCCGCTGATGTAAATTACCCGTTCAATTACAATAAACGCTAGTGACTGGCAGTTTTTTACAAGCCAGCCAAGTTAAACATTGGAGTCTCTCTATGCTTAAAAGTTACAGTGCAGAAATCAGTGGATCGCAACTCATTTGGATCGACGAGCCTCCGAAAAATCTGAAGCGCCAGCCGGTATTGGTCGTGATTGAAAATACAGCGCCACTCACAACCACGTCTAAGCCTTACGACTTGACAGACCTTGTGGGACGGCTCACATGGCAAGGCGATGCCACTGCCGCGCAACGCGGGCAGCGCGATGACAGGTAAGTTATCTGCTGGACACCAATGCATTGGTAGCACTTCTGCAAGGTCACAAAGGCTTAACTGCATTGGTAGATCAGGCGCAGTGGCTAGGCGTTTCGGTCGTCAACGTGCTGGAGTTTCTAGGGTTTGATGGCTTGTCAGAATCTGATCGCGCTTTGTTTATAGAGCTAACTTCACGTTTGGTGGTGGTTGATTTGGTCTATGGCAACACCGCTTTGATGGAGCGAGTGACGAACTTAAGAAAAACCCGTGCAGTCAAACTGCCAGACGCCATCGTTATGGCGAGTGCTGCGCTACATGATGCCACCGTGATCACCAACGATGCAGTGCTGCTAAAACTAGGTGCTTCTGAGTCAGCATACGCGGCACAGGCGTTCTGACACCCGCTGCAAGCTGCAGCGCAAAACCCGCTGCGGCACAATCATTCGGCGCTTGCTGCGCTTGATCGCTGAGGGGAGGAGATTACGCAGAGTACATCTACCCTAGAGAATCCGGCGATTTTGGTGAAACTGGCTGAGAGGATTTAAGCTTTTTTGGCTTCTAGCCCAATAGAATATTGCGGGAGCAGCTATCGTTACGGTAGCTATTCTTAGTGTGTTTCTGCGTACTGGCACGCGCACTGCTACGGCGCAATGCCCACGCCACCCGAGCCCCGGCCCGCTTCGCGGTAAGCATCTGCGGTACTCGAAATTTGGGGAAGCGGCTAAACTCGCTTCGCTCAGACAACGCCGCTTCTGATCCCAAATGTCGAAGTTCCTCGAGCCCGGCGCTCTTATTGGCTGGCGTAGGCATTGCACCGTAGCAGCGCGCTTTGGGTGAGCATGGGTGGATTCATACCCTACTAATGCTGAGTTAGGCGGGATTTCTCTAATTGGAATAATTTTTAGTATGATTACTTGCGACAGATACTGCAAACTGTTTTTAGATTAATTTAGTGCCGGTCAAAACCGTAGTCGCAAGATTGTGTTGCCGGTTTTGCGACACCTATTATGGTAGACAAGCTAGAACCCGTCCGCAGTCAAGCCCTTATTGATAACAATGACAAAGCAAAGCACTGAGGCTTACCCAGGCCAACGCGGCAGCGAGAAGCGAAAGCTGTTCGAGCCTTTTCGAGTGCGCGTAATCAAAGACTTGTATCGAAGTTTGTTTTTCGCCTCTTTTCACGACAAATGCTTCAAATGTGGGCGACCCGAGAAAGTCGAGCAGGAGTACAACGCACCACCCGTCCTATGCATCGACCACCACGTACCAATGTTCCTTGGCGGTCACTTGGTACCTGGCAACTTGGTTGCACTATGTCGGGATTGCAACAATCGAAAGCGTGATAGGCGGCCGATTGACTACTATACCGAAGACGAGCTAAGCCGACTCAAGCCACTCTTGGATTCACAGGAGGAACTGTTCGCATTCAAGTTCAATTGGTACAGATGGCAGGAAGATCGGAAAACCTATTTGCTTGATGTGGGCGTGAAACCCGAGATTGTGCAAGCAGTGCTAACCGACGAAAATCACCTGCACTTTGTTGGTCTCGCAACCAAGAATGTAGGAATGATCATCTCAATCGAATAGCAGACTTCCCGCGAAGCGGGCCGGGGCTCGGGTGGCGTGGGCATTGCGCCGTAGCGGTGCGCGTGCCTGTACGTAGACGCAAACTTAGAACGCTACTCTTACAATAGCTGCTCCCGCAATATTCTATTGGGCTAGCAGCCTAATACACTTATAGAAACCTGCTTGACGTGATTTGCGCAGGTTTGCTCCTTCTGACATTGGTTCAAAGGGCATATGCACCATGCTTTGCTGTCTGCACACCTTCGCTCTAGAATGAAGGCCATACCATGAGCTTTCAAACTTACCCTGCGCCAGAGCTGCAAACATCGCACTGGCTTAACGCTGACAACCCCATCAGCTTGGCCAGCCTGCGTGGCCGCGTCGTGGTGCTGCATGCGTTTCAAATGCTGTGCCCTGGCTGCGTCTCGCACGGCTTGCCGCAAGCTACCAAGATCAGAGAGACCTTCCCTGAGGCAGATGTGGCGGTGATTGGCCTGCACACGGTGTTTGAGCACCATGCGGTGATGGGCGTGGATGCGCTCAAAGCATTTGTGCATGAGTACCGCATTGGCTTTCCGGTAGCTGTTGACCAAGCCAGCGCAGGCAGCGACATACCGCTGACCATGCAGGCCTACAGCATGCAGGGCACGCCCAGTTTGGTGTTGATTGACCGCAAAGGCATCGTGCGCTTGCAGCGCTTTGGCCGCATGGACGATATGCATCTGGGCGCGCTGATTGGCCAACTGGTGATGGAGATGCCAGAGCCAAGCGCTGCGATAGAGCCGGTCTGCGGTAAGCCTGCTGCGGCAACAGGCTTGTGTGATGAGCATGGATGCCCGATTCCCACATAGGGCACTATTTCTACAGTATCAGCGCCCACGACTGAGACGGTTCTAGCTTTCGAATACTATACAAGTAATAGCTGCTACCGCGATATTCTATTGGTCTACAGGCCCATTAACCTATTTTTTTTACGCAGCCAACAGCTTGGGCATATTGCCCATAGCCGCCATAGCCTGATTGCGCAGTTTTTCCAAGATGGCCATTTTTTCAGTGTCGCTGCGGTCGGCGGATGCCATTACTTTGCCAAAGCCATCCAGGCGGCTATTGCGCATCCAGTCGCGCAGGGTTTTGTCTTGGGACCATTGCGCCTGGTTCATCATGTTGGCTGCCATGGTGCGCACATAGCCGCTGAGGTTTTCGGGGAAGGGCACGTTGCCGCACAGCTTGTTCTTTTGTGCGTCGTCGCCGTAGTGGGCCTCGACATAGGCGATCATGGCGGCGCTGAAGCTGGGCTGAGGTGCGCGTACCATTTGCAGCACTATTTTTCCGGGTTGAAATATCGGTTGCATGGGCCGAGGCTCGACCGCAGAGGCCGAGCAGTCGATGTACAAGGTGCCGCTTTCCATCGGCAGGCGTCCGCCGTCCAGTACCAGGGCATCCGGCTCAATGGCTTGCACATGCCCCTTGCGAACCACATTGGTAATGCGGCGCAGCACCGCTACTTCGCCTTTGGACATGGTTGCAAAATGGAACATGGTGGGCGTGTGGTCAGGAAAAATGCGCAACATTTGATCGGCGGCTTCCAGGCGCAGAAACACATCATCCGTACTTATGGCTTTGGCCAAACACTCCATCAGCGTGGCTTGACCGCCAATAGACTCGTTGAAAAATTCATTGCCCGGCTGGGTGTACAAGCGGTTCAGCAGCCAAGAATCACGCGGCGCGACCCAAGTGATCGCTTCAGGCGGCGCGCCGCAGCCAAGCAGCCATATCCCCGCGTCCATCGCGGTTTTGCCCGCGCCAATGATGCAGTAGCGTGGGGGTCTGGCAGCAGCGTCTTGCCAGAGCTGGGTAAGGGCGTTGGGTGTCACCAGCCTCACACCTTCGGATACGCTGAACTTGGGCGGTCGGGTAGCCGGGACTCTGGGGGCGGCGTAGTGGGCATCTACCAGCCGCTTGCGCACCGTCACTTGGGTTTGCGCGCCAGACAAGATCGACTCAAAGCGGCCCACGCCGTTGTCACTGCCCAAGTAGTTGCACATGGGGTGGTAACTGACGCGGCCACTGGGCAGCAGCTTTTGGTGCATGACCTTGTCGTAATAGCCGGTGACCTCCGGGCCCGATGCCAGCTCGTACAAACCTTGGTTGACGCCGATAGTGTCTTTTCGGTGGGTGCCCAGGTCCAGCGAGTTCACGCCGTAAAAAGCCGAGGGCTGGTGAAGAGACACAAACGCGTACGCGTCGTTCCAATGGCCGCCGGGCTTGGCGTGCCGGTCAATGATGGTGATGTGTGCATCCGTCTCTTGCACCAAGGTATCGGCAAACGCCATGCCTGACGCGCCGCTGCCAATAACCAAATAATCTGTTTCGGTGCTTGCCATGTGCTGCCCTTAGATGGTTGATTGAACGAAAAATGATGCTAGCACAAGAGCGCAGTTGCGCTAGCGCCCGGCCAATAACTGCTGGTCACCCAGTTTGCGCGCAAAAATAACCACGGCCACGAGTGCCACCAGCACTGGCACGGCCACCATGGCCACCCACTCTAGGCCCGGCACGCTCTCTGCGCGCAGCACTTTGGACAGCACGGCATACTGCCCGTTGACCGGCACCCATACGTCCCACCAAGGCGCTTTGGTTTGGCGCAGCAAGCTCATCAGCGGCAACAGGCCTACCAATGACACGCCCACAGACAGCGCGCTTTGCGCTTCTTTGGCGGTTTTACCGGTAGAGCCAAACACCAGCAGCACCGCTGGCACCATCAAGGCAAACGGCACCAGCACCGCCATAAAGCCCAAAAATTCACGCACACCAAAGCGCACGGGTTGCCCCAGCTCGGCCAGCGGAACGAGTTGCAGCGCCAGCCAAAACCCCAGGATGGAGGTGGTGACGGCCAGCAGATTGACACTGCTGACGGCCAGCCATTTGCCCATCGCCAGCTCCAGCGTGCTGACTGGCGTGGTCAGTAGCGGCTCCAGGGTTTGCCGCTCGCGCTCGCCTGCGGTCACGTCCAGCGCGGCGGCTATCGCGCCCATCAGCCCGGCAAACAGCGCATAGAAGCTCATGATTTTCAGCATGCCCGAGCTGCGCTGCTCGGCGGTGGCCAAGTCCAAATCATCCAGCTGCAAGGGGTGCGCCACAGAGGGTGCGATGCCGCGCAGTATCAGCCGCTCGCTGCCCATGGCCTTGCCATAGGCTGCCACCTCGCGTTCCATGCGCGCAGCGATGGGCAATGAGCGCTCGCGGCTGGACTCGGTCACCAGCGTCAGTTTGGCCGCTTGCCCCTTGGCCAGTGCGTCTGCAAAATCAGGTTCGACCAGCAGCACGGCGTCCAGCTCGCCGTTTCTCACGCGTGCTTGGTAGTCTTGGGGTTCTGCATCGATTTTGATGCCGCGTCGCTCCAGGTGCCGCACCAAATCGGGAGCCAAGTGGGCGTTGACGATGGAGGCGGTGGTTTTGTCAACCCGCTCGTTGACCGACTTGGTGATGAAGTACAAGGCGCACACCACCAGTGGCCCAGAGATGGCTACGGTAAACAGTGCCCAAAAAATGCTTTTGCGGTCGCGCAGCAAATCAGTCAGCTCTTTGTGTGCCACGGTGAGGAACCTGGCCCATGACCACGCTGCGTCGGCAGAATTTGCAGGTGCTGCGTTCATGCAAACAAGCCCTCTTCGGTGCCGATCAACTGCACAAAGGCATCTTCCAGCGAGGCCAGGCCGGTGCTGTGCAGCACCTCGCTGGGGGTACCTTCAAACACCACGCGGCCTTGGGCCATGATGACAATGCGGTCGCACAGCGCGGCCACTTCCTGCATGATGTGCGATGAAAAAAGCACGCATTTGCCCTGCGCCTTGAGTCCGCGAATCAGCTCACGCATGCTGCGGGTAGACATGATGTCCAGCCCATTGGTAGGCTCATCGAGCAATACGGTTTGCGGGTTGTGCACCAGAGCGCGGGCAATGGCCACCTTCATCCGCTCGCCTTGCGAGTAGCCTTGTGTGGGCCGGTCTGCCAGGGCACTCAGTCCTAGCTCGGCAATCAGTTGGTCAGCTCTAGCATGCGCGTTGGCAGGCAGCATGCCTTGCAGCTTGGCAAAGTACACAATGTTTTCGCGGCCTGAGAGCCGCCAGTACAGGCCCTTGGCATCGCCCAGCACGCCCATGTTGCGGCGAATGGCATGGGCTTGCTCCACCAGGTGATGGCCATCGATCCACGCGTGGCCTGCATCGGGCGTGAGCAGGGTAGACAGCATGCGCAGGGTGGTGGTTTTACCCGCGCCATTGGGGCCCAAAAGCCCTGTGACCTCACCGTCGTGGGCTACAAAGCTCACCTTGTCTACGGCCATCACTTGGCGGGTGCTGGAGCGCAGCGCCAACGCCGAGCTGCGCTCGCGCACGGCATAGTGTTTGCTAAGGGCCTGCACCTCGATCATGGCCGCGCCTCCAGCGCTGTCACATAGAAGTGCGGTCTGGGTAAAGTGAGCTCTGCCTCGCACGGGTCTACCGCTGCGGCAACGCTGCCCTGGTCAATAAACTTGGCCATCACGCGCCGCATGCACGGGTGGGGCGAGATGATATGGCCCAGCCCTTGGATCACGATATGTTTGCTGTGCGCCAAGGTGCTGGCCACCAGCGCGCCGGAGGCAGGTGGCGTCACTGGGTCGAGCGAGCCCGACAGCAGCAGCGTAGGGATGGCGCTGGTGGTGGCCTCAAAAAATTCAGGCGCTACCTTGCCGTGCGGGAAGGTGCTGCACAAGCTATAGAACATGTCCGACACCGTCTGAAAGCGCGGCTGCTGGGGGGCACTGCGGCCCAGCATGTCTTCTGCACACATCACGGCAAAGCGTTGGGTGAGCGAGATGTCCGACTCGCCTGTAGCTCGCCCCGCAATGGTGGCGGCCAGTGGCGCGTAGTCGCCTTGCGTGGCCGAATTAATCAGCGCGGGGATCAGGCGCGCCGCCTCGGGTTGGTACAGCAGGGGCCATAAAAAAGATACCACGGTACGCTCTGTGGCCAGGCCAGTCACCGCCTTGCCTGTGGCAGGGTGCGCGAGCGTGACGGTTTGCGGCGATGCACGCAGCTTGGCCAACAGCGCGTCCAGCGACTCGGCAACTCGGGGGTAGGCTTGCGCGCAGGCCGGCGATGCCGCACACGCTGCCAGCGCCGCTTGGAGCTGCACCTGGCTGCTTTGCAGCGCGTCGTCAGGCAGGCGCAGAGCGGTGGGGGCCACGCCGTCCAGCGTGGCGGTGCGTATGCTTTGCGGGTGCAGCTTCATGTAGCGCAGCGCCACCCGCGAGCCGTAGCTGCCGCCCCACAGGTTGATGGTGTTCAAATCCAATCCCTTGCGCACCAGTTCCAGGTCGGCAATGTAATCGTCA
>JANMTF010000204.1:0-7686 GCA_031390175.1 Polaromonas sp.
GCAGGCTGTAGCCACACGATTTTGTTTTTGGCCAAGTCCAGCGCTTTCACCCGCTCATAGCCTGCCTTGGCGTTTTTCCAGGCCGGGTTGGATTCTTCTGCAAACAGAAAAGCCCCGTTGCCGGTGTATTCGGGATACAAATCGATCTCGCCTGCGGTCATGGCGCCGCGCAGTATTTTGGTGTTGCCCAGCGCCGTTTTGTTTTCTACCGGGATACCGTTGGCCTGTAGCGCCTGCATCAGCACCTGGCCCAGCAACTTGCCTTCGGTATCTATTTTGGAGCTGACCTTGACCGGCACGGACTGTGCCAGAGTCGCGCCTGCGACCAGGCTGCCCGCCAAAACCATGACGGCCCTGCGTTGAATGGTGTTCATAGTGGTGTGCTCCTTGTCAGTGATGGTCCGCAGTACAGCATGGGTTGTACCACCCTTTGCCCTGCGCAAGCGTACCTGCAAATCGCCGACACTGCTCTGACCCAAGGGATTCCACTGCCTTGACAAGCTTGAGGGCCTATGTAATCGTCTCATGGCGAAATTGCTTTATATACATGCTGGCAGCCGTCGTTTCGCAATCGGATACCCCTAAATTTCACTATTTGGAGACACTATGCGAAACACCCCTTTGGTCACCACCCGCCGCCAGGTTCTGTCTGGTATGGCCGCAAGCGTTGCGGTGGCCGGTTTGCCCCTCTCATCCCGTGCGCAGGGCGCGATTACCCTGCACGGCGCGGTGCAGTTCAGTGACGACCATGCCTTCAATAAATCGCTGCTCAAGTTTGAAGAGCTGGTGAAAAAATACTACGGCAAACCCATCAATTTTGTCTTGCACCGCAACAGCGAGTTAGGCTTGGAAAAAGATTATTTTGCCTACATGAACCAAGGCAAGGCGGTTGATTACGGCATCGTCTCGCCCGCCCATATGTCCACCTTTTCCAAGGCCGCACCTTTCATCGACGCGCCATTTTTGTTCCGAGACTTGGACCACTGGAACAAGGTGCTGGACCAAGACTTGCTCGGGCCGATTGCCCAAGAGGTGGCGCAAAAAGGCGAGGTCATGCTGATTGGCTACGCCGGTGGCGGTGTGCGCAATATATTTGCCAACCGGCCCATCAGAAACCTGGCAGAACTCAAAGCGCTCAAGGTGCGTGTGCAGGGTGCACCCATCTGGAGCCGCACCTTCAGCGCGATTGGCATGGCTCCCACGGTGATCGCCTACAACGAGGTCTATAACGCCATCCAGAACAAGGTGATTGATGCCGGCGAAAACGAGGCCGCTGGTGTCGAAGCCGTCAAGTTCCACGAAGTAGCCCCCAACATCAACCTGACGCGCCACGCCATCACCATCCGCCCCATCTGCTTCTCGTCCAAAACTTTTGCCAAGCTGCCCAAAGATTTGCAGGATGCCGTCATCAAAGCGGGCAAAGAAGCAGGGGCTTATGGCCGTCAGATCGAATCGTCCGAAGACCAGAAAAAACTCGATGCCATGGAGAAGGCCGGCAAGCTCAAGCAAATCCCTTTCTCTGACCGCGCGGCCATGCAAAAACTGGTCGATCCGGTGATGGCGGCCTATGCCAAAGAAATTGGCGCAGACGAGATCTTTGCCAAGATCAACGCGGTCAAATAATTTCAATACCCCGCTCTTGAACCAGACTACGCCTGGTTCGCGTCCCTTTGGTCTCGTGCAAGCCGCTGCTGGGGGCTTGCATTTTTTCAAACCTACCCATGAAAAACTTTTTGAACCTGTGGGAACGCATTCTCACGTATGTCATGGCCGTGACCGTGGTCGTTCTTATCATCCCGGTATCGATGCAGATTTTTTCCCGTTTTACCGACGTGATCCCACGCTACATCTGGACCGAGGAGCTGTCGCGCTTTTGCTTTATCTGGATGGTGATGATCGGGGCCATGATCGGTGTGCGTGAGCGGCTGCATTTTGATGTCGACATCTGGCCCCCACTCAGTCCGCGTGCTGACGCACTGCTGCGCATGGTGTCCAATAGTTTTGTTTTGTTGTTTGCCGGTGCCACGATCTGGTGGGGCGTGCAGTTCACCCAGTTTGGCTGGAACCAAACCTCGGAGCTTGCCGATTTGCCGATGTGGATCATCTTTATCGCCTGGCCATTGACCGGGCTTACTTGGGTGCTGTTTTTGATCGAGGCCTTTGCCCGCGATTGGGAGCATTACCAGTCGCGCACGGCCATCGCAGGCGCAGTGGCGCCGGGAGCACTGGTATGACCTCGGCCGTCATGACCCCCGGCATCGCCGCGCTGCTGCTGTTCGGTGTGTTTTTTGCCCTGCTGGTTGCCCGCGTGCCCGTAGCGTTTGCCTTGGGCCTGGCCTCACTGCCTGTGCTGTTGATCGAAGACCGGCTTTCACCGCTGGCGATGTTCAACGAAATGTTCAAGGCCTACAACTCATTTATTTTGCTGGCCGTACCGTTCTTTTTATTGACCGCTTTTTTGATGAATGTGGGCGGCATTACCGAGCGTTTGATGCGACTGTCCCGCACCATGGTCGGGCATTTCCCCGGTGGTCTGGCGCAGATCAATGTGCTGTTGTCGGTTTTTTTCGCTGGTATTTCTGGCTCGTCCACCGCCGATGCCGCGAGCCAGGGCAAGCTGTTTATCGAGGCCCAGGTCAAGGAGGGTTATGACCTGTCCTTTTCAATTGCCATTACTGCTGTGTCTGCAGTGCTGGCGGTCATCATCCCGCCATCCATTTTGATGGTGGTCTGGGGCGGCGTGATTTCCACGTCCATCGGTGCGATGTATCTGGCCGGTGTGGTGCCGGGTTTGCTGATTGGCCTGGCGCAGATGGCCACCGTCCACGCGTATGCCAAAAAGCGCAATTACCCGGTCTACCCACGCGCCAATGTGGTCGAGTTTATCAAAGCCGCCGCCACGGCCATCCCCGCGCTGACGACACCTTTTATCATTGTGGGCGGCATCCTGCTGGGCTGGTTTACCGCCACCGAGTCAGCCGCTATCGCCGTGCTGTATGCAGCGGCCTTGTCCACCTTTTACTACCGCGAGATGACGCTGCCCAAGCTGTGGAGCTGCATTGTCGAAACCGGCAAACTCGCCTCGGTGGCCTTGTTCTGTATTGGCACCGCGTCGGTGTTTGGTTGGTTGCTGGCCTACTACCAAATTCCCAAAGCCCTGTTGTCAAATTTACAAGGCCTTGGCTTGGGCATCATTGGCACCGGATTTTTGATTGCCGGTGCGTTCCTGGTGGTGGGCTGCTTTTTGGATGCAATCCCTGCCATCATCATCGTGGGCACCGTCATGCAGCCTCTGGCCGCCGCAGTGGGCATGCACCCGGTATCGTTCGCCATCATTGGCATTGTGGCGCTGGCGTTTGGCTTGGTGACCCCACCGTATGGCCTGTGTTTGATGATCTCCTGCTCCGTGGCCAAGGTGCCCATGCGTTACGCCCTCAAAGACACCATGATCATGCTGATCCCCATGCTCTTGGTACTGTGTGCCATCATTATCTGGCCAGAAATTCCGCTGCTGCTGCCCCGCTTGGTATCGCCGGAATTGCTTAAGTAGCTGCCCCTGCCAGCCGCTCGCGCAAGTATGCCAGCAGCGCCCGGTTGCGCAGCAGCTGCATGCGCTCTGGCGTGGCAACGGCGGTGATGTGGCTGCCGTACTTGGTGACCGGTGTCCAATCGGGCAGCACGCACACCAGCCGCCCTGCTGCCATATCGTCTTCGCAGCCATACCGGGGCAGCAAGGCCACGCCCAGGCCTGCCAGCGCGGCGTAGACCACTGCCTCCACGTTGTTGGCGTGGTAGCGGCTGTGTACCCGTACCGCCTGCACTTGGCCTGCCTTCACCAGTTGCCAGGCATCGTCCGAATTTTCGCGCCAGTAGCTCATGCAGGCGTGGCTTTTCAGGTCAGTGGGCGTAGCGGGCGTGCCCGCGCTGGCCAGGTAGCGCGGCGCGGCGCAGATCACCCAGTCCAGCCGCGCCACCGGGGTCACCACCAAGTCGGGCGTGGCGGTGGCGGTCATGCGCAGCGCAATGTCGATGCGCTCTACCGCAATGTCCATCATGCGGTCGTTGAGCAGCAGCTCAATCTCAATGGCCGGGTGGCGCTCTAAAAACTCGGGGATCACACTGGCCAGCACTTTTTGCCCCCACGAGCTGGGCGCGGTAATGCGGATGGGGCCGCTGAGCTCCTGGCGCAGGTCGCGCAGGCGCTCGTCTGCCCCTGAGAGCGTGTGCAAGGCTTGGCGGGCGTAGCCCAGGTAGGCCTCGCCCGCTGGGGTCAGGGCAATGTGGCGCGTGCTGCGGCTAAACAGCGTGGCGTTCAGCGTCTGCTCCAGCTGGGCCACGCGCTTGCTGACCACGCCTTTGCTGATGCCCATGTCGGCAGCCGCGCCGCTGACGCTGAGCTTGTCGGCCACTTTCACAAAAGTGGCCAGCATGTCGGTGGATAAAGTCATTGTCTTTAAATCGAGAACAATCAGTTTGCATTCCACCAGATGCGCGAAAGCCTGTCAATGCCTAGAATTCTCCTTTCCAAACAACCAGGAGACAACCATGAAGATCTATGCAGACCCCATCACCGTCAACTGCCGCAAGGTACTGGCCGGGCTTGATTTTTTAAACGCACCGTTCGAGCGCGTGCATGTGGACTACTTTAAAGGCGAGCACAAAGAGCCCGCTTACCTGGCTATCAATGGCAATGCCTCCGTGCCCGCCATGGCGGATGGTGACTTTGTGCTGTGGGAGTCCAACGCCATCTTGCAATACGCTGCCGACAAGCATGACCGAGACACCGCCTACCCCAAAGACCTGCAGAAACGCGCTGACATTAACCGCTGGCTGCTGTGGGAGTCGTCTAGCTGGTTCCCGGGTTGCTACGTGTACCTGGTGGAGAACTGCGTCAAACCGCTGCTCGGCGGCGAGCCAGACCCAGCGGTACTGAAGGCGCAAGACGTGCAGTTTCACAAGCTGGCAGGCATCTTGAACGAGCGCTTGGCCAAAAACGACTGGGTCTGCGGCAACCAGCCCACCATCGCCGACATTGCGCTGGCCGCACCCTTGCACCTGCACCCCTACCAAAAATTGCCCCTAGATGCGCACCCGCACCTCAAACGCTGGATGACCCAGCGCGTAGAGGCGCTGCCCAGCTGGCAAAAAACCTATGTTGGCCCCGGCTTTACACTCACCCGCCCTACGGCCTAAGCCGCATTACCACTGACCACAATACACCATGACCGCAGCACAATCCGTCCGCGCCTCGCTCAACTACAGCGTGGACAATGGCCGCCCGCCCGACTACTACTTCTATGAGCCGGACCAGCCAGTGGACCTCAACCCACCCGGCACCGACCCGCAGGAGGTAGAGATCCACAATGGCTGGCCGCGCGTCAACACTTACTCTGCCGACCGAGAGGGCTTTGAGCTCAAGGCCTTTGAGGATGAGTTTGACCAGTTTGACAACGATGCAGCGGTGCATGCGCAGTTCTACGCCCAGGTAGTGGAGTTTGTCAAAGCGCACACCGGTGCCAAGCGGGTCGAAGTGTTTGACCACACTATCCGAAAGCGCTTGCCCGCAGACCTCAAGCAGCAAACCACCGTGCAGCGCCCCGCCGTGTTGTTGGTGCACAGCGACTACACCGTAGCCTCTGGCCCGCAGCGCGTGCGCGACCTTTTTCCCGATGAAGCCGACGAGTTATTAAAAAACCGCGTCGCTTTCTTTAACGTGTGGAAGCCCCTGTACCGCCGCGTAGAAGAGCTGCCTTTGGCCGTGTGCGACGCCACCACCCACGCGCCTGAAGACATGCTGCGCATGGAACTCAAATACCGCGAACGCACTGGCGAGATCTACGTCATGCGCCATTCAAGTGCGCACCGCTGGGTCTACTTCCCCCATATGGAGCCCACCCAGGCCCTGCTGCTTAAAACCTATGACTCTGAGACCGATGGCCGCGCCCGCTTCATGGGCCACAGCGCCTTTGAAGACCCCACCACGCCTGCTAACGCGCAAAAGCGCGAGAGCATCGAGGTGCGTACCATGGCGTTCTTTTAAGCCGGGTGTCGCACGTATGTATTCCATTATGGACTTATTTTGCGTAAAAAGTCTATAATATGATACATGCCATCCGCTCAACCCTCTGTCTTCGCATCTGAACAAACCCTGCTGTCCGACCTGGGTAGCAGGCTGCGTTTAGCGCGTTTGCGCCGCAAGCTCTCGGTAGAGACGGTGGCTGCACGCGCAGGCATGTCGCGCATGACCCTGTTTCGCGCTGAGAAGGGCGAGAGCGCAGTAGCGCTGGGCACCTATCTGCGCATCCTGGAGGTACTGCACCTGCAAAACGATATAGCGCTGCTGGCCAAAGACGATGAGCTGGGGCGTAGGCTGCAAGACCTGCAATTGCCCGCACGCCGCGCATCAACCCGCACGTCAAGCAGTACACCCAGCAGCAAGCCTGCACGATCAGCAGGTGCGGCATGAGCGCGGCATTGGAAGTGTGGATGGATGCCAATTTTCTGCCCGTGCAGCAGCGCGTAGGCACGCTGCATAACGACAAGGGCCAGGTGCGCTTTGCGTACGCGCAGGCTTGGCTGCAAAGCCCTTTTGTGTTTAACCTCGACCCCGATTTGTCGCTAGACAAAGCCCCCTTCTTTCCTCGTCCCGAGGCGGGTAATTTTGGTGTCTTTTTAGATTCATCCCCCGACCGTTGGGGTCAAACACTCATGCAGCGGCGCGAAGCACTGGAGGCCAAAGACCGAGAGCGCCGCGTTAAAACTTTGTACGCGTGGGACTACCTCATCGGTGTGCAAGATGCCACGCGCCAGGGCGCATTCCGTTTCAAACTCGAAGGCACAGACATTTTTCTAGATGATCACAAAATGGCAGCACCACCTCTGAGCAGCCTGCAAGAGCTGCAAAGCGTAGCCCAGCAGTTGACCAGTAAAAAAATAGATGACCTGGATGCCCTGCGCCGCTGGCTAGCGGTGCTGGTAGCACCCGGTGCGTCGCTTGGCGGAGCGCGGCCCAAGGCCAACTTTACGCAGAGCGATGGCAGCCTGTGGATAGCCAAGTTCCCCGCCCGCGACGACGACCGCGACATCGGCGCGTGGGAGGGCGTAGCGCATAGCCTGGCCGTGGCCGCAGGCATTGAAGTGCCCCCAGCTAAAACACTCAGGTTTGGCAAAGACTTCCACACCTTCTGTGTGCAGCGCTTTGACCGCCAAGCTGGCCGCCGGGTGTTTTATGCATCCGCCATGACCATGCTGAAAAAAACCGAAAGCGCGGGTGCAAGCTACCTCGACATCGCCCAGTTCATCCAGCGCAACGGCGTGCCCGCGCACATCAAAGCCGACTTGGCGCAGTTGTTCAAGCGCGTAGTGTTTAACGTAGCCACAGGCAACCGCGACGACCACCTGCGCAACCACGGCTTCGTGCTCAGCGCCCAGGGCTGGCGACTGGCCCCCGCGTTTGATGTCAACCCCAGCATCCACAACGCAGACCATGTGCTGTGCATAGATGACCAAGACAACCGCCCCAACTTGCAAACCGTGCTGGCCACCGCAGCTTTCTATGGCCTGCAAGCCAGTGTGGCAAAGAGCATGATCGACAAGGCGGTGGGCGTAGTCGCAGGATGGAAAAGCAAAGCCCGGCAGGCGGGACTCTCTGCGCTAGATGTGTTGCAGACCGAGGCTGCGTTTTCG
>JANMTF010000219.1:0-11320 GCA_031390175.1 Polaromonas sp.
CCGAAGCGATTCAGTACCGGAGGGTTTTGCGGGGGTGCTGATGGTTGTGGCTTTTGGCGTGCGGGGAGGGGCGATAAAGGGAGGGAGAGGGGATTTTTTGAACGCAGAGGGCGCGAAGGTTACGCAGAGAGCGCAAAAAAATACAAAGAGAAAACCAGAAAGAATTTAGAGATTAAATTGGGTCTATGTGATTTGTAGTGGGCAGGTCCGGCGTCTCAGCAAATGGGGTCAGATAGCAAATGGGGTCAGATCAAAATTCAGGAAGACCCTCTGCCCGGAGCGCGCAACGCGCTAACGAAATTTTGCTCTGACCCCTTTTGCGTAGTCTCCGGCGCGTGAGGTCTTGCCTGCCCCTCAGCGCGCGAAGAGTCCCAAGCACCGACCTTGCCACTCGCGCCAGAGCCAGCAAGCAGGCAGGGGTTTACAGGCACTATGACGCGGCGGCGGGCGGGCGGCTCCAGCCGCCCGTATGTGCCCGCAAACGCCCAGATGCCCCGGCAAGCACCTGCACACCCACTTCAGCGTGCTACACATACAGGAGCTGCTACCGCATCATTCTATTGGGCTGCAGAGCGATTACTATCTTCAAAAGCTCCCAAAATCGTGTTTTTCAGCACTTTTTCATGGCGCGAAGTCCGTTGGCGACCGCTGGAAGTACGCTAAATTATGCGAATCTATGTACTTTGCCAAACCGTAGACAATTTACGTCTCTTTTTTGATTTTTTAGTAGTCAAATATCCCGTCATTTATTATTTTAATGGTGAAAAACTCGGTATTTGTTCTTTTATAGAGTGATGCAATCATGCGTACTTGTCAAAAGTTACCTCCCCCAAGCAGCATCCGTGGCACCGACTTGCCGCCCGGCATCCCCCCCGTGCTCGCGCCACAGCGCATGCCCATGCCACACGCTCTGGCGCGAAGCGCCAGGTTTGTGCAAGGGACTCTTTGCTCCCCCAAAAAAAAGGGGGGGGGGAAGGCCTCGCGCGCCGGAGACTACGCAAAAGGGGTCAGAGCAAAATTTCGTTATGGCGTTGCACGCTCCGAACCGAGGGTCTTCCTGAATTTTGATCTGACCCCATTTGCTTCATCTGACCCCATTTGCTTTTAGCCGGGGCTGCCCACTACAAACCACATAGAGCCTTTTTTTCTATTTTTCATTCAATATTTCGTTAAATAACTCACGAATTTACTCATTAATAGGAGTCAATTCACTAGATTTTATAAATTTGCATAATTTAACGCGCCAAAGACGGGTGACAACCTGAGAAGCGAGAAATAACCTCAAAATATACTTTTTTAAGCCATTTTTAATACAATGACCGGGATGCAGCCCATTAGGATATTGCGGAGGCAGCTATTTTTTATATAGCATATACAAGCTGGTGAGCAAGCTGCTGCGTGAGCACCGGTTGCCAACGCGGCACGTAAATGCATGCCGATCACCTCCCCAAGCCTTGGCAAGCCCTTCGACAAGCTCAGGATGAATGGTGCAAAATTATTTTCAGGAGCAACCATCAGTCAACAGTTTGCGAATTCAGTCATGTCAGCAACAGCAAAACCGAAAACACCCTGCACTACCCTGCGCAAACTCACGCTACAAGACCACGCCCGCTTTTATAAACGCGAGCCAAACCACACCATCACCGCCCACCCGTAGCAGCGCATCCACGCCGCTGCACAAAGCAGCCCTGTAGCCCACGGCAGCGTGCACGCCATGGCTGGTCTGCAAACCACCGTCCAGGGCCAAGAGCACATCGTCGGCATGGCCCACTCCCTCCCCCACGAAAACACCCGCCAGCTCACCCCATGTGCTACCGGCACTCCTCCACTGGTGCAGATACTCCCTGTCTGGCGTGGTGGGTGTTTTACCGCCGGTGCAGACACGCCTTTTCCAGCATGGAGGGTCTTGCACCACCGCACGCCCACCCTACTCGCTGCCCAGTCGCTTGGTGTGTACGGCGTAGCGGCATAGAGGAGTTGGTCCTAGGCCAACACGGGGGACAGCCACGTCGCCGTACACACCAAGCGACCAGGCGTACAAACACCCTGTGCCCGACGCACTGTGCCCAATCCATAGCGAATATGGCTTGGCGCGAGCGGCAAGAAACTAGTCCATAAAGACTAGCCGGTTTTGGCATCGACACCCTCGCACCAGATTAAACTCACAGCACATCGAAGCTGCGCAAAGTAACAAGCAGCTCACTGGAGACAAAAAGTGTCAAATATCGCAGGCAAAGCCTATGCCATGAACGTCGTCACGCCCGTGCGCACATGGACAGCGTGGCTCAACAAACTGATCTTCTGGATCGCCCTGAAGCGCCCCTCCACTCTGGCGGGCCTGGTGTCGCTCTCCTTGATCCACTACGCGCGCTGGGTGATCGTGGGCCACAAGCAGTTCCCCCATTTAGCACCCGAGCAGCCGAAAGAAAACTTGCGCTATAGCTACATGCTGTTTTTCAGCAACTTCAATGGCAGCTGGGACCAGTATGTGGACTCGTTCACCTTTGCCATTCCCAGCGGCCTGGACATGTTTTGGAAATGGGACATTCGCTACCCCAAGTCGGTGCCCCTGACGCCCTTTCACGACTACATACGCTACAACCAGATCGAGACCATCCACTACTACAGCGCCTACCCCATGGCCAGCGCCAACGATGTGAAGGGTGCTAAAAAACTGCGCCTGGCGCTAATGGATTTTGATGCCAACCTGGACGAACAAGCCAGCGACGAGGCTTTTCAAAAGCAGTTCCATCTGCTCCTGCGCGACTTGCAGCACGACATGGGCAGCATGCGCCATACGCCGATCGTCAGCATGGCTGCGCACTGCGTGCAGCAGCGCATGGACGAAGAGCGCCTGCAATCACTCAGCCCCTTCAAAGGCTACAAGGAGCCCGTATGAGCAGCAATGTGTCCGGGAAAGCCTATGCGCTGACGATGTTGTGCCCTATCAAGCCAGGAGTCGATGGCAACGCCGCATTCTGCGACGTGATGCGCGACAAACTAGAGGTGTGGAACGAACTGCGCCAAAGCCCGATGGCGCGGGTACCTAACACCTATTTATGCCGGTATTACATTCTGGACGATGTGTATACCGAGTCTTTGCCAGGCGGCGGTATCTGGGACACGCTGTCCGACATATTGCCGGTATTGCCTGACAAATGGCGCAAGGGGGCGCTGCCTTACGAGGATCATTTGCAGTCCCGCTACCTGGTTTTTTCCAGCAATTTTCACGGCGATCTGGAACCCTATTTGCGCGGCATGTGGCACCACACGGAGCAAGATGTGCGCAGCGTGTGGCAGTACTGCTATGGCTTTGACAAGGTAACTGATGCCGACAGCTTTGTGGCCTATGTCAAACTCTGCCAGCTCGATGCCGCCTTGTTCTTTGTCGGCTCGAACGACGACCCTTTGGACGAGCAATTGAAAGCGTTGTACATCAAGCAAGAGTTCTCACGCTTTGCGCAAACTACCCAAGACCTGCCTGCCGCACAACTGCGCCAAGCCTATCGGGAGTTCATGCTGCGCGTCAAACCCCGCGACGTCACGGGCCCATCGTGGCCCGCAGGTGCAAAAAATGAACTGGCCCTGCAACTCATCCCCGCCGTGACCACCGCCCAACAAGAAGGTAAGCAGCCATGACCAAAGTGCTAGATTTATGGGACATCCAAGGCAATGTCGTGCGGCCCTATGGGCGCTTTGGTTTCCCCGTGGCGCGCTATCTGCTGCTCAATGTGCGCGATGGCCGCCTGGGTCGCCAGTGGTTGGCAGGGGTGATACCGCGCATCACCACCTCGGCCACGTGGGGTGATGCGCCGGGCGGCATCCCCAAACCCGTAGTCACCCTGAACATGGCCATTAACCATGCCGGATTTGTTGCACTGGATGTACCGCAAGCCAGTTTGAACAGCTTCCCTGCACAGTTCACCATGGGCATGCGCAGCCGCCGAGATATCATCGGCGACGATGGCCCCAGTGGCCCAGACTATTGGGACCCGGTGTGGCGCAGCACTGAGGCCGACAAAGCGGTGCATATCTTGTTGACCTTGAATGCACAAAGCCCCAACGCGATGGCCGAGCAGTACGAGGCGATTGTCCAGACGTTGGCCGACAGCCACGGCGCAGTCGCATTATTAGACGGCCACCTCGGGCAGGACGGGCAACTGTTGCCCTACCAAGAAGGGCATCTGCTGTGGGAGAACGGCCAGCCCACGGCCAAAGAGCATTTTGGCTATACCGATGGCATCGGCGACCCGTATTTTGAAGGCATTGCCGACCCGCGCTACCGCGTGGAGGGCCGTGGCAAACAAATGGACGACGGCACTTGGGAGCCTTTGGCTACGGGTGAGTTTTTGCTCGGGCATATCGACGAGGCCAAAGAGTACCCACCCGCGCCAGAGCCGGTGATGTTCTCGCGCAATGGCACCTACATGGTGTACCGCAAGCTGCACCAAAACGTGGCCTCGTTCGACACACTTTTACAACGCGAAGGCGAGCACTACCCCGGTGGCCCCGAGCTGCTGGCGGCCAAGTTTGTGGGCCGGTGGCGAGACAATGGCGCGCCCTTGGTGAGCGCACCAGATGCGCAAGCCAAGCAGGTGTGGGATGCAGAGTTTGACAAAGCCAGCCCCGACCAACGCGATGCGATGCTAAGCGACTTCGTCTACGACGACGACATGAGCGGCGCACGCTGCCCCATGAGCGCGCATATTCGCAGGATCAATCCGCGTGCATCCCTGGAGATCAAGGCAGGCGTGTGCCCGGGTGAGTTTGCGCGCGACAAAGGTGCGTTTGATACACCAGGAGCCTTGGCCAATCGGCGGCGCATTTTAAGGCGCGGCTTGGCCTATGGCAATAGCAGTGACCGCAGCAGCGACACCGGCAACCATGGTGTGATCATGATGATGCTTAACGCAGATATCAGTCGCCAGTATGAGTTCATACAGCAGCAATGGGTCAACTACGGCAACGATTTCCGTGAAGGCAATGACAAAGAAGTGCTGCTGGGCAACCACAATGCCATCGACCCCACTTGCGTAGTGCATGCCGCTGACCCTGCTGGCGATGCTCCACCGCGCTTTGTGCGAAATATTCCGCGTTTGGTAGAAACGCGCGGTGGAGACTACTTCTTTGTGCCCAGCCTTACCGCATTGCGCTTGGTGGCCCGAGGCTTGATCGACCCGACGTAAGCCTAAGCGTTAAAGCGCAACGCGATCGTTTGTGCTGACTTTAGCTGACGCCGTTCACGCGGCGGCGCAGCTCAGAGATGCCGTGGTACACCACACGCCGCGCGCGGTTGATGCTGCCCAGCGGACGGTGCGCTGCAAGGCAGTGCCAGGGAGAAAAGCGCATGTCCTCACCTTGCCGGTTGCGCTCGGGCGTGTCAAAATTTTGTGCCAAGATGCGCAGCGTGGCCACTGCCTCGAAGGGAGAAGCTGCTTCGTTCCACTGGACGGTGGCATCTTCCACAGGCATAAGTTGTGGATTAGTTTGGCGTTGGACACCAAATACAAACTCAGCGCTTTGTTTGCTGAGTTGCGCGGCCATCGCCTCACGCAAAAAGTTATCACCAGGATGCACGGGCACTTGCTGCGCCAGCGGCGCAACCGGGGTAGCGCAATACTTTACTGGATGCTCCCCCAGCAGATACGGCGTGCTGCTGAAGTAACGGATGGCCAAGGGATTGGCAAACACCTTGAACGCACCGATGAGCCGCCACACCACACCCAGGTTACCAGCAAAATAACACAGCTTGTTCCACAGCGAACCTTGGATTGCGCCCACCATGCCATCAAAGGTTTGCACGTTATCGCATAAAAACACGTCGCTGCTGATCAATAAAAAATCTTGGTTCTCCGCGCAATCGGGCTCATCGCTGAGTTTCTCGCCTGGTAGGCCCTCCAGCTTGATGGCCATGCCGCGAATGTCGCGCTTGGCATCAGGCTGTGCCGCGCCGTTGGCGTTGGAAAAACGCACCCAGGCTTTGTAGGTAGCCGGCGCAGCAAACACGCCAATGCGGTACCGGGGCGGCAAGTTGTCATGTATGACAAATTCTGCTTGCACCAAGCCGTGCATTTTGGGGTGCGCATCGCGCGGCATGCGCCCGTCGGGGTGCTCGTCGATCAGTTGCTTTTTGAGCCGTTGCAAGAGATCGTTGGTGTAGCCCTCTTCAAACGTGGTGACTATTTCTTGCGTATGCAGGGTCATGGGTGGCGTGCTTCGAGTGGGAGTGGTACAGCGGCTTCCAGGGTCTGGATGTCGTGCTGAATATCCGTTACAAAAATCAGCGTATCTTGTTGGTAGGCCAGCGCCAGGGCGTCGCGCAGCATGTGTAGCGCGGGTGACGCATCGCTGGGACTTCTGGCATGGTGCAAGCGGGCCCGCAGCCGCAGGTATTCAGGCTCCATCCAGCGCTCTCCGGTGTTCACCCGTTCTTCAATGCGCAGCAGCGCATCCAGGCCGTCTTGCACGCGGCCATGGTCCAAACAGGCGCGTACATAGAACACCACCCATGTGGTGAGGTAGGCGCTGTGCTGGGTCAACAGTACGTCGATACAGGACTTGGCTTTTTCCAGGTAGGCGACGGCATGCAAAGGGGGCACTGGCTGCATCAGGTGGCTTAGCGCGGTGATCAAGTCGGTATAAGGAGCCCAGATGGGCAATTGGTGTTTGCTGGCGTAGTCATGCGCCTCGGTAGCGTAGCGGGCCATGTCTTCGGCGCGCTTCCACAGACCGCTGATATGGCCCCCGCAAAACACCAAGGCTTGGCAAATCGAAGAGTGGTTGTGGCTGCGCTGGGCATACTGCAAAGCTTGGTCGCGCCAATGGTTGGCCGCCTCGGCGTTTTGTCGTAAGGAGCAAGTAGTGGCCAGTCCGAGCAATACAGAGCACACATGGCTGTTGGAGCTAAAGCGAAAATTGATGGCGTTGCCATGTCTGTCCGGATCATAGAGCTTCAGAAAAGCCTCAAACTCCTCTTGCGCTTTGGCCAACTGGCCTTGGATCATGCAGGTAAAGCCCATAGCGCGGTGCGCCAGCAGCTGGTCAATCTCATTGTCGTTGCGGGCAGCCTCGCGCACCTGGGTGGCCAGTGCACGCAGATCGGCCAGATGCCAACCACTCAAGGCTACAGCCCACTTGAGGTAGCGCACGGAGACTTGGTATTCGCTGTGCGGCAGCCGCGCGCACAGCGAATAGGCACGCTCTACTATCGCAATGAGTTTGCGCGAGCCCACACCGCGTGCGGCGATCAAGGGCCCCGCAACGGCCATGCACAGATTGAGCTCTTGTGCGTCGCGCGCAACACTCTCGGGCATCTCGGCCAGCATCTCCAGTGCGCGGCTGTAATGGGCCACAGCTTCTTGGGGTGCCAACTGGTTGGCCGCCAGCTCGCCGGCCCGTTCCCAGAAATACACCGCGCGCTCCAGGTTGCCCGCCTCGGTGTGGTGCATAGCTAACAGGTGCGGCGCGCTGGTAATGGACAGCGTAAACTCTTGCTCCATCACCTGCGCTACCTTGGCATGCAAGCGCACGCGGTCCGCGCGCAGCATGCGCTGGTACACCGCGTCTTTCACCAGCATATGGTCAAAGCTCAGCACAATGCCGTTAGGGGTGTTGCGCTGCACAAAGAGTTGGGCGTCTAACAGCTCTTCAATCGCGGCTTGCGTGTCTTCCATCAAGTCTTTAGCACAAGCCACTAGCAACGCCATGTCAAACTCGCGCCCCAACACTGCGGCCTGTTGCACGGTCATGCGGCCATGCTGCAACTGGTCCAGGCGGGCCAGCAAAATATCGCTCAGGGTAGACGGAATACCTTTGGTGCCAGCGGGGTTGTCAAAATCATCGCGCAGCAGCAGCGCGTGCGCCAGCTCGGTAGCAAAAATAGGTACGCCTTCCGAGCGATCCACAATCTGGCGCATCAGCGTCTCGGGCATCTGCCGTGGCGCGGCCAGTGCCGTGACGATGGCGCGAATGTCGCCCTCGGGCAAACGGTCCAGGTGCAGTACGCTTACATGGGCACCGTCGCTGAACATTTTGTCTTTGGTGGGCCGCGACGTGGCGATCAGCATGGCGCTTTGCCGGGGCAGCTCGCTGACAAAGCGGCTGAGCAGCACGTTGGTGCTGGGGTCGGCCCAGTGCAGGTCTTCCACCACCACCAGCGTGCGCTCTCGCACCAGGCTGTGCAGCCAGCGCAGCAGCGCGCCTTGAATGCGGCTGCGCACGGCGTCTGCACTCAAACCCGCCATTTGCGGTGCGCTGATGCTGCGCAGCCCCAGGAGCTCTGCCAAAGCAAAAAAATCTTCGTTACTGCCCAGGCCGTAGTGCACAGCCAGAGCCTCTAGTTTGCGCTGCTTTTCGGTGTCGCTGTCTTCATAGCTGATTTTGGCGGCCGCTTCGATATGCTGAATACACGGGTACAAAGGGGTTTGGCTGTAATCGGGCGAGCACTGCAAGACGGGGGCACCAGAGTTGCCTGGCCCCACATCGGCATACAGTCGGGTGATGAGGTGCGACTTGCCGGTACCTGCGTCACCGCGCAGCAAAATGGCTTGGCCTCGCCCGCTGCGCGAGCGTTCAAACTTGTCACGTAAAAAAGTCAGTTCTACATCCCGGCCAATCAGTGGGCCAATACGCCTGCGCCCCCTGGTGGCCTGGAAGCGACTTTGGCTCTGTTGCTCTGACAAAAGTTCCCACGCATGGGCACTCTGCGCTGTGCCCTTGATATCCACCAAGCCCAGGCTGCGGAAAGTAAACAAATCGCCCGCAGCATCGCGGGTAGCCTCTGACACCACTACGCCGCCCGGTGCGGCCAGGCTTTGCATACGAGCCGCCAAATTGGGCGTTTCGCCCACTGCGCCGATCTCGTGGGTATCGCCTGCGCCTACCAGCTGGCCAATGACTACCGTGCCGGTGGCCAAGCCCATGCGCACCTGCAGTTGCACGCCGGCTATGGGCTGCACACGCTGGATGGCGCGCAGAGCGTCCAGTGCTGCGCGCAGTGCGCGCTCGCAGTCTGACTCGCTGATGCTGGGGTAGCCGAAATACACCAATACGCCATCACCCAAATACTGCGCAATATAGCCCTTGTGTTTTTGCACTACCGCGCGAATGCACTCTCGGTAGGCTTGCACTAGCGACTGCAAATCCTCTGCATCTAAACGACCTGACAGCTCGGTAGAGCCCACCAAGTCGCAAAACATGACGGTGAGCAACCGGTGCTGGTGGTTGCTCACGCTTTGCACTACGGAGTTTGCTGGCGCCAGTGCAGCGTCAGCTTTGGGCGTCGTCATGGGTGCGTTGGCTGGCTGGACCGCTACCGAATCTGTCGCAGGCTGCGGCTGTCCCAGCGCAGCAATGGCCTGCAGCAGCGCACGCCGGTGCCCTACCGAGCTAACACCCATCTCACGCAGATCGTCCGCTGTGATCTCGGGCAGCAGCTCAAAATTGATGTCGTTATCTAGAAAAGCAGTTTCGTAGCTTTGCAAGCCTAGCGCGCTCAGCCATGCTGATAAGCGAGAAGGTTCACTGGGGGTGGGCATACAGCGGCGTTGGCAGGGCGTGGCAAATAGGTTTAACGCAAGACCTGCATGGTCATGGTCTCGCGCAACTCTTCGTTCATGGTTTGGTTCAGGCGCACGTAGCGCTTGAGCTTTTCGGTCAGATCCCGCAGACGCACCGAAACACCGATGAAAATGATCGACATGAGTTTGGTGGCCAGTTCCGGATGGTCCAGCGCCATGTTTTGCAACATGCGTTTGGTCAACGTCGCACAGCGTGTGCTGCCAGAGGCAGTGCAAGACAAAGAGCGCACGCCACCGTCCATCAGGCTCAGTTCACCCAAGGTTGTTCCCGGGCCGAGCACGGTGACGGTGATCGGGCTGCCCAGATTGGTTGACAGTGCTTCAACCACGGCTTCACCGTGCAGGATCCACAGCATGTAGTTAGTGTTGGATTTGTCGCCTTCTTTGAAGATCACGTCGCCATCCGCGTATTGGCGTGCACGCATGTAGCCGCTGGCGATCTTGGCCTCCTGGCGGTTCATGGGGGTGATGCACTCAGCGGTGCATAAAAACTCAATCAGCAGCGATGCATCTAGCTCCGCTATCTCGCGCAGGGCGGAAGCCTCGGGTGGTTGGGTGGCAGACGGTTCGCGAGTGCCTAAAAGTTTCTTCAACATGCTGTTGCTCACATCATTTCGTATGTGAATAATATCACGCACTGAGGTATTTACATTACAAAGCGATGCTGTACAAACCCTGTAGTTATAAGTAATGACTCAAAAACTGTGGCCTGAACTTTCTAACGAAATGGAGCACGTTTTATATGCCATTTAAGTCTGTAGACCAATAAAATACCGCGGGAGCAGCTATTAAAATTATAGTGCTTGTGTGGCAAACAGACGCTTCAAATACCGCCCTGTATGGCTCTCTGTGTTCTGTGCCACGTCTTCCGGTGTCCCCAGTGCCACCACCCGTCCGCCGCCGTCGCCCCCCTCAGGGCCCATGTCGATCAGCCAGTCTGCGGTTTTGATGACGTCCAGGTTGTGCTCGATGATGACGATGGTGTTGCCCGCGTCGCGCAGCTGGTGCAGCACTTTGAGCAGCAGCTCGATGTCGGCAAAGTGCAGGCCCGTCGTCGGCTCGTCCAGGATGTACAGCGTGCGGCCTGTGTCGCGCTTGCTCAGCTCTAGGGCCAGCTTGACGCGCTGCGCCTCGCCGCCCGAGAGCGTGGTGGCGGACTGGCCGAGCTTGATGTAACTCAGGCCCACGTCCAGCAGGGTTTGCAGCTTGCGCGCAATAGTGGGCACGGCTTTGAAGAACTCGTGCGCCACCTCGACCGTCAAGTCCAGCACCTGCCAGATGTTCTTGCCTTTGTACAGCACCTCCAGCGTCTCGCGGTTGTAGCGCGCGCCTTTGCACACATCGCAAGGCACGTACACGTCGGGCAAAAAGTGCATCTCTACTTTCACCACGCCATCGCCTTGGCAGGCCTCACAGCGGCCACCCGCCACGTTAAAGCTAAAGCGCCCCGGCCCGTAGCCGCGCTCGCGCGCCATGGGTACGTCGGCCAGCAGCTCGCGGATGGGGGTGAACAGGCCCGTGTAGGTGGCGGGGTTGCTGCGAGGCGTGCGGCCAATGGGCGACTGGTCGACATTAATCACCTTGTCAAAATGCTCGATGCCCTGGATCTCTTCATGCGCGGCAGGCTCGTCGTGCGCGCGGTAGAGCGACTGGGCCACGGCGGCGTACAGCGTGTCATTCACCAGCGTAGATTTGCCCGAGCCGGACACGCCTGTGACGCAGGTCAGCAGGCCCACCGGGAA
>JANMTF010000227.1:0-16087 GCA_031390175.1 Polaromonas sp.
TTGTTGTTTGTAGTTTTAATTGATGCCAACTTGCGCTACACTACGGCTCATGTTCATCAAAGTCACCCAATCAGGCAATCGGCGCTACGCCCAGCTGGTTGAATCGTTTCGCAACACGCAAGGCCAGCCGCGCCAGCGCACCGTCTGCACGCTGGGTCGCCTGGAGAGCGGGGGCGAGGTGGACACCTTGATTGCCGCGCTGCAACGCGCACGCGGCCTCTCGCCTGCCACGCCTGCACTGGAGGGTCTGTGCTTCAAACAGGCTCGCCACGCCGGGGATGTCTGGGCCTTGTCTGAGCTGTGGCGCAGCCTGGGTTTAGACGGCTTGGCAACCGCCTGGCGCCGCTCCAAGAGCGAGGTCGATGTCCTGGCCTGTCTGCGCCTGATGGTCTTTAACCGCCTGTGTGATCCCGCCAGCAAACTCGGTGTGCTGCGCTGGCTGGAGACTGTGGCTCTGCCTGTGGGCCAAGACGTACGTCCCCAGCACCAGCAGTTGCTGCGCGCCATGGATGTGCTCGACAAGCACAGCGCGGCGTTGAGCAATCAACTGGCCACGCTCATGCGCCCCTTGATCGATCAAGATCTGTCAGTGGTGTTCTACGACCTCACCACGGTGGGCGTGACCGGCCAGACGGATGTGCCCGAGGATGTGCGCGCCTATGGCCGGGCCAAGTCCGGGTTGGTCGAGCGCCAGTTCATGCTCTCCCTGGTGCAAACCGCTGAGGGCTTGCCCATCGCACATGAAGTGCATCCGGGCAACACTGCCGAGGCCAAGACCCTGCTGCCGATGATTCGCGGTTTATTGGAGCGCTACCCCCTCAAGCGGGTGGTGTTGATCGCAGACCGGGGCCTGCTCAGTGTTAGCAATATCGAAGAACTGGGCAAGCTGCAAGAGCAGCTCAAAGCCGGTGGAAGAGATGCGGCTATTGACTACATTTTGGCGGTGCCCGCTGCCCGTTATGGGGACTTTACCGATGACTTGAAGCAGCTCGCTCAGGCGCAGGCCGTTGATCAGGAATGGTGCGCAGAAACCACGTGGCAAGGCTTGCGCCTGGTGGTGGCGCATGACCCTGAGGTGGCAGCGCGGCGTACCCAGGCGCGTACCACCAGCATTGCCCAGCTGCTCAAGCTGGCGCAGCAGTGCAGCGACAAGCTCGATGCGCAGGATGACGCTGCGCACGCGGGCCGAAAGAAGGGCAAGGGGCGACCGATGTCGGACTCGGGCACCAAGGCGCGTTTTTATAACGCGGTCAAAGAGGCCCATCTGGCGCATGTGATCAAGGTGGACTTGAAGGCAGAGTTGTTTAGCTACGCTATTGACGAGGAGAAGAAGCGCTATCTGGAGCTGCTGGATGGAAAGCTGCTGCTGGTGACCAATACGGCATCGCCAGCGGCTGAGGTGGTGCAGCGCTACAAGAGCATGGCCGATATCGAGCGGGGCTTTCGGGTGCTCAAGTCGGATATCGAAATCGGCCCGGTGTACCACCGCTTGCCCCAGCGTATCCGCGCGCATGCGCTGGTGTGTTTCCTAGCGCTGGTGCTGTACCGGGTGATGCGTATGCGCCTGGCCGCTGCCCACCGTTCGGAGTCGCCCAGCACGCTGTTGGAGCAGCTCAAACGTATTCACCAGCAAACGGTGCAAACAACGGATGGAACCACTCTGACGGGTTTGACTGATATGACCCCTGCTCAGAAATCGCTGTTTGCTGCCTTGGAGTTAGCCCTACCGACACCGTCGGACTTGGCCAAGCCCGTTTTGTAGTCTGCGCTTTGAACTTCGTTTTCAATGAAATCATAGACTTACGTGGGGGAAGTGTCGAACTTAAGTGACCAAAGGTATAAATCTCATCGTGTGCTCCTTGTTGTAGTTGAACCTGCCCTATCAAACTGCTAGGGCCTTTCATTATTAGCAACGAAAGCGCGTTAAGTGCCCTGGTCACTGTTAACGTTTACATCGATAAAAAATGCATAAAAATGGCCCCTGGCGCAATAAAATAGTGCGGGAGCAGCTACTAAAAGCGTAGTGCCATCAATCTGCAATCGTCACCGCCTGCCGCTTCACCTCATCCAACGTCTGGCCTTGCGGGGTCTTCCATTCAGACCAACCGTTGGCAGAGCGGCCCATCAGTGCCACGGCGGCCATGCTGGGGCTGGCAAACAAGTGGTCACGGGTAAATACGTACACGCCGCCCTGCGCCGCCATGATGCCCTCGGCGGCCAGCAGCTGGCGTATGCGTTCTTGCGACGGCTGGATGGATGCCACGCTGTCTAAACGCGCTTTGGAGCCCTTGAGCACCACAAACCCCTCAGTCGTGTATTCGCCCACCCCGTCCGCGCCCGAGCCTTTGCAATAGAACAGCTCTTTCTCACCCTTGCTAGTAGCCGCGTTGGTCAGCGGCTCAAAAATCGGCTGGCCGAGCGTGGCCAGCAGGGTGGCGGCGGTCTCGTGGATCTCGTGGCAGTCGGCCTCTAGCGGCGCGGGCGTGTGAGGCCGCGCGCCCGCGTTGCCGTTCTCCAGGCTGTAGCGCCCGGCCTGCGTGGCCTGGCCAATGGCAAACCATTCCAAAAACAGCGCATGCGTTTGCGTCATGCTGTTGGTGAGCGACACCACGACCAGCGCCCGGTTCCAAAAGTCTTTGCCGCTTAAAAATACACCCCCACCTGCAAGGCCTCGGGCATCTTCAAAAACTCACCCAGTTGGCTGCGCGGCACCTCCACCACCCGAACAATCCGCGTGGTGATCTCCGCCACCCGCATCCCGCGCGGGTCGCCTGCGGGGAGGTAGATTTGGATGGTTTGGGGGCGAGGCATTTCGGTAGCGTGCGACTTTGATTTCTAAAGAGCTTAACTGCTCAATTGAAATCGTTGCGTGATAGCAGCTATTTGGGATAACTCAGTCAGTTCAACCGTGTTAGCAGCATTTCTCACGAAGCACTTGTTGTCAATAAAGCTTGGTAGTTTCTGCTCTGGAATAGTTATGCGGACAATCGTATGGCCGCTAAATGTAATGACATCGATTCCTGTGAGTACGTGAGTTTTCAACGGTTCAGGGATGGCTGATGATTTAATGGAGTTGACAATTATTGCTACATAGTCATCTAATTTTTTACCTAGAATTTTTGCTTCTCTTTCGACTCCAACTACATAGCGCTCTGCAACGTCCGTATAAACGACCCCGTCAAGTTTCGTTATGCGCTCTGCGTCAGGTTTCTTGTCGGCAACGCCTATAGTTAAATAACCACGAGATTTTGGGCCGAGATTTGCGATGGCGCAAATCGTTTGATTTATTTTTTTGAGCAATTCTGAATCAATTGCCCTTGTATTTCCTAAGTCTAAAATTCCTTGCTTCATTTCGTAGCTAGCAGACTCAGTCTTTGATCTTCGAAGTGAGTTTTCCAAATCGAGCGCAAGGCTTGCGCCATGCGTAATGATTGGAGGTTCCTGCTTAACAAAATAATTTACTATCAACGCCTGAATTACTTGGATATTTTTTTCTCGATCTTCAGTTTTTGCATAGTGTGCGTTGTAAACAAGGCGTTCACCAGATTTTTCCAATGCTTTAAATATTCCTTGTGGATCATTAGGAGTAAGTTGTCGGTTAACTATCAATTCAAAAAACGCCATGAAAAGTGAATAGAAAGGCGTTTTTATAGGGTTTTTCCCCGGGCGCATCAGATCACGCAAGAAATTTTGAGCGTTACTGTGGCCGGTTATGAGTTCTCGCAAAACGGAGAATGTGCGGGTAATGTCGGTCTTAAGCTTCTCAGAGGTGTAGACGGTCAATGACTTTTCTATCAGCTTGTAGTTGTCAGACTCTGCGTCATACAACTCGTCGAGAGCTTCGCGGCTAATAGCTAAAGGTTTCTTTAACAGAATTGAGGAAGCAAGATCCGCAACAATTTCTTCATCCTCGCTGGAAATGAGACTCTTAGTCCGAATGATCCCCTGCTTGCACCAAAAAATGTCGTTCGCAATCAACCCATATCGCTGGGTAGATCTTTGCGATTCAATGCTAATGCTTGGCATCTCGCTAAGCAGCAACGATTCTTTTGATGTATCTCCACGTAATTCACTTGCTAGCGTACGAACAATATTTGCGAACGAGTTGATTACGCCAGCTTGCCGGCGTTCTTGATCGCTAAGCTGCCGTCCGCCAGAGTTGATACGGCCAAATACGTTAACTACATGCGAAGGGTTGTCAGCATCAAACTGTGTAATCGCAAGCTGATAGTCGAGATAATTCGCGCATAATTTTGGATCAAGCCGCTTTACATCTGCTGCTGCTGCATCAAAGGTCCCATCTTCTGATGCCTGCTTTGCACGTGCAAATTGATCGATATCAAACACACAGCCGTCATATTGGAATTCGTTGTCGATGAAACCAAAAATCGCGTTCAACCGTTGCATACCGTCAATAATCTCAAGCTTGTGATCACCTTGAATGCTGGTAGCCAAAAGTATCAAAGGAATCGGATACTGCTTCAAAACACTATCAATTAGTTTTGTCTTTTCTTCTACTGACCAAACCAACTTACGCTGATATTGCCGATTGACAATTAGCTTGCCATCCCGATAATTTCTATACGCTTCTTGAATGGACATACCTCTTGATGCTATTGCCAAAATATGCTCCTTATGTTTGTTGAATGTCTAATGATTTCATGCGCGTTAGCTCTATTTACTTCGCCCAAGTATCTTTGAGTCCAGTAATCTTGTTAAACACCGCTTTCCCCGTCCCATGGTCTTTGCGATCTGCCACAAAGTACCGATGCCGTTCAAACTGAAACTTGTCGTCGGCTTGGGCGGCTATCGCGCCGCCTGCGCCTAGCGATCGCTCTACGTAGGCGGTGATGACTTTCAAACTGTCGGGGTCCAGCTCTGCCAAAAAGTCTTTGCCGCCTGCATCTGGGTGTTCGTCTTTGAACATGCGGTCGTAAAGGCGCACTTCGGCTTGTACTGCGTCGGCTACCGCTACCCAGGTGACTACGCCTTTGACTTTGACTGCGTCGCTGCCAGGGGTGCCGATTTTTGTATCTTTTAGGACTTTAGCCCTTATAAATAGAGCGTGAGCAGCTCCTGACTTGATAGCGTATGGGGTAGCATCATGGGCGTAGTCTGCGCCGTCAACCACTATCACGTAGCCGTATTTCAGGCGCACTTTGTTGCCGGGAAATAGTCTAAAGAAGCCTTTGCTGGGCACTTCTTCGTAGTCGCTGCGATCCAACGCAAAGTTGCCGTGCTCTTCAAACTGAAACATTGGATTCATGCCGCCCTCTTATAAATCTTCACCAACACCGAATGCGCATCAAACTCAAACTCCGCAGGCGGGTTGCCGTTGTCTGCTAGCAGGGCTTGGGCGCGCTGCACGCCGTAGCCAAAGCGGTTGACGAAGCCCAGGGACTTGAGGGCTTCGGCGATGACGGGGTTGCGGTAGCTGTTGCGGGTGGGAAAGTTTTGCGCGGTGGCCTCGCCGTACAGGCCGCCGGGGCTTTGGATTTCGATATGGTCGGCAAAGGCGTAGAAACGGATGGGGGAGTTGCTGTTGTAGTTGCGGTGCATCACGGCGTTCATCAGCAGCTCGCGGATGGCGGCCTCGGGGTAGTTGGGCACTTGCTTTTCTTGCAGGGCGCTCACTTTGACCATGGTGGTTTTGATCAGCAGGCGCAGGCGGCCTTCTAGTTCTTTGACGATGGTGTGCAGGTCGCCCGAGACTTCAGCTTGGTCGTTGGGGATTTCGGTGAGCGATGTGCCGGGCAGCTCTAAATATTGCACGTAGGCACCGGGCAAATAAAAGCGCGGGTTTTTGCCCACCAGCAACACGCCTGCGTGGGTGGCGCAGCGCCTGTCGGGGTCGTACAGGCGCAGCGAGGCCAGTTGCTGTTCGATGCTGCGGTGGTTGGCGGCAATGGTGTCGGCATCTACCGCTTCGCGGCGGTAGGCATCAAACTGGCCCAGGGCCAGGTCTTCAATTTTGGACTCGGTGCAGGGCTGGGCATCGAATTCCGTATGCTCACCTTTCGCTGAAGCTAGCACAGACATGGCGGTTGGTTGCAAGTCTTGATTCAACATGGTTCAGGCAAGCGCTTCTAAATTTGCCAGCCATTGCGCGAACCGGGGGCATTCTTGCCGCATCTTCGGCAGCCCAATTTCTAAGGCTGCTAGATTGCCAAGAAAAGGCTTTTGGTAGCCCGGTATCAGGCCTTCTACGCGTTTGGAAGGGGCCGTTACAGGAGAGTCGTTGATTTCTTCGGGGCTGGCAAACTGGTCTTTGATCTTTTGAAAAGCGGCGGCCAGTTCAGCGCGGCCCACACCTGCTGCGAATGCTGTGCAGTCACTAAAGAGCAACGCTTCAAACTCGTGCATGACGACGTTGGGGATAAAACGCGAGAGGTGCACCGGCACATTGAGTGCCACGGCAATATCTTGGGCAACCGCATTTTCCACTTCTTGCGCTTTGAGTGTGTGCGATAACTGATTTGCGTTTGCTCGCCCTGGCCATGCCTTTTGTCCGGTGGCGGGCAGGGCATAGTAGTCAACCATGGTGGTCGAAAAACAGCCCGCGTCAGCCAATAGATGGCGGGTGATGTCGTCTTTCACGGCGGCCCAAGCCTTGATGCCACCGCGACGCTCACGCAGCCGGGCATTGCCCAGCAGCCTGGCCGACACCGAGGTGAAACCCTTTGCCAGAAGATGGGGGCGCAGCAATTCGTTGACAAACGTCTCTTCGGTTTGTCCCTCCACATGTACAAGCAGGCGCGTCATTTTTAATTTTTATGTGGGATTATTTATTCAGCAACGGGCCGACCGCCCAGTTCATTCTTTTCCCAAAGTTGGCCCAGGCTATAGTCTTGCAACCAACCACGCAATGGCTCTGCATCCAACCGTTTGAGTGTGGTAGCGCTGTCAACACGGGTGGCAACCAATACGTCTTCGGGGTCAAAATGGTCCAGCAATAGAGGCGATTGGGTTGACGCAATGATTTGCGTCTCGACGGAGGTCTGCCGAATCATCGAAGCCAATAGGGTGATAGCTGATGGATGGAGCCCCAATTCGGGCTCGTCAACCAAAATAACCGATGGTCGCAGCTCCAAAGGCTGAAGAAACAGGGTGGCCAATGCAATAAAGCGCAGTGTGCCATCAGACAATGCAGCCGCGCCAAAATATTTGTCAGACGCTTTGTGCTTCCAGGCCAATTTAATAATATCTGCATTCAGATTGTCGGGGCGTACCAAAAAATCGTCAAAAAATGGAGCGACCCGCTGCACAGTTTTGCGAATCAAACTGTATGCACCGGCGTACTTTTCGGTTTGTTGAAGGCGGTACAGAAACGAGGCCAGGTTCGAACCGTCAGGGCGCAGGTAATCGCTGTCATCTACTCGCGCAGTTTTGCGAAGTGGTGAGCTTGGGCTAGTATCGTGAACATGGTACAAGCGCCATCTGTCGAGGCGTGCGCGTATCCAACTGGCAGTTTTTTTAAGTGAAGGGTTGCTGATGCCCGCTTCTTTGCCTGCGTCCATGCTTGGTAATGCATCGACATACGCAGTTGGATACCGCCCCTTGTCCCAGAAGCTGACAGATTCTTGCAGGGCAAATAGGTTGTCGTCGTTGTCAGCTTTGAGGGTGAGTGAATAACCATTTACATCGTCGGCAAAAGATAACGCGATTTTGATTTCTTGCGTTTGCTTGGCTCCAAAATACAGTAGCTCGTCAGCCCCGCCAGCCGTCCTGACGTATTCGTACAAGCGGCCTTCTTTTATAGCCTGAAGGAATGCAAAAACACCAATAAAGTTGGATTTGCCCGAGCCATTGGGGCCGATGATGAGGTTGATGGGGCGCAGACTTACCTTGCCCGTGGCGGCAATGCTTTTGAAACCCTCGACGGAAATCCAGGTAAGTTCTTGCTGAGTCATTTTTGTTGCAGAAGAATGCGCCTATTTTGCCCAAGTATCTTTCAACCCAGTAATCTTGTTAAACACCGCTTTCCCCGCCGCATGGTCTTTGCGATCTGCCACAAAGTACCCATGCCGTTCAAACTGAAATTTGTCGTCGGCCTTGGCCGCTATCGCGCCGCCTGCGCCCAGGGATGGCTCTACGTAGGCGGTGATGACTTTTAGGCTGCCCTCGTTCAGCGCTGCCAAAAAGTCTTTGCCGCCTGCATCCGGGTGTTCGTCTTTGAACAGGCGGTCGTACAGGCGCACTTCGGCTTGCACTGCGTCGGCTTGGGCTACCCAGGTGATGACGCCTTTGACTTTGACTGCGTCGCTGCCGGGGGTGCCGCTTTTGGTGTCTTTTAGGACTTTAGCCCTTATTAATATTGCGGGAGCAGCTCCTGACTTGATAGCGTCTGGTGTGGCATCTGGCGCGTAGTCTGCGCCTTCTACCTCTATCACGTAGCCGTATTTCAGGCGGACTTTGTTACCTGGGAATAATCTAAAAAAGCCTTTGCTGGGCACTTCTTCGTAGTCGCTGCGCTCTATCCACACTTCTTTGCCGATGTTAAATGTGCGTTTGCCTAGCTCTGGCAAATGGGGGTGGACGGGGGCGGTGCAGGGCTCTAGGTGGGTGGCGCTGCCGAAGGCTTCTTCCCAGTTGGTGATGACGAGTTTGAGTGGGTCTAGCACGGCCATGGCGCGTTTGGCTGTGGGGTCTAGGGTGTCGCGCAGCGCGCCTTCTAGCGTGCTGTAGTCGATCCAGCTGTCGCTTTTGCTCACGCCTATGCGGTCGGTAAACAGGTGCAGTGCCTCGGGTGTGTAGCCGCGCCTGCGCAGGCCTACGATGGTGGGCATGCGGGGGTCGTCCCAGCCTGCTACTTTGCCTTCGTTCACCAGTTGCGCCAGCTTGCGTTTGCTGGTGACTACGTAGGTGAGGTTAAGCCGGGCAAACTCGTATTGGTGGGGCGGGGGGCTGGCCAGCAGCTTGCCTTCTACCAAGCGCGCCAGCAGCCAGTCGTACCAAGGGCGCTGGTCTTCAAACTCTAGGGTGCAGATGCTGTGGGTGATGTTTTCCAGCGCGTCTTCGATGGGGTGCGCGTAGGCGTACATGGGGTAGATGCACCATGTGTCGCCCGTGTTGTGGTGCGTGGCGCGGCGTATGCGGTAGATGGCGGGGTCGCGCAGGTTGATGTTGGGGCTGGCCATGTCGATTTTGGCTCTTAAGACCATGGATCCATCTGGGTGCTGGCCGTCTTTCATTTCTCTAAAGCGGGCCAGGTTCTCGGCGGGCGTGCGGCTGCGGAAGGGGCTGTTGATGCCGGGTTTGCCAAAGTCGCCTCGGTTGGCGCGCATGTCGTCGGCGGATTGCTCGTCTACGTAGGCCAGGCCTGCTTCTATCAAATATTCTGCGGCGCGGTACATAAAGCCGAAATAGTCGCTGGCTTGGTAGGGCGGGGCATCTTTAGCGCCGTTCCAGTCAAAGCCTAGCCATTTGACGGTGTCGATGATGGCGTTGACGTACTCGGTGTCTTCTTTTTCGGGGTTGGTGTCGTCAAAGCGCAGGTGGCACACGCCGCCGTAATCTTTGGCCAAGCCAAAGTTGAGGCAAATGCTTTTGGCGTGGCCAATGTGCAGGTAGCCATTGGGCTCGGGCGGAAAGCGGGTGCGGATCTTGGCCGGGTCTGGCGCGCCAGCGGCGTGGTGCGCTGCGTCGCCGGGGCTGCCTGCCCAGCGGCGTTGGGCGTAGGTGCCTGCGGCTAAATCATGTTCGATGATTTGGCGCAGGAAGTTGCTGGGCTTGTGGGCTTCGGGCGCGGAGGAGGGGGTGGCTGGTGTGGTCATACACCAGTGATTTTAGGGGCTTAGTTCAGCGGCCACCGTCGATCAGCACAAAACAAATGCGGGCGGTTTGGCTGCTGCGGTTGGCCCAGGCGTGGTTGGTGCCGCGCTGCACCAGCACGTCGCCGGTTTTCATCAGGGTTTCGTTGTCGTCCATCACGGCCCAGATCTCGCCTTCCAGGATGATGGCGTAGTCGACCGTCTCGGTGCGGTGCATGCCGGGGTGCGCGCCCTCGCGGGTGTCGTGCGCGGCATCGGCAAAGATGCCGTTGTTAAAGGTGGCGGCGATCTGCTTTTGGCGTAGCACGGGGTCGGCTGCCTCGGGCGGGTAGTCGATGATGCGCAGCACGGTGCCGTTTTTGGGCGGCAAGATGCCTTTGTGCTCGGCCACGGTATCGGGCGCGTGGATGGCGGCGGGCGACACCTTGGTATGCCAGATGTTGACAGCCCGGTAGTTGGGCCGCACGTCTACCGTGCGGATGGCGGTGGCGGGCGCGTCCTCTACGATGCGTGATCGGCCATTAACGTCGTCTTCGGTGATGATGCGGCGGATGGGGGGCAGGGTGGGTAGGGTCATGGGGCTTTGTCTCCATTTAAAAGTTGAAATGATGATAACCGCCACGGGATGCGTGCGGGATGTGAGTTGCCCTCATAGCGCAGGGCGGGTCACGTATGATGATGGCAGTATGAACCCCAAAGACATGCCTCCCCAAGCCCACAGCGCCATTAAGCAAGACTGGCTGGCCAAAGCGCGCGCGCTTGCGCCCCTGTGCAATGCGGCGGGCCCGGGCATTGATGCTACGAAGACCTTGCCTGCCGAGCTGCTGAACGCACTGATTGAGGCCAATATGTTTCGCATGCTGCTGCCGCGCAGCCTAGGCGGGGCCGAGCTGGACATGCCCACGTTTTTTCAAGTGGTGCTGGCGATAGCCGAAGGCGATGCCAGCGTGGGCTGGACGGTGGCGCAAAGCAATGGCTGCGCGATGGCGGCGGCGTATATGGACGCGCAGGCCGCGAGCGAGGTGTTTGCTGCCGAGCGTGCAGTGCTGTCTTGGGGCTTTCCCGCTGGGCCGTGCCGCGCGACCGCCGTTGAAGGCGGCTGGCGCGTGACAGGTAGCTGGGGCTTTGGCAGCGGCAGCAGGCACTCTACTTGGGTAGGCGGCCACTGCCAGATTTTTGATGCCAACGGCGTAGCCCAAACCAAGCCCGAGGGCGGCCCGGTAGAGCGCACGGTGCTGATGCCGCGCGCAGATGTCACCATTACCGACAGTGCCTGGAACGTGATAGGCCTGCGCGGCACGGGTAGCGACACCTATGCGGTGACGGACATGTTCGTACCCGCCAAATACTGCGTAGTGCCGCGCGGCGTGGGGCGTGACCAGCAGTTGCCTGAAGACGCTGTACTGCCTAACGAGGCCGAGCGCCGCGAGCAAGGCACACTGTACCGCTTCTCGCCCACGTTAATTTACCAAGCAGGCTTCTCGGCTGTGGCGCTGGGCATAGCACGTGCGATGCTCAAATCCTTCATCGAACTGGCCAGCAAAAAAACCCCTGGCGGCGGCCCCGTGCTGCTGCGCGACAACGCGGTGATCCAAGAGCATGTGGCGGTGTCAACAGCGCGGCTTGACGCGATGGTGGCCTGGCTGAGCAGCAGTTTAAAAACGACGTGGGACAGCACGGTAGCCACAGGCGTACACGCTTTTGATCACCGCATCACCATGCGCTTGGCCTCTACGTATGCAGTGCGCGAAGCGGCGCGGGTAGTGGAAGACGTGTACACCGACGCAGGTGCCACAGCGATATTTGAAGTCCACCCCTTCGAGCGCCGCCTGCGCGACATGCACGCCGTGTCGCAGCAAGTGCAGTCGAATCCGCAGCACTTTCAGACCGTGGGGCAGCATTACCTGGGGCTTCAGCCTAGTACGCGGTTTATCTAGTCGCTTGCCTTTTGGTTTTGTATCGCGGGGCCGGTGGGGCGCTTAGTTTTGTACAGGAGCCGGCCGACGGCGTACTCAGCTCCGCGGCTGTCCTCCGTGGCTGCCTAGGGCAGCCAACTCCCCCTTTATGCCGCTGCGCTGAGTACACCGCCGACCAGCTCTTATCGACGTAGCGAGTGTTTCACCGCTTGATGTCGACTTGTATCCCACTTGAGTGACGTGGTTGGCGATCCACTGCTGCACCCCAACCTCAGTGGTTCGCAGCTCTGGCGCTTGGTGTGCACAGCGCAGCGGCATAAAGGAGGAGGTAGCGGCCCTAGGCCGCAACGGGGGACAGCCGCGGAGCCGTCCAAGCCAAGCGCCTGTGCGAACAAACCATCGCAGCTCTCTTCCCAAGCGACTGGGCGTACAAACCACCTCCAGCGGCGTCATGCATTTCACACCACCCCTTAGTAAGCACCTAGCGCCTTGAACATCCTGATCGTCAAACTCTCCTCGCTCGGTGACGTGGTGCACACCATGCCCGCTGTGCAAGACATACGGCGCGCCCTGCCGCATGCCAAGATCGACTGGGTGGTAGAACCCGGCTTTGCCAAACTGGTAGAGCGCTGTGAGGGCGTGCACCGTGTCATACCCTGCGCCATCCGCTCTTGGCGCAAACACTGGTGGCGCGCCAGCACCCGGGTGGCTTGGCAGGCTTTTCAAACGGATTTGGCCAGAGTGAAGTATGACGCCGTGATCGACTGCCAAGGCCTGACCAAATCTGCGCTGGTAGCGCGCTGCGCACAGCTTGGTAAAACAGGCAAGCGTTATGCCATGGCCAACCGCAGCGCAGGCTCGGGCTATGAGGCCCCCACCCGCTGGCTGGCCGACGTGGCCGTGCAGGTGCCCACGCAGGTGCACGCCGTAGACCGCGCGCGCATCTTGTGCGCAAAGGCCTTGGGCTACCCGCAGCCTGTAGATGCATGGCATTTTGGGCTGCTAGCCCAATCAAATATTGCGGGAGCAGCTAGTAAAACTATAGCGTTTATCCACGGCACATCGCGCGCAGACAAGTGCTGGAGCGAGGGCCATTGGGTGCAACTGGGCAAGCAACTGCAAACGCAGGGCTACGCCATAGCCTTGCTGCACGGCAGCGACGAAGAAGAGCAGCGCAGTGTGCGCATAGCGCAGGCCTTGGGCGCTGCCGCAGCAGCAATAGACGGAGCCAAGCCAGTGCAAGGCAGCGCAGTACAGGTCTGGCCGCGCTTGCCGCTGGACGCACTGACAGACCGCTTGGCGCTGTGCGCAGGGGCCATCGGCGTCGACAGCGGCCTGAGCCATGTGGCCGTGGCGCTGGATCTGCCGCATGTGCAGCTGTATAACTTTGACACTGCATGGCGTACCGGCCCGCTAGACTTGCCGCGCCAACGCAGCGTGTTTGCCAAGCCAGAGCCTACCGTGCAGCAGGTGTGGGACGCGTGGTGCCAGGTGCTAGCGAGCCCGCGTACCCGCGCACCCGGGCCGGTGCCTTCAGCGAACCCCGTGCATGCCTAGCCCGGTCCGCGCCGTCTACTCGGCTGTGCTCTGGCTGGCGCAGCCTTGGCTACGCGCCAAGCTGGCGCGCCGCGCCAAAGCGGAAGCCGCGTATGGCGAGAACGTAGCGGAGCGCTTTGGCCACTACAGCGGGCCTGCCCAGCCGGGTGCGGTCTGGCTGCATGCCGTGTCTTTGGGCGAGACCCGCGCTGCTGCCATTTTGATAGCCAAGCTGCGCGACGTCATGCCTGGCATGCGGCTGTTGCTCACCCACGGCACCGCCACCGGGCGCAGCGAAGGCCTGGCTTTGCTGCAAACAGGCGATGTGCAGGTGTGGCAGCCTTGGGACACTCTGGGCGCAACCCAGCGCTTTATCGCGCATTTCAAACCCTCCATCGGCATCGTGATGGAAACCGAGGTGTGGCCCAACCTGTGCGCTGCCGCCCAAAGCGCAGGCGTGCCGCTGGCACTGGCCAACGCGCGCTTAAACGCCAGCTCGGCCCGGTCGGCCCAGCGCCTGGCCTGGCTGGCGCGGCCCGCGTACGCAAGCTTTGCCCAGGTGTGGGCGCAAACCTTGGGCGATGCAGAGCGGCTAAAAACGGTAGGTGCACGGCAAACCAGCGTGCAAGGCAACCTGAAGTTTGACGCAACGGCCAACGCACACCAAGTGCAGCGAGGCCTGGCATGGCGCGCGCGCAGCGCCCGCCCGGTAGTGTTGCTGGCCAGCTCGCGCGAAGGTGAGGAAGCCTTGTTTTTAGAGCAAATTCGTGCGCTAGCCCAATCAAATATCGCGCAAGCAGCTATAAATAACGCAGCGTCAGAGTCGCCTAGTGCATTGGCTAGAGCGGGCCCATCTGCCAGCCAAGCCGCCACCAGCAGCGCGCCCGTGCAATGGATGATCGTGCCGCGCCACCCACAGCGCTTTGACGCGGTGGCCCAGCTCATCACCCAGGCAGGCTTTACCGTGTCGCGCCGCTCGGCCTGGCAGGGCGCACCAGAGCCAGCCGACGTGTGGCTGGGCGACAGCCTGGGCGAGATGGCGCTGTACTACGGCTTGGCCCACTGCGCATTGCTGGGCGGCAGCTTTGCGCCCCTGGGCGGCCAAAACCTCATCGAAGCCATCGCCGCAGGCTGCCCGGTAGTGATGGGCCCCCACACCTTTAACTTTGCCGACGCCGCCACCACCGCGCAAGCGCAGGGCGCAGCGCTGCGTGTGCAGGGCATGCAGCAAGGCGTGCACGCAGCGGCAAAGCTGGCCGCCACCGCAGAGCAACTGCTCACCATGCAAGCCGCCGCCTCCCAGTGGCTGTCAGCCTCACGCGGCGCAGCACTGCGCATGGCGCAGGCGGCGCTGGCGCTGCACAGTGAAAACGGCCATCCAGTTAAAACCGGTCAAACCCCATAAAACGCGCTGGGCGAGCTGCGGGTGAGCCAGGTGCCAGCCTGAGAGCGCTACACATACAGTAGCTGCTCCCGCATCATTCTATTGGGCTGCAGGCCTATTACTATCTTAAAAAAGCCTAAAGATAGCGTATTTTCGGGTTTTTTCTTGCTGCGCCAACGCTCGGAGGCTTCCAGAGACTCACTAAATTATGCGAATTTATGTACCTGACCAAATTTTTCAGTATTTTTGGTGAAATACGTGCAATATTTCACGAAATATACGCATATTGTGGGCGAGCTGATCGTTAAATTATGCGTATTTTTAAATTTGGGATAAAAATACAAGCATGCGCACCTCCTTAGAACTCCCTCCTGCCCTCTTGCTTCAGTTGAAAGTACTTGCGGCCCAGCAAAACTCTAGTTTGCGCCAAACGGTGATGGACACGCTGGAGCGCGGCCTGCTGGCTCCGGTGCCTGGCGCCGGCCAGTCCTTGGCGCTGCCCAGCGTGCGCCTGGGCTCGCCGATGGCGCTGAACGCGCAGCAGCTCAGCGGCGATTTGAGTGCCTATGTGCCGCGCCTTTAGGGCTGCCCACCCAGCGCCCCGTTCACCCTACGCCCACCCCACGCTTTTCACCCCCACTTCCTCCACTTCCTCCACTCTGCCATCCTAGCCGTTGGCCCCAACTATGCCCCGCACAGCCAACTCACCCCCACCCAAGCGCCCAACCCGTGTGACCAGCCAGCGCTGGGGTGTGCGAGGCGACCTGCCTGACCTGGGTGTGTGGCTGGCGCTGGCGGTGCAGGAGCACCCGCACCACGCTGCGGCCCTGCGCTACTGGGAAGAGCTGCAAACAGCCGCACCAGCCGGTAAAGGCGCTTTGCCGTTCAAGCTGTACTTTTGCCGCCAAACGGCTGAGAACCTGGTGCATTTGCTGTGCCAGCCGGGCGTAGTGGGTAAGGGGGCGCTTACATTGGATGCCGCCTGGGCGCTGTACCAGCGCATTCGCGCGGTGCCCTTCATTGGCCTGCTGGCCGAGCCGCCACACTGCGAGGCCGCGCTGGGCAGCCTCTTGGCCAGCCAAGGCGACCCAAGCGCCAGCCTGTGGCCCAGCCTGAACCTGGCCGCGCAGGCGCAAAGCAGCGGCCTGCGCCTGGTAAGCTTTGACTACGACCTGCAGCGCCTGGGGGTGCCCAACTTTTTGCTGCTCCGGGCTGACGCCCAGGCCTAGCCGTAAAAACGCAGTGCTGGATGCAAGCCACGGCGGACTGAGCGCCCCCGGATGAGTTGACGACCCGCTAAGTGCAGGTTTGCCAGTTTGTACATGCTACACATACAGTAGCTGCTCCCGCATCATTCTAAAGGGCTGCAGCCCTATTACTATCTTAAAAATGCCCTAAAACCGTATGTTTTGGGGCTTTTTCTTGGCGCGCCGGACGTTAGCGGACATTGGAAAGCCACTAAATTATGCGAATTTATGTAC
>JANMTF010000280.1:0-8840 GCA_031390175.1 Polaromonas sp.
CGGCTACGCGCAGGCGCATGGCTTTGCCCGCCTCCAGGCAGCGCGCCAGCAAGAGTTGTAGCACTACCGGGCCGCCGTGGGCTTGCAGCTCCAGCACATCTTCACCGGTGTAGCTGTGGGGCGCAGGGAAGTGGATGGCCAGGCCTTGGTCTATCGCGCTACCGTCCGCAGATTTAAAAGGCAGGTAAGTGGCCTCGCGTGGCTTGAGGGCCTTGCCACACAGCGCATCGATGATGGCCTGCACCGACGCACCAGACACGCGCACGATGCCTACCGCGCCACGTCCAGGAGCGGTGGCAATGGCGGCGATGGGGTCGGCGTGGCGTGAGAGCATAGTGTGATCTTAAGCTGCTAGCTTGAAGCATTGGTTTGGGCTGGGGCAACTCTTATCTGCGCAAGTTGTGCGTGCCATGCAAAAGGCTCGCGAAGCGAGCCTTTTTTTAGTGCAACAAACTACCGTGAAGGTTTAGCTCTTGGCCGCATCCACCGGCTTCTTTTTCAAAAAGCCCGGCAGGTTGAACTGCGGTGGCACGCCCATGCGCTTGTTGATCAGCCATTGCTGGGCAATTGACAGCACGTTGTTGGTGATCCAGTACAGCACCAAGCCGGCCGGGAAGAAGAAGAACATGATCGAAAATGCCAGTGGCATGTACCACATCAGCTTGGCCTGCATGGGGTCGGGTGGCGCGGGGTTCAGCGCGGTTTGCAGCATGGTGGTGAGCGTCATGATGACGGGCAGCAGATACCATGGGTCCGGCAAGGACAGGTCGGTGATCCAACCGATCCACGGCGCACCACGGAACTCAACCGACGACAGCAGCACCCAGTACAGCGCAATAAACACCGGGATCTGCACCATGATAGGGAAGCAGCCGCCCATGGGGTTGACTTTTTCTTCCTTGTAGATTTTCATCATTTGCTGCTGCATCTCTTGCGGCTTGTCTTTCAGGCGCTCGCGCATTTCCATGATCTTGGGGTTCACAGCCTTCATCTTGGCCATGCTGGAATAGGCCTTGGCATTGAGCCAGTAAAAAGCGGCTTTGATCAGCAGCACCAGCGCAATGATGGTCCAGCCCCAGTTGCCAATGTAGCCGTGCAGCTTTTCCATCACCCAGTACATGGGCTTGGCCAAAATGGTCAGCACGCCATAGTCTTTGATCAGCTCCAGGCCGGGGTAGAGGGCTTCCAGATTGTTCTCTACTTGGGGGCCAATGAAAAGCTTGGTGTCTGTAGCTTGCGTAGCGCCGGGGGCGATGGCGACCATCGGCGCTTTCATGCCTACTGAGTACAAATTGTCTTTGACTTTTTGCATATACAGCTCGCGCTGGATGCCGTCGCCCAGCAGCCAGACACTGGCAAAGTAGTGCTGCGCCATGGCCACGTAGCCGCTGGCCGAAGTTTTCTGGAACTCGGTTTTGTTCTTTTCAATATCGCTGAACTCGGCTTTTTGGTATTTCTTCTCGGCCGTGTAGACCACGGGACCGGTGAAGGTGCTGTAGAAAGCCGACTCGCCCGGCGGCTTGTTGCCGTCGCGTACCAGCTGCATGTAGAGCTGGGCCGATACGGGCGCGCTCCCTGCGTTGATGACTTCGTGCTTGACGGCAATATCGTACGCGCCGCGCTTGAGGGTGTAGGTCTTGACGTATTTGATGCCGCCTTGCTCGGGTGACTCAAAACGCACCACCAGTTCGTTCTGGCCGTCTTTCAGGGCGCGCTCGCCGGTAAACTGCATTACGGTTTTGTGGTTGGGCAAAGAGGCTTGGCCTGCCATGCCCACCAAGCCCGACTGCGACTCGTAGGCGCGGGCGCTGCTGTTGTCTAGCAAGATGACGTTTTGCTTGTCTTTTTTGTCGCCTTCCACATGCTTGAGCAGCTCAGCGCGGACAATGCTGCCGCCTTCGGCGCTGAAGGACAGCTTGAGCACGTCGTTGCTTACTTCATAGCTTGGCACTGACGCACTGGCGGGCGCGGTGGCCACGCCAGGCACGGCACCGGCTACTGCGGCAGCGCCAGGCACGGCGGAAGAGGCTGGCACGCCAGCCGCGGAGGCCGCAGAGGCCGCGCTGCCGGGGGCTGCTGGTGCGGAGGTTGCGGGTTTAGCCGGGGCGGGGAAGAAGGTGGCCTTGTTGCCGTTATGCACCTGCCAGGCGTCCCACAGCATGATCATGGAGAAGCCAAAAATCACCCACAAAATGGAGCGGCGAATATCGTTCATAGCGAGGTCTTTGAAACAGGAGAAGAAAGGGAAATGTCGGTTGGGCCATTACTTGGGGGCACAGGCGTGCCAAGCAAGCGGGTAAATAGCTTGGGGGCTTTGATGTGCGCTGGCACAGTGTCGGTGCCGCCCTGGCACCATGGATGGCAGCGCACCAGGCGCGCCACCGTCAAGTAGCTGCCGCCCACCGCACCATGGCGCAGCAAGGCCCTGAGGGCATAGGCGGAGCAGGTGGGGGTAAAACGGCAGTCCGAGCCCAGCCACGGGCTAAGCAGCAGACGGTAGCCCTGCACCAAAGTCATCAATGCCATTTGCGGCAAACGGTAAAGGCGCTTGGCGGTTTTGCCCAGGCTCATGGCGCAGCTCCTACAGTGGCTTTGTGCAGCAACGCCGTCAGCTCGCTGCGCACCAGCTTTTTCAGGGCGTCGGACGTAGCGCTGGGAAATTCTTTGCGAGAAAACTCACTGCGCAGTCGCACCACATAATGGCCCATAGGCAGACTGGAACGTAACGTTTCACTCACTGCATAAACCTGTCGTTTGATGGTGTTGCGCGTGACCGCGCGGCGCGCCCAGCGTTTGGGAATAACCGCACCAATAGCCTGCGCTTGTGCTGCTATAAAGTGCAGCGCAAAGTGCGGGCTTTTAGAAATGATGCGTCCCGCAAAGACAGCGTCAAACTGTGCTTTGGAGAGAAGGTGCGCGAGCAAATGCGCAAAGCTAAAATGCAGGCTTAAACAGCCAAACGCTTGCGGCCTTTGGCGCGGCGAGCGTTAATGACAGCGCGGCCGCCACGGGTTTTCATGCGGACCAAAAAGCCGTGGGTACGTGCGCGGCGGGTCTTGGAGGGTTGGTAAGTGCGTTTCATGGTTCAATTCTCTAAATCGCTCAAGACATACGGTGAAGTCAACAAGCTGGGGAAATATTTCGCCAACATAGTGTTCGGCGAAACCTGGCATTATCGCAAAATCTAGGCCAAAAATCCAGCCAAACCAAGCATTTATACGCTTTTTCGGTGGTTTCGCGCGAGCTTAGGCGCCCAGCGCCTTGTTTTAGCCAACTAGTCCTTTTTACAATTACTTTGGCTTGTGGATAACCCCTTGGCCGCGCTACAATGCGAGGTAGTAGTTTTATGACATATCCACAAATACAAGGCAGCCCATAACAATGGCCGAGGGACAAGCCGCTCACAGTCCACAGGACTTGCCGCCAGTGGGGTTTAACCCGGCGCAGCTATGGGCGTCCTGCTTGACCCAGCTGGCTTTAGAGCTGCCCGAGCAGCAGTTTAATACCTGGATCAAACCGCTCACCACCTTGGTCTCGCAAGACCTGTCGCGCATCACCGTATTCGTTGGCAACCGCTTTAAGCTGGACTGGGTGCGGGCCCAGTATGCGGGCCGTATTGCCTCTTTGCTGGACGTGTCCAGCCGCCAACTCTCGGGCCAAGGTATCACGCTAGAGTTAGCGCTTGCTCCGCGTGAGGCCGCTGCCAAGCCTAGCTCTACGGCGGTCATCGACCACATGGTCGCCATGCCTGAGGCGCTGCCCGATGTGGCCAACTATGTGGACGACAACCCTGATCAAGGGGTTAAAACCCGCCTCAATACGGCCTTGACTTTTGACAGCCTGGTCGAGGGCACGGCCAACCGCATGGCGCGCGCCGCCGCGATGCATGTGGCCAGCAGTTTGGGCAACCTGTACAACCCCTTGTTTATCTACGGCGGCGTCGGTTTGGGCAAAACCCATTTGATGCACGCCATAGGCAACTACCTGCTCAAAGACAAGCCCCAATCCAAAGTTCTCTACATCCACGCCGAGCAGTTTGTCAGCGATGTGGTTAAAGCCTACCAAGGCAAGCGTTTTGACGAGTTTAAATACCGCTACCACTCGCTGGATTTGCTGCTGATCGACGACGTGCAGTTCTTCGCCAACAAAGACCGCACCCAAGAAGAATTTTTCAACGCCTTTGAGGCCTTGCTGGCCAAAAAGTCGCACATCGTGATGACCAGCGACACCTATCCCAAGGGCCTCACTGACATCCACGAGCGCTTGGTGTCGCGTTTTGACTCGGGCCTCACCGTGGCCATCGAGCCGCCCGAGCTAGAGATGCGGGTGGCGATTTTGATCACCAAGGCCCGCGCCGAAGGGGCCGATATGCCCGAAGAGGTGGCCTTCTTTGTGGCCAAAAACGTGCGCTCCAACGTGCGTGAGCTGGAGGGTGCGCTGCGCAAAATTCTCGCCTATTCACGTTTTAACCAAAAAGACATTTCCATCCCGCTGGCGCGCGAGGCGCTGCGCGATTTGCTGTCCATCCAAAACCGCCAAATTGGGGTCGAGAACATCCAGAAAACGGTGGCCGACTACTACAAGATCAAAGTGTCGGACATGTACAGCAAAAAGCGCCCCGCCAGCATTGCCCGGCCACGCCAGATTGCCATGTACCTGGCCAAAGAGCTCACCCAAAAGAGCTTGCCCGAGATCGGCGAGCTGTTTGGTGGGCGCGACCACACCACGGTGCTGCACGCCGTGCGCAAGATAGGTGCCGAGCGCCAAACCGTCAACGAGCTGAACCAGCAACTGCATGTGCTGGAACAAACGCTGAAAGGCTAAACCACATGACCCTGACGACCCATTGCCAGCCTATTGCCGTGACCAATGCCTCTATGAACGCCAAGGATAAGCTTGGGGATAGTTTTGGGACAACACCCTACTTATCCACAGGCGTAGTCAAAACAGCCAAGTTATCCCTGAACTGCACGGGCAAACATGCTCGCTTAAACACAGTGTTCACAGCGCGCTAAAACCATGATTAAAAAGGCGAAAATACGCTTATCCACACAAAAGTGCGCGCTCTACTACTACTACTATTCTTAATTAATTAAAACCAAGAGAAGAGGTTGACATGATCGTTTTGAAGGCAACACAAGAAAAGCTGCTCTCCACCCTGCAGTCGGTATCGGGCATCGTCGAGCGTCGGCATACGCTACCGATCCTGGCCAATGTGCTGATTCGCAAAACCGGCGACCAGCTGCAGCTGACCACCAGCGACCTTGAAATTCAAATTCGCACCAACGCGCAGATGGACGGCGACGCAGGCAACTTCACCACCACCGTGGGTGCGCGCAAGCTGATCGACATTTTGCGCACCATGCCGTCCGACCAAACCGTCTCGCTCGAATCATCGGCCAGCAAACTGGTGCTCAAAGGCGGCAAGAGCCGCTTTACGCTGCAAACCTTGCCTGCGGAAGACTTCCCGCTGGTGCAAGAGGCTGCAAGCTTTGGCCCGGTGTTCAGCGTGCCGCAAAAGACGCTGAAAGAGCTGTTGGCCCAGGTGAGCTTTGCCATGGCGGTGCACGACATTCGCTACTACCTCAACGGTATTTTGTTTGTGGCCGAAGGCAAAACCCTCAGCCTGGTCGCCACCGATGGCCACCGGCTGGCCTTTAGCAGCGCACAGCTTGACGTGGAAGTGCCCAAGCAAGAAGTGATCTTGCCGCGTAAAACCGTCATCGAAATGCAGCGCCTGCTGAGCGACAGCGAAGGGCAGATTGAGATGCAGTTTGCCGGTAACCAAGCCAAGTTCAGCTTTGGCGGTATGGAGTTTGTGACCAAGCTGGTCGAGGGTAAATTCCCCGACTACAACCGCGTGATTCCGAAGAACCACAAAAACATCATCACCCTGGGCCGCGCTGCCTTGCTGGCCACGCTGCAACGCACGGCCATTTTGACGAGTGAGAAATTCAAAGGCGTGCGCCTGAACATCGAACCCGGCACCTTGCGCGTAGCGTCTAACAACGCCGAGCAGGAAGAGGCCGTGGACGAGCTGGACATTGACTACGCGGGCGATGCGATTGAGATTGGCTTTAACGTCACCTACCTCATCGACGCGCTGGGCAATATGCCGCAAGAGATGGTTCGCCTGGAGCTGTCGGATTCCAACAGCTCGGCGCTGTTTACCATTCCGGACAACGCCACGTTCAAGTACGTGGTGATGCCGATGCGGATTTAAGTTGCACGTAAATTCCGTTCAGGTTGAACGGAATTTAGTGGGATGTACAGAGGGGCGGTAAGCCCCTTAGGCATTTTTTGAGTTTAGATTTTTTGACTGGGATAGTGATGAGCCAAGAGCAAAACAAAGACCAAAGCGGTGCAAATAACAAAAATGCGCCGACGTCTAACGATGCGCAAAACGACGACTACGGCGATGCATCGATCCAGATTTTGGAAGGCCTGGAGGCCGTGCGCAAGCGCCCTGGCATGTACATTGGTGATACGTCCGACGGCACCGGTTTGCACCACCTGGTATTTGAAGTCGTAGACAACTCGATTGATGAAGCCTTGGCAGGCCATTGCGACGATATTGTGGTCACTATCCACTCCGACAATTCCGTGAGCGTGACTGACAACGGCCGTGGCATCCCCACCCGCGTGAAGATGGACGACAAACACGAGCCCAAGCGCAGTGCGGCAGAGATTGCCCTGACCGAGCTGCACGCAGGCGGCAAGTTCAACCAAAACAGCTACAAGGTATCGGGCGGTCTGCACGGCGTGGGTGTGAGCTGCGTGAATGCGTTGAGTAAATGGCTGCGCCTGACGGTGCGCCGCGAAGGCAAAGTGCACACCATGGAGTTTGCAAAGGGCTTTGTGCAAAACCGTTTGCTGGAAACCGTGGACGGCATTGAAGTGTCCCCCATGCGCACGGCAGGCGATACGGAAAAACGTGGCACCGAGGTGCACTTCTTCCCTGATGCCGACATCTTTACTGCCAACATTGATTTCCATTACGAGATCTTGGCCAAGCGCCTGCGCGAGCTGAGCTTTTTGAACAACGGCGTGCGCATTCGCTTGAAGGATGAGCGCAGCGGCAAAGAAGACGACTTCTCTGGCGCAGGCGGTGTGAAGGGCTTTGTGGAGTTCATCAACAACGGCAAGAAGGTATTGCACCCCAACGTGTTCCACGCGGCTGCCGAGCGCCCGTCAGAGACCTATGGCGGCATTCCTGGCACCAGCATTGGCGTAGAGGTGGCCATGCAGTGGAACGACGGCTACAACGAAAACGTGCTGTGTTTTACCAACAACATTCCCCAGCGCGACGGTGGCACGCACCTGACCGGCCTGCGCGCCGCCATGACCCGCGTGATCAACAAATACATTGACGACACCGAGGTAGCCAAAAAAGCCAAAGTAGAAGTGACCGGCGACGACATGCGCGAGGGCCTGTGCTGCGTGCTGAGCGTGAAGGTGCCCGAGCCAAAATTTAGCAGCCAGACCAAAGACAAACTGGTGAGCAGCGAAGTGCGCGCCCCGGTGGAAGAGATTGTGAGCAAACTGCTGACAGACTTTTTGCTAGAGCGCCCCAACGATGCCAAGATCATCTGCGGCAAGATCGTTGATGCAGCCAGGGCTAGAGAAGCGGCTCGGAAGGCGCGTGAGATGACCCGAAGAAAAGGCGTACTAGACGGCATGGGCCTGCCCGGTAAGCTGGCCGACTGCCAGGAAAAAGACCCTGCGCTGTGCGAAATCTACATCGTAGAGGGCGACTCCGCAGGCGGCTCGGCCAAGCAGGGCCGCGACCGTAAATTCCAAGCCATCCTGCCCCTGCGCGGCAAGATTTTGAACGTAGAAAAAGCCCGCTACGAAAAGCTTTTGACCAGCAACGAGATTGTGGTGCTGATCACCGCCCTGGGCACCAGCATTGGCAAAGAAGAATTTAACGTCGACAAGCTGCGCTACCACCGCATCATCATCATGACCGATGCCGACGTGGACGGCGCGCACATTCGTACGCTGTTGCTCACCTTCTTCTACCGCCAAATGCCCGAGCTGGTAGAGCGCGGCCACATCTACATTGCGCAGCCGCCGCTGTACAAAGTGAAGCACGGCAAGCAAGAGCAATACCTTAAAGACGGCCCCGCGCTGGACGTGTACCTGCTGCAGGTGGCGCTGGACGGTGCCAAGGTGGTGCCCGGCGCTGGCAAGGCCGTGCTGCAAGGCGACGCGCTGGCCGAGATTGCGCGCAAATATTTGGTAGCCAACTCGGTCATCAGCCGCCTGGGTGCCTGGATGGACGGCGAAGGACTGAGAGCTATCATGAACGGCGTGGCGCTGGACCTGGACACACTGGAGGCCGCCGAAAAATCGGCCCTGGCACTGCAAGGCGGCCTGCACAACGCGCAGGTAGCCGCCGTGTTTGACGCCCGCACCGACAAGCATGTGCTGACGATTACCCGCTGGATCCACGGCAACGCCAAGGTCAGCAACATCACCGCCGACTTTGTGCACGGTGGCGACTACGCCGCCATGCGCGAGGCGGCCCTCACCTTTGAAGGCCTGATCAGCGAAGGCGCGGTGGTGCAGCGCGGCGAAGGCGAAAAGCAAAAAGAGCACAAGGTAAGCGACTTTAGAGAAGCCATGGCCTGGCTGATTACCCAAGCTGAAAATGCGGTAGGCCGCCAGCGCTACAAAGGCTTGGGCGAGATGAACCCCATGCAGCTATGGGAAACCACCATGGACCCCACCGTGCGCACCCTGCTGCGCGTGCAGATAGAAGACGCCATCGAAGCAGACCGCGTGTTCACCACCCTGATGGGCGACGAGGTAGAGCCGCGTCGGGCGTTTATTGAGAC
>JANMTF010000296.1:0-33064 GCA_031390175.1 Polaromonas sp.
GCCCAGAGCCAGCACAGCAATGGCATGTTCTAGGCGCAGCTCGCTTGATTCAGATATTCAAGCTAAATTCGAGTGCCAAATCAGCCTCTAGCCCAATGGAATATTGCGGGAGCAGCTATGAAATATGTAGTAATTTGATCACTGTTTGATCACATCCGCGCCCGATGGTGGCTTGAAACTGAAGGCGTCTGCGCTCAGTGCGATGTTGGCCTCTACTTTTTGAAACTTCAGCACCGAGCGCTGGCCAAAGCTGTCCAAAATGTCCAGCGCGGCCAGCTCGCCGCCTGCGGATTTAAAGCCGACGCGGATGCTTTGCAGGCTGCCTTCTTTGGCTTTGGGGGTGGCTAGCACCCAGCTCAGACCGTCTTGGTCGGGGGCGGATTTGAGGCTGAAGTTTTGCTCCAGCGATTTGAGATCGGGCGACGAGGCGATGATGGCTGCGGGGGTGTTGGCCAGCACGTTGGCTTGTTTGCTGCTGGTCACCTGGTTCAGGTCTACGTCGTACATCCACAGGGTTTGGCCGTCGGCCACCAGGGTTTGCTCGAAGGGTTTTTTGTAGACGAACTTGAAGCGGTTGGGGCGGGCGAACTCGAAGTTGCCGGTGCTGGTTTTGACCTTGGGGGCTTGGCCATCGCGGGCTGGCGAGGTGACGGTTTGGGTGAACTCGGCGCGGCCAGACTGCGTGGATTTGAGGAAGCTTTCCAAGCTTTCCAGGCCACCAGCCCAGCAGAATGTTGCGGGAGCAGCTATTAAAAATGTAGCGATTAAATTTCTCATGTCTGCGTCCTTTGCGTTCAACCGTGTCCGCTTACTAGCGTCCACTTACCCCTGCACACTTACCTTTGCACAATTACCTTTGCACACTTACCTTTGCACACTTAACCCGTACCCGTTTACTCATTCCTGCCGGGCACCAAAATCTCGCGCTGCCCACGGCCGTTCATGGCGGTTACCAAACCGGCTTTCTCCATCGCCTCCAGCAAGTTGGCGGCCTTGTTGTAGCCGATGCTCAGATGCCTTTGCACCAGGGAAATGCTGGCTTTCTGGTTCTTCAGCACGATGTCCACGGCTTTGTCGTACATCGGGTCTTTTTCGCCGCTGCCGCCTTCGCCATCCAAGTTGAGACCGCCCTCGTCGTCCACAGTTCCGCCTTCCAGCACGCCCTCGATGTAATTGGGCTCGCCTTGCTCCTTCAGATACGCTACAACGCGGTGGACCTCTTCGTCGCTGACAAAGGCCCCGTGCACGCGGATGGGCAGGCCGGTGCCGCTGGGCATGTACAGCATGTCGCCCATGCCCAGCAGGGCCTCGGCGCCCATTTGGTCCAGGATGGTGCGGCTGTCGATTTTGCTGGACACCTGGAAGGCAATGCGGGTGGGGATGTTGGCCTTGATCAGGCCGGTAATCACGTCCACGCTGGGGCGCTGGGTGGCCAAAATGAGGTGGATGCCAGCTGCGCGGGCCTTTTGTGCAAGTCTGGCAATCAGTTCTTCAATCTTTTTGCCTACCACCATCATCAGGTCGGCCAGCTCGTCGATGACGACCACGATGTGGGGTAGACGTTCCAGCGGTTCGGGGGAGTCGGGCGTGAGCGAGAAAGGGTTGTAGATGAACTCGCCACGCGTTTTGGCGTCGTCCATCTTCACGTTGTAACCGGCCAGGTTACGCACGCCCATCTTGCTCATCAGCTTGTAGCGCCGCTCCATCTCCATCACGCACCAGTTCAGGCCGTGGGCGGCCTGGCGCATGTCGGTGACCACGGGGCACAGCAGGTGCGGAATGCCCTCGTAGACGCTCATCTCCAGCATCTTGGGGTCGATCATCAGCATGCGTACGTCGCGGGCCTCGGCTTTGTACAACAGGCTCAAAATCATGGCGTTGATACCGACGGATTTACCCGAGCCGGTGGTACCCGCCACCAGCACATGCGGCATCTTGGCCAAGTCGGCGACGATAGGCGCGCCCATGATGTCTTTGCCCAGGCCCATGGTCAGCAGGGACTTGCCTTCGTTGTAGACCTGCGAGCCGAGAATCTCGCTCAGCTTGATGCTTTGGCGCTTGGCGTTGGGCAGCTCCAAAGCCATGTAGTTTTTGCCGGGTATCGTCTCCACCACGCGGATGGACACCAAGGACAGTGAGCGCGCCAAGTCGCGCGCCAAGCCTACGACTTGGGAGCCTTTCACGCCCGTGGCAGGCTCGATCTCGTAGCGGGTGATCACCGGGCCGGGCAAGGCGGCTACCACTTTAACTTCTACGCCAAAGTCTTTGAGCTTTTTCTCAATCATCCGGCTGGTCATCTCTAGCGTTTCGGGAGCCACAGTTTCTTGGCGCAGTTGCGCACCGTCTAGCAGATCGACCTGGGGCAGTTTGCTGTCGGGCATTTCGCTGAACAGCGGTTTTTGCCGCTCTTTGGCCACGCGGGTGCTCTGCGGTACATCCACCAATACGTCGACGAAGGTGGGCTCCAGCATAGGGCGCTGTGCTGCGGGCATGGCGATAGGGGCGGGATGCAGCTCTTCGCTCTCTGCGCGCTCTACGCTCACTACCTCTTCGCGCTCGCGTGCGGCCTGGGTGCCCATGGCGATGTCTTGGGCCGCTTCGCGTTTCTCGCGGCGCTGCTCCCATAAGTGGTACAGCCAGGCACCCAGGCCATCGGCCCAACGCGCCCAAGAAAAACCAAAGGCCCAAGCCGCGCCCACCACCGTAGCCGCAATGCCTACCAAGCCCGAGCCGGTAAAGCCCAGCCACTTCACCGCAAAGCTGCCCACCACGTAGCCCAATACACCGCCAGCATGCCCTGGCAAACGCGGCTCAAAGCGGTACAAGCGCGACCATTCCAGCAAACAACTGGCTATTAGCAGCAACACCAAGCCTATCCAAAATATGGCGCGGGGCGGCAGGCCGAGCACCGCATGCGGGTGGCTATCGTCACTGGTGTGGGATTTGTGGGCGCTGCCGCTGGGCGTGTTGCTGCGCAGCCAAGTGCTTAACGCCGAGAGCCATGCCAAGCCGGCGGCCAGCAAGCACCACCACACCGAGTAGCCCAGCACATAAAAACTGCTGTCCGCCAACCAAGCGCCCAGCTTGCCGCCCCAATTGCGCACAGCCCCTGGGCCGCCAGAGCCTGAGGTAGACCAAGCGGCATCGGCTGGTGAATGGCTAAGCAGCGCCACCAGCCAAAACACCAGCGCGACCGCGCCGATGATCAAGCCAATTTCTTGGCTAAATTTACGCCCCGTCGGCGCGTTGCGCTGTGAGGTGGTACCGGATTTGAGTGTGTCAAGAGAGTAAGTCATCGCTATCGCAAGCTTACCTTATCTCGACCCCTCTAAAAGCTGCGATGTGGTTCGCAAGCCTTGCTGCGGTCAAGAGGGCTTCAGCCCAGAGCGTTGAGGCGCTCTTTGATCAGCACGGAATTGTTTTCCAGCGTCTCAATGTAGCCACGCTCTTCCAGGTCTTTCATCACACGGCTGACCATCTCACGCGAGGCCCCCACCATTTTGGCCAGGTCTTGGCGCGACACTTTGTCGCGGATCACGGCTTGCCCGTCTGCATCGCGCTCTGAGGCTTCAATCAGCGCCCGAGCCACACGGCCATACACGTCCATCAGCGCCAGCGACTCGATCTTGCGGTCTGCATGGCGCAGGCGCTGTACCAATCCCTTCATCACGGCGTAGGCCATGGAGGTGTTCTCTGGCAGGCAGCGGGCAAACTCTACGCGGCCCAGCATCAATACATCGGTTTGCACTTCAGCGCGTACGCTGGCAGAGTGCGGCTCGTTGTCGATCAAACTCATCTCGCCAATGTAGTCGCCAGGGGACAAATTGGCCAAAATGACCTCGCGGCCACGGGCGTCAGTAGTGAGTACGCGGGCGCGGCCGGTCAAGATAATGAACAGCGCATTAGACTTTTTGCCCTGCTCCACTACCAACTCGCCCCGTTTGAAGCGCCGCTTGATCACAGCGTCGGCCACAGACTCGGCCTGGCTGGGCGTAAGCATCGCAAATAACGGTACCCGGCGGATCAGCTCCAAATTCGATAACATTGACATGTGTAGCCCTCTAATAATTTTGAATCAGCGCATGCGCACAAGCAGAATTTACAAGTAGACCCAATTTACTGCATGCAATTAAGCTGTAATGGTTACAAGTTCTTGATAATCCTATCGTAAGCACCAACTGTACCGTAATTGTCGTTAAATTCCAACAATCTTTACTTAAAAACCCCACTACTATGAAACACGCCAAAGTGCTTATCTTGGGCTCCGGCCCTGCTGGTTATTCCGCTGCAGTCTACGCAGCCCGCGCCAACCTCAGCCCCGTGTTGGTTACCGGCATGGCCCAAGGCGGTCAACTGATGACCACGACCGACGTAGATAACTGGCCTGCAGATGCACAGGGCGTACAGGGGCCTGAGCTGATGCAGCGATTTTTAGAGCACGCAGAGCGCTTTAAAACAGAGATTATTTTTGACCACATCAATGCGGTGGATTTCTCCAGGCGCCCCTTTACCCTGACAGGTGACAGTGGCCAGTACACCTGCGACTCACTCATTTTGGCGACTGGTGCTTCGGCCAAATACCTGGGCTTGCCTTCGGAAGAAGCTTTTATGGGCAAGGGCGTGTCAGGCTGCGCTACTTGCGACGGGTTTTTCTATCGGGATGAGATTTGCTGTGTGGTGGGTGGTGGCAATACAGCGGTGGAAGAAGCGTTGTATCTTTCCAACATTGCCAGCAAAGTGTACTTGGTGCACCGCCGTGACAAGTTCAAAGCCGAGCCGATTTTGGTGGACAAAGTGATGGCCAAAGTGGCCGAAGGCAAGATTGTGCTCAAGGTGTTCAACACCTTGGAAGAGGTGCTGGGCGATGCCACGGGCGTGACCGGTGTGCGCCTGAAAAGTACGCAGACCGGCGCTACGGAAGACATCACGCTGAAAGGTTGCTTCATCGCTATCGGTCACTCGCCCAACACCGACATCTTTAAAGGCAAGCTGGAGATGAAAGACGGCTACATCATCACCAAATCAGGCAACCAAGGTATGGCCACCATGACCAGCGTAGCCGGTGTATTTGCCGCAGGGGATGTGCAAGACCATGTATATCGCCAAGCCATTACCAGCGCCGGTACAGGTTGTATGGCTGCCTTGGATGCGCAACGATTTTTAGAACAAAACACGGCTTAAATGGGCCTTTTGGGCCATCTGCTATCGGGTTTAACGCTTGGGGCTCAGCTAATAAATTCGCGAGCTAAGCGCTTCAGGCTATAATGGAAGGCTTCCCAGAAAATGGGAATGTCTTGTGTCTCTCGTGATGTGGGGGCAAGACTAGACCGCTTGCAGGTGTTGCCGCGCAACACCTGGCAGTGCGAGGTGCGGCGAAAGCTGTTAATTTTGACTTGAGGAGTGCTCCTGAATGGCACGCGTCTGTGAAGTTACGGGTAAGAAACCCATGGTGGGCAACAATGTGTCCCACGCCAACAACAAAACCAAGCGCCGGTTTCTGCCTAACCTGCAATACCGCCGCTTTTTCATCGAAAGCGAAAACCGTTGGGTGCGCATGCGCATTTCTAACGCGGCTTTGCGTTTGATCGACAAAAACGGTATTGATTCCGTGCTCGCAGACATGCGCGCACGTGGCCAAGCTTAATTCGTAGGAGAAAAAATCATGGCAAAAGGCGGACGTGAAAAAATCAAACTGGAATCCACAGCGGGTACCGGCCATTTCTACACCACAACAAAAAACAAGAAAACCATGCCCGAGAAAATGCTGATCAGCAAGTTTGATCCAAAAGCTCGCAAGCATGTGGAATACAAAGAAGTGAAGTTGAAGTAATTTAACCAGCTCAGCAAAAAAAACCGCTCTCTGGAGCGGTTTTTTTATGCCTCAGTGAGCTGCAAAATCACAATGGGTGAGACGATTTGGCTGCAAATCAGTCTCTGCACAAATCGTATGGAGCTATGAAAAATATAGCTGCTCCCGCAATGTTCTAAAAGATGGTAGCCAAACTCAATGCAAGTTTTCATGCTTAGCATCGCCAAACACTTCATCCGGCGGTGGCACGGCGCTGGGTACGCGAAACGATTCGCTGGCCCAGGCACCCAGGTCATGGTCTTTGCAACGCTCACTGCAGAACGGACGCCATTTATTGCTGGATGCAAAGACGCTATCGCCTTTGCAACTCGGGCAGATTACGATCGGCGAAGCTGATGTGGCTGATGTAGGGGTGCTCATGGCAGCGGTCTTTTTTATGCGCACAGAGTCATCTCAAAACTAGCGTCATCGCCACCGACCACAGGCAGTTTGTCTTCGCCGGCCTCACGCAGTAAGCGTACCGATACCATCAATCGATTACCGCTGATTTCGGGAATCAATCCCAAAGCCGGGTCAATACGCAGGCGCAGCAGCTGAAAGCTACGGCCTTGTGGCAAGGTTTGTTGGAACTGGCCGTTAGTCGCCATGACTTTTTGTGCTGAACCGGAGTCGCGTAAGAGCTTGAGCAGGAGGTTGATGCATTGTGCCAGGGGCCACAAGGTCGAGGCCCAACGGGTGAGGTCTGCGCGGCGCTGCTCAAGGCTTTGGTGCTGCCAGTGGAAATAGGCGGGTAAATCAAACTCGCATGTGCCTGCCGGAATGCCGATGCGGCTGCGCACGCTGACAACCCATTCGTTATCGTTCAGGGCGGTGCCTACTTTGCCCGACTGGCCATTAAGGGCCGCGAAGGCATGCTCTATTTGGCTCACTACTTCGTCCAAGGCGCTTTCGGCAATAGCGGGATTGCCACGGTAGGCGTTGAATTGCTGTTTGTGCTTTTCCAGGTCTTTGAGAATCTCTGATTTGAGGTCGGAGCGTGCACCGACCTCAATGATTTCAAACACCGTGACAAAGGCAAAATGGTGGTCTAGCGCGGATTCGCGCGCCAGCAAAATGCCCAGACGCTCAAACAGGTGCTCCAGGCGCAGATAAGTGCGCGCGCGTTCATTAAAAGGGTATTCGTAAACTATCACGTGAGGTGCTTTCTTCAGGCACCATCATAGCCCGAAGCGATGGGCCCATTGCTGCACATGCAGCTCTAATGTGTGAATATCGATACCGTCGTTGCAAATCACAACATCTGCGGCGCTCAGGCGCAAGACTCTGCTGGCTTGCGCAGTCACAGCCTGTTGCACTTGCTCACGGGGCCAAGCGCTTCGCTGCATGACGCGCTGGATTTGCGTTTCCACTGCGCAATCGACCACCATCACTAAATCTAAACGAGGCCGCCAACGGGGCGACTCTACCAACAGTGGGATGTCGAAAACCAGCAATGGGCAAGCCTTTGCCGATAGTTGCTGCTCAAGCAGGCCCATTTGTTGGCCTACGATGGGGTGAATAATGGCTTCCAGTTTGGCTTTGGCACTTTTGTCAGTAAAAATCAAAGCACGCATCGCCTCACGGTTCAGACTGCCATCAGTGGAGATCAATCCAGCACCAAAAGTCTGCGCAATAGCGGGGATGGCTGCACCACCGGCAGCACTGGTTTGGCGTGAGACGGCATCCGCATCGAGTACGCTTGCACCAAGGCGAGCAAGCATACTGGCCACAGTACTTTTGCCGCTCCCTATGCCACCAGTAAGACCGAGTTTGAGAGACATGAGAGTATTCTGATACTGGCTAAGCTTTGCGCTTCAAAATATGCCGCATTTGGTTCGGAGTAGTGAGTTGTTGGCTACAAACCGATGGCGCGCAAAATAGTTTGCGGGCCAAAGACCAAAGCCGTAAAACCTGCACCCGCCAAGAATGGCCCAAAGGGAATATAGCCACCCTCACGCAGGCCGATAGACAGTTTCATTGCAATTCCCACGATAGCACCAATCACCGAGGCCATCAAAATAATAGGTACCAAGGCTTGCCAACCAAACCAAGCCCCGAAAGCCGCGAATAGCTTAAAGTCGCCAAAGCCCATACCCTCTTTGCCTGTGATCAATTTGAAAGCCCAATAGACCAGCCACAGCGATAAATAGCCCGCTACAGCGCCCCACAGTGCGTCAGGCAGAGTTACTAAAGGGTTCCAGCGCAATGCGGCCACAATCAGGCCAAGCCACACCAAAGGCAAAGTCATGTCGTCTGGCAGCAGCGTGGTGTCCCAGTCGATACAAGTAAGGGCAACCAGTGTTGCGCAAAAAATACACCATACCGCCGTGGTTATTGTCCAACCCCAGCGCGTGGCGCAAAAAAAGAACAATGCGCCGGTGACCAGCTCCACTATTGGGTAGCGAAATCCGATGCGCGTTCCGCAGGAGGAGCACTTGCCGCGCAAAGCGAGAAAGCTCAACACAGGGATGTTTTCGTACCAGCGAATCTCATGCCCACACTCTGGGCAACGCGAGCGAGGGACGATGAGATTGAGTTTGGCTTGCTCGGGAAGTACTTGACCACTGAGCTCTGCACACTCCGCCGCCCATTGCGCTTCCAGCATTTTCGGCAAGCGGTGTACCACTACATTCAAAAAACTGCCCACCAGCAAACCGAGCACGCCAACCAATGCTGCGTCCACCCACATGGAGTCCAGCATTAAACCACCTGACCGAGTTTGAAGATGGGCAGATACATCGATACCACGATGCCGCCGATGATGGAACCTAAAAACACGATGATGATAGGCTCCATCAAACTGGAAAGACCCGCCACCATTTCGTCAACTTCGGCTTCATAAAAGTCGGCAGCTTTGCCTAGCATATGGTCAATGGAGCCGGACTCCTCACCAATTGCCGTCATCTGTATCACCATAGAGGGAAACAGGTTGACATTGGTCATGGCTGCAGTAAGTGAAGTACCGGTAGAGACCTCTTGTTGAATCTTCGTTGTGGCATCGGCGTATTTTGAATTTCCTGATGCGCCGCCCACAGAATCCAACGCCTCAACCAAAGGAACACCAGCTGCAAACATAGTGGCTAGCGTACGCGTCCAGCGTGCAATACACGATTTTTCGACCAAAGAACCAAACACGGGTACTTTGAGAAGTGCGCGATCCATAAATCGTTGCACTTTCTCGCTACGTCTCCAGGCTTGCATAAAGAAGTAAATAGTAAAGCCAATGCCACCAAAAATCAGCCACCACCACTTGACGAAAAATTCGCTGATGGCGATCACAAAAAGTGTGGGGGCTGGTAAGTCGGCTCCAAAAGAAGTGAACACCTGTTTAAAGGAGGGGATCACAAATATCATAATGACCGCTACCACCACAAAGGCTACAACAAGCACCGCAGTAGGGTACATAAGAGCGGATTTAATTTTGGATTTGATAGCTTCGGTTTTTTCCATATAGACCGCTAGGCGATCTAACAAAGCTTCCAAGATACCGGCGGCTTCACCAGCCTCTACTAAGTTGCAATACAGATTGTCGAAATACAAAGGATGTTTGCGGAAGGCTGCGGACAAAGAGGTTCCGGTTTCCACGTCGACTCGGATATCATTGAGCAGCTTGGTTACGCTTGGGTTGGTATTGCCTCGCCCTACAATATCAAAAGACTGCAACAAAGGCACTCCGGCCTTCATCATGGTCGCTAACTGTCGGGTAAATATAGCTATATCTTTAGGCTTGATGCTTTTGCCTGAGCGCGTGCGGCGCTTCTTAATCTTTGTCGTAAGAATCCCTTGGCGGCGCAGAGCAGCCTGGACTTGGTTCTCGCCGACTGCACGCTGCTCACCTCGCACTACTTTGCCGTTGCGGTCTTTGCCTTCCCATTCAAAGACGAAATCTTTAACTTCTGATTTTTTAGTGGCCATGCTGTCTCCGCAGTGGATTGCTAATTGTGGATAAACGTGGTGCGCAAATCATGTGGGATTATTGGTTGGTGCAGGCTAATACTTCTTCTAACGAAGTAATGCCAAGCCTGACTTTGCTCAGACCTGATTGCCGTAAACTGCGCACGCCTTCTTGTTCGGAAAGCTTGGCGATATCCAGTGCACTGGCATCAGCCAAGATCAAGCGCTGCATGTCTTCACTGATGGGCATGACCTGGTAGATTCCAACCCGGCCTTTGTAGCCGTTATTGCACAGGGAGCAGCCTACCGGCTTAAAAGGTGTCCAACTGCCATCGATATCGTCTTCTTTGTAGCCCGCCGTGACCAGGTTTTCGTAGGGAATATCAGCCGGCTGCTTACAGCTTGGGCACAGCTTGCGTGCCAAACGCTGGGCAGTGATCAAGATCACGCTGGAGGCAATATTGAACGGTGCGATACCCATATTGCGCATACGCGTCAGGGTGGTGGGCGCATCGTTGGTGTGCAGGGTGCTCAGCACCATGTGTCCGGTCTGGGCGGCTTTGATAGCAATATCTGCGGTCTCAAGGTCACGAATCTCACCGACCATGATCACGTCAGGGTCTTGGCGCAAGAACGATTTAAGGGCTACGGCAAAGGTTAGGCCCGCCTTATCGTTCACGTTTACTTGGTTAACCCCAGGCAAGTTAATCTCGCAGGGGTCTTCAGCTGTAGAGATGTTCACGCCAGGCTTGTTCAGTAAATTTAAGCAGGTGTAGAGCGACACGGTTTTACCCGAGCCAGTGGGCCCAGTGACCAGCACCATGCCGTAAGGTCGTTCGATCGCGGTAAGAAGGCGTTCTTTCTCTTCTTGCTCGTAACCTAGCGCTTCAATACCCAGCCGGGCGCTAGACGGATCCAAAATACGGATCACAATCTTTTCACCAAACATGGTGGGCAAAGTGCTGACCCGAAAGTCGATCATCTTGTCGCGGCCCATCTTCATCTTCATACGACCGTCCTGCGGCACACGTTTCTCGGAGATATCCAATCGGGATATCACTTTGATGCGCGAGGCAAGCTTATCTTTGATGACTACAGGCGGTGCTGCAATTTCGCGCAACTCGCCATCGACACGAAAACGCACCCGATAGGTGTGTTCATAAGGTTCAAAATGCAGGTCAGATGCGCGCATGTTGAATGCGTCGATCAGCATTTTTTGTAAAAACTTGACAATAGGTGCGTCTTCGACATCTGTAGCACCGGTGTCTACATCTTCCTCGTTAGCCACTTCCATCGTGGCTTCGTCAAATTCAAAATCGCCACTGACGATACTGTCCATGGCTTCGTTTGCGCTGACGGTCGTGGCGTCAACCAGCCGCAAGAGTTTGTCATACTCTGCAATCACCCAATCGGTGCCCATTTGGGTCGAAAATTTGATTTTCTCGGCACCCACTTGATCCGACGGATCAGCGGTGGCTACGATCAGGCGGTTGTTGCGTTTGCTTAGTACCACGACCCGCAGGCTTTGACACAGCTTCGGGTCCAACAAGCCTTTGGGCAATCGAAGAGTGTCGATGGCATCCAGATCCAATAATGGCGCGGCAAATGCGATCGACATGGTGTGGGCCAGATCGGTGGCAGATACCACTCCCGAGCCCGTGAGCTCGGCAATAAAACTGGTTCGATTGTTCTGCGATTTTTTGTAAATATCTTCTGCTGTCTTTTGATGCAATTTGCCTGCCATCACCAAGGCGCGGCCCAGCCCAGGTAATGCAACCAATGGCGCTTGGGAAAGCGCGAGATTAGCGGGGGTGTCTACAGCGGCCATGCAATATGTGTCAGAGTGAAGCGGTTGGTAACGCAAAACGTATAGTATGCCAGCATCATCGCCGATAGCTGCTTTGCTGTAAACCTATCCATAGCGGAGGTCCGGGGACAATGGACAGTCACACGAGTGTTAGTAGGCGTTGTGTCTGTCTCAGCTGCAGAGCATCATTAAGTCCTGTGGTGGGGAAAAACTAAGCGCGGCGAACGAGCAACTGAGCAGCTAATTCTAACAAGGCCTGTTTGAAAAAGTTGTTTGGCAGCAACGACAGCGTGTCAATTGCACGCTGCGCCTCAAGGGCTGCGGCTTGCCGGGCCGCAGCCAAGCTGCCTGTAGCGCGCACTATTTGCACCACCTGGTCGAGCTGGCCCATACCGCCTGACACTATTGCATCCCTTACCAATTGCGCTTGAGGCTTTGAGGCGCGCTGCATGGCGATGATCAGAGGTAGCGTAGTTTTTCCCTCGCGTAGATCGTCCCCTAAATTTTTGCCCATTTCATGGATATCACCGTCATAGTCCAGCACATCGTCAATTACTTGAAATGCTGTGCCCAAGGCTTGACCGTAGTTGGCACACGCAGCCTCTACAGCGGCGTCGCTCCCTGCCAATACTGCGGCTAGGCGGGCACTGGCTTCAAATAGCTTGGCGGTTTTGGAGCGAATCACCCGCAAATAGCCAGCTTCGTCCAACGATGCGTTATGCATATTCATGAGCTGCAGCACTTCTCCCTCGGCGATTACATTGGTGGCTTGGGCCAGTATCTCCATCACCCGCATTTGGCCGCTTTCGACCATCATCTGGAATGAACGCGAGTACAAAAAGTCACCCACCAGCACACTAGCTGGGTTGCCAAATGCTTCGTTGGCCGTAGAGCGTCCCCGGCGCAGGGTGGATTCGTCGACCACGTCGTCATGCAGTAACGTGGCGGTATGAATAAATTCCACTACTGCTGCTAAATTAAAACGTTGGGTCTGTGTGTAGCCCAAAGCACCGCACATCAAAAGCAGCAATGCGGGGCGCAAGCGCTTGCCACCCGCCGAAATAATGTAACGGGAAACCTGACCCACCAAAGGCACGTCTGAATCTAGCCGCATGGCTATGACTTTGTCCACCTCGGCCATGTCTTGGGCGATGAGTTGCAGGGCGGCAGTGGTGGCGTTGGAGGTGGCGGACAAAATAAAAGGTGAAGTTCTGATCAGGGGCTGGATGGGCTTGATTATAGGAACGCGGGCGGGACCGTGGCATCACATCGAAAATGTAAAGAGGATGAATTTGTCAGTAACCGCTCACCATGCTATAATCTAAGGCTCTGTGGAAATCCGTCCGCAGACACTTATTTAGACAATCATTCTAAGAGGTTCTTATGTACGCGGTCGTAAAAACCGGTGGCAAACAATATAAAGTTGCTGCCGGCCAAAAATTTAAAGTAGAACAGATCGCTGCGGACGTAGGCCAAGAGATTGTGTTGGATCAAATTTTAGCAGTCGGTAACGGCGCTGAACTATTGATTGGCGCACCTTTGGTCCCCGGCGCAGCGATTAAAGCCACCATCGTGGCACATGGTCGTGGTGACAAAGTACGCATTTTCAAAATGCGCCGTCGCAAGCACTATCAAAAGCGCCAAGGCCATCGCCAAAACTTCACCGAGCTGTTCATTGCGGAAATCGCTGACGGCAAAGGTGGCGTTTTCAAGGCCGAAGCTGCGGCGGTCATCGCCGCTGCCAAAGCAAGCCCGGTTGCCGGTCAAGACGACCTGGAAATCATCGAAGGCATTGGCCCCAAGATGGCCCAGGTGCTGATCGATAACGGCGTTACTACCTTTGCGCAAGTAGCGGCAGCGTCGGTCGATGACCTGACGGCCATGCTTAAGGCATCGGGCGGACGTTTCAGCTTGGCTAGCCTGCCAACGTGGGCCGAACAGGCTTCGTTACTGCGCGACGGCAAGATGGACGAGTTCAAGAAGCTTACCGACGAACTCGTCGGTGGCGTTCGTAAATAATTTTTTTGGAGCTTTGAAATGGCACAGAAAAAAGGCGGCGGCTCTACGCGAAATGGTCGGGATTCAAACCCCAAGATGCTCGGTGTAAAAGCTTTCGGTGGTGAACTCATTACTGCCGGCGCGATCATCGTGCGCCAACGTGGCACCAAGTTTCACGCTGGCAACAACGTGGGCATGGGCAAAGACCACACCTTGTTTGCTTTGGTCGACGGCAATGTGTCCTTTGGGCACAAAGGCGCGTTGAACAAGCATATGGTGAACGTAACAGCGGCTGCGTAAGCCACCGCGAGGCGTTTGCCCAGCAAAGCCCCGCCAGTGCGGGGCTTTGTTTTTTCTTCTGTAAACTCTCAAAAAAAGCGCTTGGCGCTTCCGAAGCTCTTTTTTGCTGATTAAACTGGCAAAAAGTGCCGTGCGGAACAGCTTAGTTGTGAGGCCGTCCCCAACGGCCTGTTCGCAGCAAAACTACTTTCGAATAAAAAATGAAATTTGTTGATGAAGCCTATATCGACATCGCCGCTGGTGATGGGGGGAACGGCTGCGTCTCGTTTCGCCACGAAAAATACAAAGAATTTGGCGGCCCCAATGGTGGCGATGGCGGCCGTGGCGGCCATGTATGGGCTGTAGCCGATCCCGCCCTCAATACGTTGGTGGACTACCGCTTTTCGCGTCGCCACGAGGCCAAGCGCGGCGAACACGGCATGGGCAGCGACATGTTTGGTGCGATGGGCGACGACGTCACCCTCAAAATGCCGGTAGGCACCATCATCACCGACGCAGAGACCGGAGACGTGCTGTATGAACTGCTGGTGCCGGGCGAAAAAATAATGATCGCCAAGGGCGGTGACGGTGGTTTTGGCAATATGCGTTTTAAAAGCGCGATTAACCGTGCGCCACGCCAAAAAACCCCGGGCTATGATGGCGAGCGCAAGGAGCTCAAGCTGGAGCTCAAAGTGCTGGCCGATGTCGGCCTGTTGGGCATGCCCAATGCAGGAAAATCTACACTCATTACGGCTATTTCCAACGCCCGCCCCAAGATTGCCGATTACCCATTTACCACCTTGCACCCCAACCTAGGCGTAGTACGCGTGGGGCCAGAGCAGAGCTTTGTGGTCGCCGATGTGCCGGGTTTGATTGAAGGCGCTAGCGAAGGTGCGGGCTTGGGACACCAGTTTCTGCGCCACTTGCAGCGCACCCGTATTTTGCTGCACATGGTAGATTTTGCCCCGTTTGATGACGCAGTTGACCCTGTCAAGCAAGCCAAAGCTATCGTCGGCGAGCTGAAGAAATACGACCAAGCACTGTACGCCAAACCTCGCTGGTTGGTGCTGAACAAGCTAGACATGGTGCCCCTGGAAAAGCGCGAAGCCAAGGTTAAAGACTTTGTCAAACGCTACCGCACAGCACTGAAAATCAAGGCGGCTGATTCGTTGCCAGTGTTCCAAATCTCCGCTCTCACGCGCGAAGGTTGCGAGCCACTGGTGCAGGCCATCATGGCGCATGTGCGCACCATCCAGCGCGCTGCCGAGGCGCCAGAGTACATTGACCCGCGCTTTGCACCACAAGAAGATGCTCCGGCGGCACCTGATCTTGACGACCCCCGGTTTGCGCCGCGTTAAAATTGTTGGGGAGATAGCGCGGCGTTTCCACCGCTCTAAGAATTGCCACTCGATGCTACACAATTAGCAGCTGGTTCCGCAATATTTTAAAGGGCTAGAGCCCTAAAACTACTAGATATAGAAGCTGAACCCATGAAACCACAGGCTCTGGACACCACCTTGCGCAATGCGCGGCGCATCGTCGTCAAAGTAGGCTCCAGCCTGGTCACTAACGAAGGCCGCGGCCTGGATGAAGCGGCCATTGGCCTGTGGTGTGCGCAACTCGCCGCCTTGGCGGCTGATAAACGTGAGGTGGTCATGGTCTCCAGCGGCGCCATTGCCGAGGGCATGAAGCGCCTGGGCTGGACGAACCGTCCCAAAGCCATCCACGAGCTGCAAGCCGCCGCTGCGGTGGGCCAAATGGGCCTGGCGCAGATGTACGAGACCAAGCTGCGCGAGCACGGCCTGCGAAGCGCCCAGGTGCTGCTTACCCATGCCGACTTGGCCGACCGCGAACGTTACCTCAACGCCCGCTCCACCCTGCTCACCTTGTTGCAACACAGTGTGGTACCGGTCATCAATGAAAACGATACCGTAGTCAACGACGAGATCAAGTTCGGCGACAACGACACCTTGGGCGCGCTGGTCGCCAACCTAGTCGAGGCCGATGCCTATGTCATCCTCACTGACCAAAAAGGCCTGTTTACCGCCGATCCCCGCAAAGATCCCGAAGCCAAATTTATCGCGGTGGCCAAAGCCGGTGATCCCGAGCTGGAAAAAATGGCTGGCGGCGCGGGCTCCTCCATTGGCAAGGGCGGCATGATCACAAAAATCCTCGCAGCCAAGCGTGCGGCGGGCTCAGGTGCTAGCACTGTGATAGCGTGGGGGCGTGAGCCCGATGCGCTGATTCGCCTGACCCAAGGGGAAGCCATTGGCACCCTGCTGGTGGCGCAAACGGCTAAAAACCAGGCCCGCAAGCAGTGGATGGTGGACCATTTGCAGCTCGCCGGTGGCGTGCTGGTGGACAACGGCGCGGCGGCACGCCTGCGTGAAGGCAAGGCCAGCTTGCTGCCGATAGGCATGGTTGGCGTGACAGGCGAGTTTTCTCGCGGCGACGTCATCGCCATCATTGACGCGCAAGGCCAGGAGATTGCCCGCGGCTTGGCCAACTACGCCAGCGCCGAGGCCCGGCTGATTTGCCGCAAAGCCACGGCAGAGTTCGAGGCACTGCTGGGCTACACCGGCGAACCTGAGATGGTGCACAAGAATAATCTGGTGCTGAAAAACAAAGGTTTTTAGCATCAGATTGATGGGTGTCTCCAGCTCTAGCTCAGCTATTTCCTGCCGACGCAGGTGAAGCCACAGTGACAGGCAATGTAGACGGGTTCAATGCTATCCGTAGATCCTGATTCTCCAGCCATGCTGCGATAGCTTGGCCCTTCATATCGTGACCTAGAACGAGTCGCAGCTGCAGGCCAGCGCGTAGCTGCGAGGGAGCGACCAAGTTGATGGTTGAAAACGGCAACCGTGCCTGGAGGGCTTTCGCCGCCTCTCTTTGTCCTGCCCCGAACTGGATCTCGGTTTTCATTTGACGGTATGGCTTTGCATCGGTCAGCCGCACTGTATTTACTCCGGTACTCGCCAGTCGGTCTGCTGTACGTTTGGCAAGATGGGTGATGCCAACGCCGTTGGCCACTTCAAGTTGCACACCATGCAACGTGTCGCGCGAAGGCGTGGGTGCTGTAAGTGCCGAGGGTGTTGTTTCGGTCGCACCCGCACCCGCACTTGCATTCTCCAGTGGCTCCGACTGTTGCACCGTCTGCTGTGGCGTGGTGGTTTGCAGCGCATAGATTTGGGGTGCAATGGCAACCAAACGGGCACTGGGCTGCGCCGCCTTTTCATTGGCCTCGGAGGCTGTCGCAATTTCAGCCGCAGCATCGCGCCTGGCTTTCGCCAAAAGCTCCAAATTTTGTAGCAACTGCATGCTCGAAGGGCTCAGTTCCTGCGCGCGTTTGAGCTGCAATCCAGCTTCATCCAGACGGTCGGCACGCAGCAGGGCGTAGCCGATGTTGTTGTATAAATGCGGGACTTCCGGTGCCAGTGCGATGGCACGGGTAAACAGCGCCAACGCCTCTTGCGTACGCCCCTCCTGCGCATGAATGACACCCAGCGCATTCAAGGCACCCACATGCCGGGGATCCAACTGCAACACCTGTTCATAATGCTCCGTGGCTTGTGCCAAATGACCCTGACCATGCGCTGCCCGGCCCTGTATATAGGCTGCCTCCGAGGAGGGCGCATCGGGGGCCAAACCGGGTGCATGGGCGATCAGTACCGGCACGCTAAACGCCGTAGGCGGGACCGCTAATCGCGGCTCAGTCTTTGCGGTCTGTCCTTTCAATCCAGTCACCGGGCTGGGTGACAAAAGGGTGGGTTGTTTTGCCGTCTGGGCGCAGGCCATCAGCGCGCCTAAAACAGACAGTGTCGCCACTTTTTTGAATGTGCATTTCATGGTTTTCTCCTGGTTTGCGGGGGGGGTAAGTCGTGGGTTAGCTCCCGCCGCCCATCGAGGGCAGAAGCGTGCGGTAAATGTTGATCATGGCCGGACCCATCAGCACCAGCATCAGTGAAGGAAAGATAAAGAAGATCAGCGGAAACAACAGCTTCAGCGCAATTTTGGCTGCAGTTTCTTCAGCGCGCAGTCGCCGGTGCGTGCGCATGGTCTCGGCATGCACGCGCAGCGCGTCTGCCACATTGGTACCAAAGCGATCTGACTGCACCAGCATGGCTACAAAAGATGAAATATCGTCCACACCCGTGCGCAGTGCCAGGTTGCGTAGCGCCAGTTCGCGTTTGACGCCCATGCGCAGCTCCAGTGCCACCAGGTTGAGCTCTTCTTCCAGTGCCTTGCTGCGCAGACCGATTTCGCTGGCGGCACGCGCCATCGCAGCATCCAGCCCCAGCCCCGCCTCTACGCACACCGTCATCAAGTCCAGCGCATCCGGCAGGGCTTCCGACAATTCGCGCTGGCGGCGGGTAATGATGTGCGACAGCACCATATTGGGCAGGTAATACCCTATGGAGGCCAGCAGCAGCACCACCATCACCAGCACGTTCTTCGTCAATGCCAGCGACGTAAAGCCCTGGTACACCAAAAACACACTGGGCAGCAGCAGCGCCAGTATGGTCTTTGCAGCAAAAAAAACCACGGGCCAGTTGGCTTCTCGCAGCCCTGCCTGCATAAACCGCAACCGCAGGCTGGAGGCTTCCCAACCCTCCTTGGGGGTGGATAGTTTGGCCATGGGGCCAGCTATCTTGACCACCTTGGCCTGCCACTGGGTGTTATTTGTTATGCTCGGGTCAGCATCGCCGCTGCCTGCATCCAGGTGCAAAATTCGCTCATTCACAGCCGCACGCCGGTTAAGCCATGCCGCTGCACCCAGGGCCACCCCTGTGACGGACAAAAACACCAGCACCAAAATCATAATTTGCATGTTCATACAAGCTCCTCAGACGCGTATGTCAATAATTCGCCACATCGCAAAAATTCCCACTGCCATCAGCACCAATGCGCCGATCACCAGACGAATGCCACTTGGGTCGGTAAACAGCACAGACAAATATTTGGGGTTTATGATTTGGATCGCACCGGCCACACAAAACGGCAGCCCGGTCAAAATCCATGCTGACATCTTGCCTTCGGCTGCCAGCACGCGCACCTTGGCTATCAGCTTGAAGCGGTCCCGCACCAGTGCTGATAGATTGCCCAGCAGCTCGGCCAGATTACCCCCCGTTTCGCGCTGGATAATCACCGCCATCACAAAATAGCGCATGTCGGCGCTCTCCACCCGGCTGGCCAGGTTGTTCATGGCGTTGTCAATCGAAATGCCAAACCCGATCTCGTCCGACGTGATCTTGAACTCACCCGCAATCGGCTCGGGCGCCTCTGTCCCCACCATCGCCAGTGCCGACGTGAAGGCATGGCCCGCCCTTAGTGCCCGGCTAATCAAATCCATCGCCTCTGGCAGCTGCGCTTCTATCAAATGCAGCCGCTTAGTGCGCTTGCGTACCAAGCGCATCACTGGCAAGGCCACCATCAGCGCCGTGACCAGCACCGTCACTGGCCACATCCAGCGCAGCACAGTGCCCGCCAGCACCGCTGCTGCGCCACACAGCAGGCAGACCGTAATCAGATGCATCACGGTAGTGCTGGTGCCCGCTTGCAACAACAGGCGATCCATCCTGTGGGCATGCGGCACCTGTATCAACAGCCTTTGCAGGGCGGGTGTAGTGCTCATCACCCGCCTTTTAAGCAGCTGCGACTCACCCGCCTCGTGGCCACCCGCCGAAATGGCACGCAGTCGCCGCTCAATCCTTTTTACCTCGGGGCTCTTGCTGTCGTTCCAGTAGACAAAAAACCCCTCCAGCAGCAGCACCACCGCCACAAAGGCCATCAGTACAAACAGTGCAAATCCGGAGTTCATGGTAGTTACTCGTATATTTTGGAGGGATCAAAAGTGTCGTCCGAAACTTTGACACCGAAGGTTTTCAGGCGGTCCATAAATTTAGGCCGCACCCCCGTGGCCCTGAAGTGGCCCTGCACGGTACCGTCCACCGCGATGCCGGTTTGCTGGAAGCGGTAGATTTCCTGCATGGTGATAATGTCGCCCTCCATGCCGGTAATTTCTTGCAGACTGATCAGCCTGCGGCTGCCGTCATTGAGCCGCGCAACCTGAACCACCGCGTTAATCGCTGAGCTCACCTGCTGGCGCATAGCCGTCTGCGAAATCACAGCACCACCATAGCCCGCCATGTTTTCCAGGCGGGCCAGAGCGTCGCGGGGCGTGTTGGCATGCACCGTTGCCATCGAGCCCTCGTGGCCCGTGTTCATGGCCTGCAGCATGTCCAGCACCTCGGCACCCCGCACCTCGCCCAGTACGATGCGGTCGGGCCGCATGCGCAGGCTGTTGATCATCAGCGCCCGCTGGCCCACTTCACCCTTGCCCTCAATATTGGGTGGCCGCGTCTCCAGGCGCACCACATGCGGCTGTTGTAGTTGCAGCTCCGCTGCATCTTCAATCGTCACAATGCGTTCGTTAGCTGGGATCGAAGCAGACAGCACATTGAGCAAGGTTGTCTTGCCCGAGCCCGTGCCCCCAGAAATCAGAATGTTCAGCTTGGCCCGCACCATGCCAGAAAGCAGCACAGACAGTTCTGGTGTCAGTGATCGTTTATTCACCAAATCATCAGCCGTCAGCGGCACCACCGCAAAGCGGCGTATCGACAGCAGCGGCCCGTCCAATGCCAGTGGCGGAATAATCGCATTCACCCGCGAGCCGTCAGGCAAGCGGGCATCCACCATCGGGCTAGACTCGTCCACCCGCCGCCCCACGCGCGACACAATCTTGTCAATGATTTTCATCAAATGGTCGTTGTCGGCAAATGCTACGTCAGTCTTTTGCAGTTTGCCCCGGCGCTCTACAAATACATTGTTGGGGCCGTTGACCAATATGTCCGACACCGTAGGGTCGGCCAGCAAAGGCTCCAGCGGCCCTAAGCCCATTACCTCGTCCTGTATCTCTTGCACAATGCGTTTGCGTTCAGCCGCGTTCAGTGCGCCGCCAGACTCGTTGAGCAGCCCCTCAATCAGCAGCCCCAGTTCACCGCGTAGCCGCTCGGGCTTCATGCGTCCCATCACCTCCAGGTCGATGCGGCTGAGCAGTTGCGCATGCAGGGTATCTTTCAATGCATGGTAGCCAAAGGCCGGGACGGCGCTTACCGGTGGCACCAACTCCAGCGGATGGCCCATCGCGGGCGAAATTTCCAGTTGCGCTCTGAGGTTTAACATGCCAATCTCCCATTAAATGAAGGCTTCACCATCGGTTATAGGCCGCCCGTCAGCGTCTGGTACCAACTCCTGCTGGCCTTGACCGAAACGGGTGAAAGCTCTTTGGCCCACGCTTGCAGCCCGCGCGAAACCACATCCTTGGGGTAGAGGCTGAGCAGCGGCACGCCCTGGTTGACCGACGCAGACACATCGGCATCACTGGCCGGTATGGTGCGGCGCACCGGCACTTTGGCCGATAGCTCTACCTGTTCTGTTCGAATGGGCCCATTCTTTTCTAGCCGGTTCACCACCACATGCAGTTTGTCGCTCGTATAGCCCAAGCCCTGAAACACCGTTACCAGACGCTTGGTGTTTTGCAGGGCAGGCAGCGACAGCTGCAAGGTCAGGTAAATTTTGTCTGCCCGGTCTAGCGCCCGCACCGTCGCTGGGGTCAGGTTGCGACCCACATCCAGAATAATGAAGTCATATTCGGTGCGCGCAAGAGAGAAGATGGCATCCAGTGCATCCGGCGTCACTTCTTCCAGTTCGTAAGGCAGGCTGGGTGCAGCCAAAATATGCAGCTTGTCTTGCACCCGCAACACGCTCGATTCCAGCAAGGCTGCGTCCATACGCTGGGTCTGTTTGGCCAGATCCACCACGCTGGTAGCGGCCCTGCGGTCGGTGATGTACACCGCTGCATCCCCAAAGTACAGGTTCAGGTCTATCAGCAACACGCGTTGGTCTAGGGCCGCCAGCGCATAAGCTAGGTTGGTGGCCAAAAACGTCGCGCCCGCACCGCCTTTCACAGGCACAAAAGCCAGCATATGGCCTGCCCCTTCCCCATAGCGGGAGGTGATTGACTTGGCCTCTTGCACATAGTCCACGGCGCGTTGCACCGTGGCCGTATTGGCAGGGCCGGGCAAAATGTCACGCACACCCGCACGCATGGCCCGTTTCATAAATTCCATCGACGCATCGGGGCTCACCAGCACCACCGGTATGCCAGGCATCTTGAGCACCGCAGCCTCTATCTGGTGCAAAGCCTGCTCGTCAGCCACCGGAAAGTCCAGCAGCACCACGTCAGGCCGTTCTTTTTGCAGCACGGCCAGCAAGGTGCTGCGTGCCGAACCAATGTGCGCCGTAAATTCGACCCCCCGCAGTGTGGGTGCCTTCGCGATCAACGCGTCGCGCGTTTCCTTGCTGCCACAGATATAAGAGACGCGTGTGTTCATATTATTCTTAGGGTAATTTTTTGAGAGCGCATTGAAGTGGCATCAAAGATCAGGTTGAAACCCCAGACTTTCTGCGGGCATGCGAACGGTAGACAGAGGAATTCGCAAACCCGTCAAATCTGTGCTGTTGCTGTTATCGGTAGAAAACAGGCTGATCATGGGCACAAAAGAAATTAAATTTCCTGCCGTGCAGGTCGTACCGGTGCTCAGACAAACCTCTACAGACCGGATGCAGCTATTGACGCGTGCGGCATCCTGACAGGCCGAAACATTGTCACCAGGGTCAAGCGGCATGGAGGTGGGCACGGTTCCGGCCGCATTGAGGTATCGAATGACAACCCGTGTGTCGGTAATTTCTGCCCCAGCAGGCAAAGCACCAGCGGTCACGCGAAACACCGCCGCACGCTTGATGGCGGTGATAGCAGCCGTGTTGGTAAAATCGGTCACCACTACTTGCCGCGCTGCATTGCGGGTGACTTCCTGCGCGGTGCTCCATAGATACAACAGGCGGGCAAACTCTATGGTGCCAAATAGCAGCAAAAAGAAGGGTATGGCCACAAACGCAAACTCCACAGCCGCCAATCCGCGCTGAGCGCATTTAGGCTGGGTCTTGGCACGGTTGGAAGATTGCATATAACTTGCTCCTTCACTACGGCATATAGCGCATGGTAGTGTGCGGCGACAAAGTAATAATGCCGTAATCCATCACGCCATCCGTACTGATAAATGGAAACCAATCACCCAGAGACATCGTAAAACCATTAATGCGAACCCTGATGTTGGCAGGTACAGGGCCCGGAGCACAGGCACCAAAGGTAAAGGTGGGGGCGGCTGGCGGTGAGTTATCGCATTCCACGATCACATTGGCACTGGTTAATGCGGGCGATACATTGGCACCCAGTGCCATGGCGATGACCTGATTTCTTGCTGCCGTCGCCCCATTGCTGATGTCTGCAATCTGCCAGGTGGACATCAAACGCGCACCATCACGCGTGGCTTTGGTGAGCGCATCGGCATACCAAAAAGCACGGCCAAAACCCATGGTGCCTGCAATTAGCAGCAGCATCATCACCAGCACAAGTGCAAATTCAATCGCTATCACGCCTGATGCAGGGTACGCGTTAGGGGGCAGCCTTGAGCGATGTTTGGCAGGCCAAGTTTTCATCGGTACAACCTCACGTCAGGGGGCGGGAGGGGGTTGAGCAAACCCGCAAATTCGGTTTCTATTTTTCTCGTCCCACCTGTCAAGTCAGCGGGTGTTTGCATAAAAAATTTACCCACTCCAAGAACGGGCAGCGTTGCACATGCTGTACCTGGGCCAGCAACAAATCCTGCGCAATTCAAAATTGCCATGTTGAGCACCCGCCGATTACGTGTGCCCGGGCGTGCAGGGTTGGGTGCTAAAAAATACTTATTTCCAGTGGGCGTGTTGTACGGTGCTGCCAACGATCCCACGGGGAAAGGGGGAACGGCGGGGTTGGCAGGATAGCCGCTTGCAGACGTGTCCGCCGTGTTGCCGTTATACAAATTGCTCCAATCACTCAGGGCAAAAGGTGCTCCATCGGTCGCGTTGGGCGATGTACCTACGGCTCTTACTGCTCTGCTGTAAGACCAGAGCGTGCCATATTGACCCGTGGTCGGTGTCGTAAAGGGTTTGTTGGTTGCTGGATCCAGACTGATTGTTTGTTGGGATGGGTAGATATCGGCACCAGGATTGATCCAATTGCGTGGGTTTCCTAATGGGCCTGCGCCTGCGGCTGTGGGAACTGTGTATGCCTTGATATTGACATCTGGCGGTGCGCTCGTGGGGTCACATGCATTGCCGCCCGTAAAGTCATCAAAACGTGAGTTGATGGCTTTTTCCATGGGGCCATAGGAACCACCCGTATTGACGTACACCGAACCAGGCACTGTCGTAATGATGGTCGAGGTGCCCGTACACAGAAATGGTTTCATGGTCGCGGCAGACGAACTGGCTGGGTTGCAGGCCGCTGGCGGTGCGTTGAGCGGATTGATCCAGAGCGGCACGGCCGCTGAGCCTAACGGATTCATGGCTGGAATGTTGTAGGAAATGCCGCGCCTAAAACCGAATTCAGTCAACTCAATGCCGGCCGCAGAGGTACGAGTGCCGCCGGGAATGCTATCAATCGCACACACCCCCATGGGGCTAATTTGGGTCAAAAAATGCCCCGCTACTGCGCGCCCAAACGTACTGGTAGCCGCTGTACCGGTGCCACCTCCCGTGGTGGGCACAACAGCAAAAAAAGTATTGAGCGCCCCCGATGGAATGTTGACCCGCAGGAAAGTGCGGCCTGCCGCCAGCGCATTGGTGGTGATGGTGTTGGCCAGTACCATACAGGTATCGTCCGGGCAGGTCCCCGCGCTGATGTTGGCGATAGTGATGGCCACTGGGGTGCCGAAATTGGCATTGTTTTGCGCGGCCATATTGACCGCTCTGGCTACAGCATTGGTTACCCCTGCAGCGGTTTGATTGAGCTCCTTGGCACCTGCCAGCGCCGCTGCATCTGCGGCATTTTGCAACTCGGTGCGCACTACATAGGTGCGCCCCAAGTCGATGGCCAGCGCCATAAAACCAAACAGCGCAAACATCGACAAACCCATGATGATGGCCACCACCCCGCGCTGGCGCTGGCTTGGCACGACTTGCGATGTTGTAGTTTTCATGGAACGCGCTCCTGTGGGTGTAGCTTTAGCGCATTACTGGCCCGTGATGGCACCACCAATATTGATGACTTCAAACGTTTTGGGCGGGGTGCGGAAAGATTCTTGGTAGCGGTCTTGCGCGGTAGCGCCCGCCCGCCCGTCGATGCCCAGCACGGGGTTGCGGTTGGCTGACGCGTTGGGGTTCAGCGTTTGTTGCATGCGAGCCTGGCGCACCGCGTCGCCAAACTTGGCATCGAGGGAGGGGCTGGTACTGGTGCAGGCCGCCAGCAGGGCCACACTGCACAGGGCTAATAGTGCAGATGCCAAACGGGGTGAGCGTGGTATGCGTTTCATGATGGGTCTCCTTACTTAACTTCCATGCCACCGGGGGCGGTGGTGGGTGCAGGCAGCGCGGTGCCCCTGCGCCGGTCGGCTGACACGTCTTCGTGCCCAGTGCCTTCGAGCTTGTCGCCAAAATAAAGCTGGCTACGGCTGGGCGGCGTGTAGCTGTCGGTGGGCAACACGTAGTTGGGGTCTAGCGGCTTGACCAGACGGGGGGTGATGACAAACATCAGCTCGGTACGGTCGGCCTGAAACTCGTTGCTGCGAAACAATGCGCCCACCACAGGCACTTCGCCCAGGCCGGGCACCTTTTCTACGGCTTGCTTCACGTTGTTTTTAATCAGGCCGGCAATCGCAAAGCTTTGTCCGTCCATCATTTGCACCGAGGTTTGCACGCGCCGGGTGGTAAAGCTGGGTAGCACAGCGGTGACGCCGCCTATCGTAGTGAATGGGTTGCCGGTTTGCGACAGCTCGGACACCTCGGGTGATACCTTGAGGTGAATGCGCCCGCCTTCGAGCACTGTAGGCGTGAACTTCAATCCCACACCAAACTCTTTTTCTTCCAGGGTGATGGTGGTTATTCCGGCGTTAGTGGTGCGCGCCACCGGGATGAAAATCTTGCCACCGGCCAAAAAGCTGGCCTCTTGCCCGCTGATGGCCACAATATGCGGCTCGGCCAAAATCTTCACCAAGCCGTCGTTCTTTTGGGCATCCACGTTCAAGCCCGAGCCGCTGGTGCCTTTCAGCACACTGAGCAGGCCTGCACTACTGCTGAACAGGTTAGAGAGCAGGCCAAACTGCCAATTGCCGTTGCGCGTGGTGGCGTTAAAACTGGCACCCAGTTTGTCCAGCAGGGTTTTGGATACCTCGGCAATGGTGACCTCCAGCATGACCTGCTGGGCCTCGGCGATTTGCAGCAGATTGACTACCTTGGCCCCACTGGCGGCCCCACCGCTGCTTTGCCCCTGCGAGACGGCCAGTTTGGTGCCCGCTTCTACCTTGGCATCGCCCGCAGCCACGGGCAGCACCAGGCTCTTGTTGATGTCACGTACAAAGGCATTGGCGATGTCTTCGGCGAAGCGGGCTTTGACGGCGCTGGACACCATGCCCGTCAAGATGACCGAATCAGCCGCCGGGCGCACCTTGATGCTTTTTTCGTCGGGCATCAGCTCACGCAGTTTTTTCTCCATACGGGCAAAGTCAATGTTGACGTTGACATCGATGGCGGTGGCCCCAGCACCTTTGCGCCAGACAATCAGGTTGGTAGAGCCGTAGGACTTGCCCAGCAGGTACAACTCGGTGGGGCTGATGAGCGTCACGTCAGCTACGTTGGGGTTGCCCAGCGAAATGCGTGTTACCGCAGATGGCACGCGCATGAGCGTGGACTTGCCTATGATCAAGTCCATGTTGGGGCCGATGATGGTGGGATCTGATGAGAGCTCTTCTACAGCAGCCACCACCATACCGGTTTGTGTGACCGGGGCCGCAGGGCGTACTTGTGCGCGCAGTGGCATGACACCCAGCGCGGTGATCAAGGCCAGTCCAATGGATGTCGACAGAGAGGTAAGTGTTGGTTTTTTCATGTTAGTTCTCTCAGAAGTCAGAAGTTGCTTTTTGCACACCGCGAATCACTTCTATCTGGACCACGGCGGGTGCGGGTGCTGCCACGGGGGCCGCTGCCACGGCCAAGGCCACAGGTGCGGGGGCGGGGGCGGGTGTGGGCGCAGGGCTGGGTTTGGGCGCTGGCTGGGCTGCGGCACGCCGCACCGGCACCGTCTTTTTAGCGGGAGCTGGCGGGGGTGCCACCACGGGCGCAACCTTGTCTTCCTGGGCAAACAGGTCGGTGCGGCGTGCGCCAGCAGTGCTGCTGTTTTTGATGTCTGCCTGGTTGCGCAGCATGAGTGACAGCGTGCCGATGTTGCGGGCCAGGTCAATCTTTTCGGCCTCTTCAGGGGTGACTTCCAGCGTCACTGCGTTGACTACCTTGGGTTTGCTCTCGTCGGGCCGGTAGGACTCTTGCGCCACAGCCAGCACCATGATGCGCTCCAGCACAATTTTGGATACGGGGTTCTCGCGGTCATCCCGAATGTTGACCACCAGATCTACATAGCTGCCGGGTGCCAAAAAGCCAGCCACGCCCACTACTTCGTTGACTTTGACGGTGATGGCACGTCGCCCGGTTTTAATCACGGAGTCCAGCCCTGCCTTGGTGCCTTCCGGGGCTAGCTTTGGCATCAAAATGGGCTCGCCCTTGAAGATGTTGCTGCGCACCACGCGGCCTTCGAGTTTTTTAGGGTCGTTGAACGAGCCTTCTGGCAGGGTGCCGCTGGGCCAGGCAATGTCTTGCAGCATGATGGGCGTGATGGCCTGGCCCAGCTCCAGGTCGCGGGTGGCGATAAGCACCCGGGTTTGGTTGCCCGCCGCTTGCTGGCCCATCCAGCGTGCGGCCAGCACGACGGCCGCAAGGCCCGCAACAACCGACAGTACCAGCATGATGATGGCGCGTGTGCTTTTCATTTCACTCTCCTGAATGTGTCGCGGCGGTCGTGCCGAAGTAGGTATGCCAAGCCCAGTCCAACAGCTGGGGTGTCATCAGGGCAGACTCTTGCAGGTAGCGAGCCCGGTCTGCAATCTTGCTGATCACGTCAAACGGTACGCAGGGCAGGTAAGGCTGGTTATGCTGTGGGTGCAGGGTGTGGACCAGATAGTCAATGCCCTGGGTTTGTGCGCTTACCCCGGTGCGGGCGCAGGCCTGCAGCACCACGGTGCGGTAAGCCTCTGCCTGTAGTGGCTGGATATGAATTTTGTAGCCCAAGCGCCGTGCAAAAGCGGGATCTACCAGTGCGTCGGGCGCCAGGTTGGACGAGAAGATAACCCGCACGTCAAACGGCACGGTCAGCCTGGCACCGGTGTTGAGGGCCAAGAAGTCCATATGCCGGTCTAGCGGCACGATCCAGCGGTTCATCAGCTCGCGCGGGCTCACCTGCTGGCGGCCCAGATCGTCCACCACAAAAATGCCGTTGTTGGCCTTCATTTGCGGGGGGGCTACGTGCAGGCGGGTGTGGGGGTCATACTCCAGATCCAGCATGTCCAAGGTAAGCTCACCGCCAGCCATCACCACGGGGCGTTCGGTGCGCACCCAGCGCCCGTCTGCTACCAGGTCGCGCTCCAGGCCACGCGCAGGCACGGCGGCCAGTGGCACGCGGCGGTGCACCAGGGGGTCAAACACCTGAATCACTTCCCCATCGACATACACCGCATGGGGCACCCACACATGGCCTTCGAGGGTTTTGACCAGGTGCTCGGCCAGATAGGTTTTGCCAGTGCCGCTGTGGCCATACATATAAATCGCCTTGCCCGAGTTCATGGCGCTGCCCAGGGTGGGGAGCAGGGTCGGGTCTAGCACCAGGTTAGCCAGGGCCTGCGTGAGCCGTGCGGCGCGTACGGGAGCCAGGGAATGGCTTTGCTGCTGAACCTGGGTGACGTATTCGGGCAGCGTGACGGGGGCGGGGCCTATGTATTGGCACTTCTCATAGGCCAGGCGGGCTTGGCGCTGGCCAGCGTCGGTCAGTGCGTAGCTGATGTCGCCCTCAAAGTCGCCTCGGCGCGGCACCTCTAACAGCTGCAGGCTGCGCATGTGGGACAGCAGGGCATCTACATCGGGCACGCTCAGGCCCAACTGCTGCACCACTTCAAACAATTTGAGTTCACCCAGGCGGGCAAAGTGGCGCAAGATCAAATCGGACAGGAAGGCGCTGGGCACCCCGTTGGCCTGTGCGCCGAGCGCGGTGCTGTCGGCAGGGGGCGATGCCTTGAGCAGGGCTGACGCGGGGTGGAGGGCGTTTTGCATGGCATGGCTTTCAAAAGCGGATCAGCGGTGCATGGTCGGTAAACACCCACGCACCGTAAGCCAGCAGGCCTGCGGCCATGGCTACCGAATAAGGCATGCGCCAGGCCGTGCGGGCCGGGTCAAAGCTTTGCGCGGAGCCAGGCAGCATCTGGCTGAGTGCCGCCACCACATTGAACATCACCAAGCGCGAATTGCGAGCCATGGCCATATGCACCAAGGCCAGCAGACCGCCCATGATCAAAATAAAAAACGCCAAGTTAACGGCCGTGGCTGGCCCCACAAAGCTGCCAATGCCCGCCATGAGCTTGACATCGCCCGCACCGAGGGCATGCACCATGTAGATGGGCAAAAATACGGCCAAGCCTGTGAGAGCCCCCAACACGGCGCCCTGAAAGCCGACTGCACTGGGAAACAAGATAAACAGGCCATCGCTACGTCCAAATGGTTGGGGGCCGAGCGTGTTGACCAGCATGCCGACGCACAGGGCGAGCACGACAAGAAGATTGGGAATACGGCGCTTTCGCAGATCTGTGACCAGTGCTGTGCCCACCAAAACGGCCAAGATCGCAAGACTTCCAATCTGCCAGGTGCCAGATGACATGTTGAGCAGCATTTTTTCATCCCCTTATTTTTAATAGGTTCGTTGGCTATCCATCAAACCGTAGCTTTTATCTTTCTACCTAAACTCTCTCAAGCATCAATTTTTTGATGCGTCAAAAAGCTTAATGATGGAATGCTTCAGGATGTTAAAGCTGCAATCACCCGGTTTGTCCATACTGTCCAGAGCGACGCATTGCTACCCCCGGCTGCTGTAACTCCAGCCACGATCGCCAAGCCAATCAAAGCGGCTAATAGCGCGTATTCGATCGAGGTAACGCCCCGCTGCCTTCGTTCTATGAGTGCTTCATTTTTAGACGTACGTCCAAAGAATATTTTGATCATGATGGGCCTCCGAAACAATCGCTTCTGGCAGGGCAATGGCACCGTAGTGCCACTGCCCAATACGAATTACCAATTAGGCGCAGGCACCGCCGAGTGCAACGGCTACATCGCAAAAGATAATGTTAAGTCGAGGGCCAATCGCAGTGGCACCGACAATGATAAATACCGAGATCAATGCCGCAATCAAGCCATACTCGATGGCGGTTACACCCTCTTCGTCACGCAGAAAACGACGGGTGGCTAGTACAAATTTGCTCATGATAGAACTCCAGTTAAGTTAAGCATCAGTCCACTCCCCATGAGCGGCCAATGACGACCAGACTGCTAGAGATTCTTCTTGTCCCCGTTGTGGGAAGTTAAAGATCACCTCAATCTGTAACTTGATAATGGTGCTCGGTGCTTGGTTAAGCAATACCTGTTAATGGGTAGATATTTAGTACTGGAAATTTTGTAAAAAAAAGCGCGATAGATCAGCATAGGACCGTTGTGGCGCGCTTGAAAATGGCTGCAAAAGCGTTAACTTCGCTGCGTTTGGACGATGCGGATGGTGCAAGAGGCTGGCGTTTATGGCATCTCTTAAGGGCCTATATGCTTGCAGAGATTTTTTTGTAGTGAGTACCCTTGCGCGCAGCAGTGTCTGTAAAGGGACTGTCGTCACGCCTTGTGGGAATGTTGTCGACCATGGCGCGCGATGCCAAGCCCATGTGGAAGGTTGACACAACCGTGTGCGTGATTGTTTTTTCTATAAAAACTATCGATAGCCAGTAAAAATGCTGTGTTCACTGCTATTGAAATGATAATTTGAAGAATGTTTGTCACCGGGTTGGGTAGATTGGCACGCAGTATGTGAGGCACTATCAAGTGATGCGATCATGGGAGACATGCGTGTCGGCAGCAACGGGTTTTCAAACTCTTAACCTGCACCATTGCGGTGATCGATCACGTAGTTTGGCGGTGCAACGGGCATTTTTTTGGTGCTGCCCTGGATGCAAAGCGCTTGGCTGGCGCGCGTCAAAGACGCCTTTGATGGCTCATTCAAATCAGGGGGCATCATTAGCCGCCGAGTGAGGGCTGGACGGCATCTCTATCAACAGAAATAAGATAGTAACAAAATGAATCAAGTGTAATTTAATACTTGTGCTCTAAGTTTGAAACGGTTTTTCTTCTGATTCGGTCTGGCGCAGATGCAAGAGACCACGCTGCGCGAGCACGGACTACCTAGATAGGCTTTGCAGCGTGACGCTGCGCACCACATCACGCACGGTTTGTGCTGGTGCGCCGCCATTGCACATGCCCTGCTGCGCCAGCTTCAAGGCATGCTGAGAGGGCTGATTGCGTAGCGGTAGCCATTGCGGGTCGTCAGCGTTGCGCCAGCCGCTGTCATTGTTAAAGCGGGCGTAGGTCTTCCATTCGCTGGTCGCGCAGCGCACGGCCTCGTACATGGCGTTAGTGACACCGCTGGGCGACCGGGCCACCACGACGTAGCGGACAATGCCATCGCCTGTAATTTTCATAGTCACTGGGTCAAACCCCCACTTCAACGCGCTTTGCACAGAGACATCAAAAGGCACCAAGCGCTTGACGTCAAAAGTGGGTGGTGCGGGGGTATCGGACTCTTTCCAGTCCCGGTCGTCTGCTGGCAATTGGGCTAATGCTGCACCTGCGCTTAATAGGCCGAAAAATGCGCAAAACACGCAGTTCCGTAGCCAAGTTCTCAATCGGTCTCGCATACCTTATCAAGGCTCATGGGCGGTGGTGGTGATGTCGCTGGCGTGATCATGACCAAGATCGTCATGGTCGAGCAAAGAGGCTTTTTGATCCACAGGGCCCGGACCATTTGGGCGAGAAAACGCATTTACAGCAGCGTAATCATTTTGTGGATTGGGGTCAAAGCTGGCACCAGGCGGGAGCTCCATACTATTGAAATGGTGGCCGCCGTGGTCATCATCGTGACCTTGGCCCGCAGCGCGCACCATGCCATAGGGCCCACGCCCGGCAAAAGGGCGGCGCTGTTGGTAGCGTGAATCGCCGCGCGAGCCAAAACTGTCGTCCCGGCCAAAAAAGGTGTCGCTGCGCGGCAAAAAGCGTGACAGCTCGGTCAGTGCCATCTCGTAGACACCGCGCTTGAACTCCACCACCACATCCAGCGGCACCCAGTAGTCGTTCCAGCGCCAAGCGTCAAACTCGGGGTGGTCGGTCGCGCGCAGGTTCAGATCGGTGTCGTAGCCGATCAACTGCAGCAGAAACCAGATTTGTTTTTGGCCACGGTAATGGCCCCGCGATTCGCGGCGTATAAACCGGTCAGGCACCTCATAGCGCAACCAGTCACGCGTACGGGCTACGATTTGCACATGCTCGGGTTTCAGGCCGACCTCTTCGTGCAACTCACGTAACATAGCTTGCTCAGGGTTTTCACCCCGGTCAATGCCGCCTTGCGGAAACTGCCAGCTGTGGGTGCGAATTCGCTTACCCCAAAACACCTGGTTTTTCTGGTTGAGCAAGATGATGCCGACGTTGGGCCGAAAGCCGTCCCGGTCAAGCATAATCAAACCTCAAATTTTTTTAACTGAGTCCATTATGCACAGCAGAATGCTCAGAGCCAAGCGCGCCCCGGGGCCCTCGTCCCAAAAACCTCACGAAGCCCAGAAAAACAAGCCATGAAAGCCTCCCAGTTCTTCATCTCCACCCTCAAGGAAGCACCCGCAGATGCCGAGGTGGTCAGCCATCAGTTGATGACGCGTGCGGGCATGATCAAGAAGCTGGGCGCCGGCATTTACACCTATATGCCCATGGGGCTGCGCGTGATTCGAAAGGTCGAGGCCATTGTCCGGGAAGAAATGAACCGTGCCGGCTCCGTGGAACTGACGATGCCGGTGATCCAGCCTGCGGAGTTGTGGCAGGAGACCGGGCGTTTCACAACCAACGGCCCCGAACTCCTGCGCATCAAAGACCGGCATGAGCGCGACTTTGTGGTCCAGCCCACCAGCGAAGAAGTAATCACCGACATTGCGCGCCAGGAAATCAAAAGCTACAAACAGCTGCCC
>JANMTF010000301.1:0-18126 GCA_031390175.1 Polaromonas sp.
ACCCAGACTAGTTTGCCCTTGGCGGGCTTGGCGATTTCGATAAAAGACCTGTTTGACGTGCAAGGCCAGGTCACGGCCGCAGGCTCCACCGTGCTGGCCAATGCACCCGCAGCATCAGCCGACTGCCCCGCTGTAGCGCGCCTCAAAGCCGCAGGCGGCGTGGTGCTGGGTCGCACCAATATGGTGGAGTTTGCCTTCTCCGGGGTGGGCTGCAACCCGCACCATGGCACCCCAGTTAATCCGTGCGACACGGAAGTAGCCCGCGTTCCTGGCGGCTCCTCCAGCGGAGCCGCAGTGTCAGTAGCCACGGGCGCTGCTTTTGTGGGCTTGGGCAGCGACACGGGCGGCTCCATTCGCATCCCGGCTGCGCTGTGCGGCTTGGTGGGCTTCAAGCCGACGGCGCGCACAGTACCCACCCAAGGCGCTTTCCCCTTGTCCACCACGTTAGACACTGTGTGCGCCATGACCCGATCAGTGCGCGATGCCATCACGGTGCATGAGGTACTGGCCCACACCAGTGTGCCCACCAGCGCCGCGCCCCTTAGCCACTACAAGCTGGCCGTAGCCCGCACCACCATGCTGGACAACATGGATGCCATAGTAGCCAAGGCCTTTGCCCGCGCACTGGCCACCTTGCGCGCAGCAGGCGCGCAGATTACCGAGATAGATCTGAGCGAAATAGCCGACTTGGGCCATATCCAGTCACGCGGAGGCCTGTCTGCCCCCGAGGCGCAGGCCTGGCATCGCGCGCATGGCCTGTGGCCAGACCAGCGCGCTGGCTACGACCCGCGCGTAGCCCAGCGCATGGCCATGGCCGACAGCATGACAGCGGCTGATTACGTGAGCCTGCTGACCAACCGCAGCGCGTGGATCACGCGCACTGAGCATGCGTTGGCAGGCTTTGATGCGGTACTCTCCCCTACCGTGCCCTTGGTAGCGCCCAGCATTGACAGCGTAGCCCCCGCTACGGGCCACAACGCTGCACTAGACGCGGCCCGAGATACCGAGTTTTGGCGCGTCAACGCCCTGCTGCTGCGCAACACCAGCGTGGTCAACCTGCTGGACGGCTGCGCCATCAGCCTGCCCTGTCACGTCACTGGTGAATTACCTGTGGGCTTGATGGTTTGGCAGGGCGCTATGCACGACAATACGGTATTGCAGATTGCCTTGCGAATCGAGGCAGCTCTGGCTTGAATAACCGCAACCATCACTCTCAAAAAAGTAGCTGCTCCCGCAATGTTCTATTGGTCTATAGCCCATTAACCTTTATAAATTTTCATGAAAATTGCAGTTGTAGGCGCTGGCATTATCGGAGTCAGCACGGCTTACGAGCTGGCCCAAGATGGGCATCAAGTCACCGTGTATGAGCGGCGCGGCTCGGCCGCAGAAGAAGCCAGCTTTGCCAATGCAGGCGTACTCGCGCCCGGCTACGTCACTCCCTGGGCCACCCCTGGCATGCCATGGAAAGTAGTGAGACAGTTATGTGCCCAGCACGCCGCCGTGCGCGTGGGCCTGCCACTGTCTGGCGCAGAGCTGGCCTGGATGTGGCGCTTTTGGCGCGCTTGCAAAATGGACACCTACCTGGCCCACCGCGCAGCCCTGCAAAAATTGGCCTTCTACAGCCGCGAGCGCCTGCATGCCATTACCGCCAAACATCAGCTAGATTTCGACCGGGCGCAGGGCTACACCGTGCTGCTGCGCAGCGCCAAAGACGCGGCCATGGTGCAACCTAGCCTGCAAGTGCTGAGCGACGCAGGCGTGCCCTTTAGCATGATCGATGAGGCCGCAGCCCGCGCCCTGGAGCCCGCGCTGAACCCCGACACCCACTTTCATGGCGCAGTGCACTTGCCGCAAGACGAGGTCGGCAACTGCCGCCAGTTCACGCTCATGCTCAAAGACATTGCCCGCGATAACGGTGTGGATCTTCAATTCAATACGACAGTAACCCACATAGATAGTGCGCAAGCAGCTACGCTATTTGTAGCTCAAACCCATTCCCAAACGGCTCCCACCGCAGTAGCCTACGACGCAGTCGTACTCTGCGCAGGCGCTGCCAGTGCCGAGCTGTGCAAGCCGCTGGGCAAAAACATGCCCATCGCCAGCATCTACGGCTACTCGGTCAGCGCCCATCTGCGCGAGCCACTGGACGCGCCACGAGGAGCCCTCATGGACGAGCACTTCAAGGTAGCCATCAGCCGCTTGGGCAACCGGGTGCGGGTGGCTGGCAGTGCCGAGATCGGAGGCCGTCCCGATGTAAAGCGCACCAGCGCCATGCGCACGCTGTACCAAGTATTGCAAGACTGGTTTCCGGGTGCTGCCATGATGAGCCATGGCGTACAAGAGTGGAAAGGCGCACGCCCCATGCTGCCAGACCGCCCGCCCATCATTGGCGCCAGCGGCATACCCGGTTTGTGGTTTAACACCGGGCACGGCTCCAGCGGCTGGGCTTTAAGCTGCGGCAGCGCCAGGCTGCTGGCAGATGCGATAGCAGGACGAAGTGCAGAAATTGACTCTGCGCCTTACCAGTATTGAGCAACTGACTGCGCATCTACTGGCATCTACCGACTTGTTAAGCAACCAGGCCAGAAAATCACCACTCCCGTTTTTACTTGCGAGGTTTTGGATCCCTGGCTTCGACTTTGGTATTGGCAAAATCGGGCTGCCGCGCCTGCGCTTTCATCATCCGCATCAAGCGGTCAGCCTCTGATTGGAGCTGCTCTGTATCAGGGCCCAGCATTTCGCGTTCAAGGCGGTTGATCATGCCCGGCAAGCTGGGCAAATCATCGTCTGCAGTTGGCCCGTTATGAGGCTTGGTAGTGGGGTTGCTGGTGCCATCAGGCATTTGAGACAAGTCCATTTGCGCATAGTCGCCGCCTACCCAGGCAATACGCTTGCCCTCCTCCATTTTGAGCAATACGCGCAAGGCGCGGCGCTCGATATCTGGTAATAAGGTACCAAACACCGGCAACCAGGCCATTGCGATGCGCACAGTTTGCGCCATAGGCGCGCCATGGCTGGCCAGCGACATGGTGCGGGTGAGAATCTTTTGCGCCAAGCTGTTGGCGAGCTTCGCATCCCTGGGCATCAGCACGGTGACGGCAAAGGCATTGGGCGCTATCCGCCCCACGGTGTCCACGACCGACACGCTGGACGAAATCGCCGCTGCCATTTGCACCATCCCGCCCTCAAAACCTTCATCACCAAAGCGCTCTTGCAGCGTCTGGGCATCACTCACCGTGATATAGAAAAATGCGGCGTAGATTTTCTCGGCGTGCATGCGGCTTACATTTTTAGCCAATATTTGTTCAAAACCGGCCCGGTTAAGCAAACCGGTCAACACATCGCGGCCAGCAGATGTTCTAGCCCGCGCCATCACCATACGGCCTTGGCGGTGCTGTTTAACCATCACCTGCAAAAACACCAGCGCAGCCAGCAAAGTGATAAGCGAAGCAGCCAACACGGCGGTATCGTTTTGCAAATAGCCGGAATAGGCTGCAAAAGGCATTACCAGCGCTACGGCATACAGCACGATGCCGGGTGTCGCAGCCAATGCAGAGGCTTGCCCACGCATTACAGCGCTTACCAACATAGCGAAGGCTACCAACAAACTGCACGCCAATACAATGGGCACCAGCGTCAATGTCCAGCTCCTCAATGCATACTGCATGAGCCATATAGCCAGCAAGGCACCCAAGCCTGCCCACACCATTGCGACGTACCACCATCCCCGCGCATAAAAACGCTGCGCCAAGGCTGCAGCCGTTATCCAAGGCAAGGCCACACAAAAAAGCGAATTGGCTAAAAACTTGGACTGGTCGTTAAACTCTGAACTATCTGTCAGCACATATACGCCTGCCAAGCCGCTGTTGCTAAACACAACAAAGGCCATCAACAAGGTCATCAAACTGATAGTGAGAAACCCGGATCGGCGAAAGTTCAATGCTGCCATAAAGCCCACAGCAGCCAGTACCAGATTCACGCCGATGAGCAAGCCTGTGGTGATGGCCGCATCAACACCTTCCTGGTGAAAAACACGGTCACTTTCGAGCAGCACTGGTGCGTCGACTACACCTTGGTGCGCCATTTCAACCACCATACTCAAAACTCCCGTGCGGTGCGGTAAGTTGAAAGAGGGCTGCCGATTAACGTGCGGCCACGTGACCATCGGCAAAGTGTCTCCTGCCGATTTTTTTGTCCATGGTTCGTTGTCGTAGCGGTAAAACAAATGTACGGCGTCCAGGCGCGGTAATTTGAAAACCACATACATCTCATCGCCAGAATGGGGCGACACCAACTGCATGCGCGCCACCAAGCGCTGCCCGGCGGTTATGAAAAGTTGATCGCTGCTTTGCTTCGTCGAGAACCGCTCTGCTGGCCACTGCCATACTTCTTGCGGGTCAAACGTTTTTTCATTAGCTTGCTTGGGGACATCAACCAATGCAGATTCCCACAGACTGCGCAAATCCAAAAATTGAGGCACCTTGTCTACGCCTATCTGCGGCACAGCATGCGCAGGGATGCACATTCCATACAGCATCACCCACACAAATAAACACCGATTCAGCCATGCCGCAAGCGAAGTCGGAAATACCGCCTTACAAATCCTTGGGCATACAACTTCGTAAAACACAATAGATTGCGTGCTAAATCAAACTTTGGTTACCATACGATGCATTTCTTTTATCCTTCACACTAAATAAAAGCATTAGTCAACGGCGATTACGTCGAAAGTAATCATCTTGCAGATTTTAAATGCAGTAGTTACGCGACACCATCCCCATTTTGGGTGATATATCACTAAAAAACTACACATTTCTACTTTTTGTAGCTATATCAGCGCAAAGCCGCTTCACAAGTTATACGTGCAGTGGAGCGTGAACGAAGTCACATTTATTTCAGCACCTCCAGCACCTCAGAACGGTATTCGCGGCTGTACAAGATCAGCACCACCAAAGCTGTGGCCACGGCAAAGGCCAGCGGCGAGAAAAACCAGGCAATCACAGCAAAGGCAAAGTAGTAGCCACGCAGGCCGTCGTTAAAGGTCTCAGCCGCCAAACCCAGCATGCGCCCTGCCCGCTCGGCAAACTGCTTGCGGTCAAATTTGCCGGATTCAAAGTCTTTCGGATCGGGCATGGAGCCAATGACCAGCGCTACAAAGGTGTACTGGCGCATGCTCCAGCTGAAGCGGAAAAACGAATACACAAAAATGCCGATCATCAGCAGCACTTTCAAATCAAATATCAGCACGCTGGTGCGCACCGCAAAGGGAATGTCGCGCACCAGCTCGGCGGCCTTGTCGGTGCTGCCTATCAAGGCGAACAAACCACCGATGACGATGATGGTGGTGGAACTGAAAAACGCCGGTGTGCTGGAGAGATTTTGCGTGATGATGCCGTCCAGCACACGCGGGTCACGCGCAGTGGCCTGCACCATCCAGTAGCCACGGTAGCGGTTGGTGGTGGCTATCAATGACTCGCGCCGGGTCCCCCAAAAACGCGTGAACCAGGAGTAGGCAATCCATGCCGAGAAAAACCAAATGAGCGCGACCCAGTCGGCCCAGGGTAATAGTGTAAAGACTTGCATGTACCGATGGTAGCAAGTCTGGGGGTTTAATTGGGCAGCAGCTCGGTCGTAATTTCAGTGGTCACGCTGGCCATCAGCTTATGCACCGGGCATTTGCCTGCGGCTTGCAAGAGCTCCTGCCTTTGGGCTTCGGTGAGATCACCACCGAGTTTGAGGGTGGTGGTCAAGCGGTAAATGCCTTGGCGCTCTTGCGAGCCGTCACTTTGGGTGTGCACCTCAATGTCGTGCACAGGTATTTTTTTGCGCTGCGCGTACCACAGCACGGTCAGTGCTTTGCAGCTGGCCAGGGCTGCGTCGTACAAATCGTGCGGCGAAGGCCCCGCATCGCTGCCGCCCTCTGCGGCGCTCACGTCGGTGGTCAGCTCGTGCGCGCGGATGCGCACGGTGTGGCCCATGGGGCTTTGGTGGTTGCGGGTGACAGTGATGCTCATAACGGGGCCTTGTAGAAAACCCAAATTATCCGCGTAACTTGGTGCCGCGCTCCACACAGTTACACCGCCATAAAAAAAGAGCCTCGCAAGGCTCTTTTGAATAGCAGTGCGATCAAACCACTTATTGTTTAACAGCTTCCACTTGAATCAGCAAACGAATATTGTCTGGAATGCCAGGCAGGCCGTACTTCATGTCGAACTGGCTGCGGGTGATGGTGGTTTCAAAATCACCGCCGCAGACTTCGCGCTTGAGCATGGGGTGATCGTAGCAGCCAAAGCCGGTGGCCTTGAGCGTGGCGGGCTGGGTGATGCCGCGCATCGTCAGCGTGCCAACAACCTCGCTGAGCTTGTCGCCGTCAAATTTGAACTGCGTGCCAGAAAACTTGGCTTCTGGAAACTTCTCTGCGGCAAAAAAATCAGCGCTCTTTAAGTGGCCGTCAAACGGTGCTGTGCCGGTGCTGATGGAGCCCATGTCAATGGTGATGTCAGCCTTGCCGGTTTTGCCCACTTTGTCCAAGGTGATCATGCCGGATTTTTTGTCAAAGCGGCCGCGCAGGGTGGATACGCCAAAGTGTTTGGCTTCCCACGTCACTGCGGTATGGGTGGGGTCAACTTGGTAGGTAGCGCTTTGGGCAAATGCTGCGCTGACCATGGCTGCTGCGCCGAGGGTGGCTACGAGGGTAGCCAATAGAGTTTTACGTGTCATGGATTAGATCTCCTAAAGGTAAATGACGTGGTTAACGGGAAAGGAAAAAGGAAAAAAAAATTTGCAACGTTAAGCCATCACAGCTTGGCTACGCCCGTGAGCGCAAGCTTGAAGTTGACCTGCACTTCGTTGGCCACAATGGACACATCGTTCCATTCGCCATCGCCGATTTTGAAGTCGATACGCTTGATCTGGAAAGCACCGCTGGCCTGTGTGGCATCGCCGCTTTGTGTCACGGCGATGGGCACCACCACGCGCTGGGTGGCGCCTTTAATGGTCAACTGCCCATCGATTTCGAACTTACCAGCGCCAACCGATTTGATGCTGCTGGAGACAAAGCTGGCCTGCGGGCGCTTGGCCGAGTCAAACCAGCCCGGCTTCTTGAGTTCGCCTTCGGTCTCCTGGTTGCCCAGGTCGGCGCTGGTCAGGTCGATGGTCAGGCTGACTTTGCTGGCATCTGGCTTTTTGGGGTCAAAGCTGCTTTGCACATCAAAGCGCTTGAACTTGCCTTCTATCGGCACGCCCATTTGGCGGCTGACAAAGCCGACACTGCTTTGCGCGAGTATCAACTTTTGTGCAGTTGCAGCTGTGGGTGCAGCAGTGGCTGCGGGCGCAGTTGCGCCACTGGCGGGCTTGGCCGCGCCAGATAACTGGGCATGGCCGGTCGATGCCAAGGAGGCTGCGGCGATGGCCAATACAAGGTAAACAGTGTGGGTGGGTTTCATGATGGATGTAGATGGAGAGTATGTGGCGAAGTTCACTTACGCACACGAGGTAACAACCAAGGCAACATGCGTGCCATGACTTGGTCTTTGTCGATCCAGTGATGTTTAAGGGCCGCAGCGATGTGCACCACCACCACACTGGCCAAGGTGTAAGCCAGCCAGCCATGCCATGGCTTGAGCGCCTCTGCCAATTCGCGGCTGCGCGGCACCCAGTCGGGCAGCGGCACAACGCCAAACCAGACAATAGGAAAGCCCGCAGCAGAGCTGTAAGCCCAGCCAATCAACGGAATGGCAAAAAACAGCACATACAGCATGCCGTGCGAGGCATGGGATGCAGCGCGCTGCCACGCAGGCATGGTGTCGGGCAAGGCAGGCGCAGGATGCCACAGACGCCATAGTAAGCGTAGAGTGGACAGCATGAGAATAGTCACGCCAGCCCATTTGTGCCAGTTAAACAACTTGATCCTTTGCACTGAGACCGGCAAATCCACCATGTACCAGCCAACACCCAAGCTGCACACAATCAGCAAAGCAAGCAACCAGTGCAAGCCCACAGCGACAGGAGTGTAGTGATTGGATTTCATTGCAACGCAAATAAAGGGGTGACCCGGTCGATAACTTGCCCCACCGTAAGTTCCAAACGGCTGAAAACAGCCGCCAAGCACCATCGGCTAAGGGCACATTCCATTAGCCGCGTAACTTAGAAGCCACTTGTGCAACGCGCTTGCCGTAGGCCTCTGCGGTGTCCAGGTCGCCTTGTGGGATGGCGCTGGCCGGGTCTTGCGGGCCTACCTGGGCCATCACGCCGCTGTTGGAGCCAATGCGGTTGATGGTGCCGTTGTTCAGCTCGGGCTGGCCGACCCAGACCATGCCTTGCTGCATGGCCAGGGTGATGAAGTACTGGATGGTGGAGAGCTTGTCGCCACTGGGGCTGGCCGAGCAGGTAAAGCCGCCAGCGACTTTGTCTTTCCAGGCGCTGGTAAACCATTTCTTGCTGGTCGCATCGGCAAACTTTTTAAACTGCCAGCTGGCCATGCCCATGTAGGTGGGTGAGCCCATGATGATGGCGTCGGCTGCGTCCAGCGTGGCCCATTGCGCATCGGTCACGTTGCCTTCAGCATCAATGGTGACGATGTCGGCACCTGCGCCTTTGCCGATGAATTCAGCGACGCGCTGGGTGTGACCATATCCTGAGTGGTAAACGACTGCTATTTTGGCCATGGGGTTTCTCCTTGAGATGGCGGTTGACAAAAAATTAAAAAAACAGGCACCTACACCCGCCCTACTGGCAGGGTCTGTCCCGCGTTATCTCAGGCGGACTTGCAGGGGAGGTTACGCGCCGCGTTTGGCATCCAGGCTCAAAGCGCCTGCGCCCCAAGCCGCCAGGGTGAGCAAGCCACCGATGACGGCGATGTTTTTGTAAAACATCAGTTGCTGCGTCATCGCCTGCTCGGGCGGTACGGCCCAAAAATTATGAAAAAATACAGTAGCGGCCAGTGTAAACACCGCCAGAATCAGTGCTGCCCAGCGCGTTTGCCAGCCCAGAATCAGCGCGATCGACGCACCGATTTCAATGGCAATGGCCAGCCCCGCGCCCACCTGCGGCAACGGCAACCCCTTGGAGGCGATGTAGCCCACGGCGCCGGCAAAGCCGCCTATTTTGCTGATACCCGCAGGCAAAAACAACAGCGCCAAGAGCAAGCGTCCGACCAGAGAAAACGGGGTTTGTAAAGCAGTAAACATGGTGTGCGTCCTTTCCAAAGAAAGGTTGGTTTGCATAAAGCAGGCAGCCGTTAAGCCGCCAGATCGAACACTATCACCTCGGCGTTTTTGCCGTTGGTGAGTGTGAGGGATTTTTCAGCATCCAGCAGGGCCGCGTCGCCACCGCTCAAGGGCTGTCCGTTGACCGACAACTGGCCGCGCACCAGGTGCACGTAGGCCTTGCGTTCAGGGTTCAGGGGAATGCTGGTCTGCTCTGCGCCGTCAAAGAGTCCGGCGTACATCCTGGCATCGGCGTGGATGGTGACACTGCCCTGGGCACCGTCGTTGCTGGCCACCAGGCGCAGTGCGCCGCGCTTCTCTGGAGTAGCAAAGGTTTTTTGCTCGTAGCCAGGCGCGATGCCAAAGACATTGGGCTCGATCCAAATCTGGAAGAAATGCGTCTCGTCTTTCGGTGCGTGGTTGAACTCGCTGTGCAAAATGCCTTTGCCTGCGCTCATGCGCTGCACATCGCCGGGCGGAATGCTGGCGGCGTTGCCGACGTTGTCTTTGTGGCCAATGGAGCCACTGAGCACGTAGGAGATGATCTCCATGTCTTTGTGCCCATGGGTGCCAAAGCCGGTGCCCGGTGCAATGCGGTCTTCGTTGATCACGCGCAGGTTGCCGAAACCCATGTGTGCCTGGTCGTGGTAGCCCGCAAAACTGAAGGAGTGGTAGCTTTTAAGCCAGCCGTGGTCGGCGTAGCCACGGTCTTGGGATTTACGTAGGGTCAACATGGGGGCGTCCTTTCTGTACGGGTGGGTTAAACAACTTGCGCTGTGCGGTGAGGTAAATGTAGAATCAAAACACCATCAAATCAATTGGTTTAATTTGTCGATTCACTTCAAATATTTTGAATATAAATAATTTACTCACACCCGAGGCCCTCACCATGTTGCGCACCGTCGCCGAGCAAGGCTCGCTGGCGGGTGCGGCACGCGCGCTGGGCCTGGTGCCCAGCGCCCTGACCTACCGCGTGCGCCAGATAGAAGATGGGCTGGACGTGCTGCTGTTTGACCGCAGCGCGCGCAAAGCCGTGCTCACCGACGCGGGTCGCGAGCTGGTGCAAGAGGGCAACCGCATACTGGCCGACCTGGAGGCCGTAGCCCACCGCGTCAAACGCGTGGCCACCGGCTGGGAGCCACAGCTCACCATCGCCGTAGACAGCCTGATCGCGCAGCGCACCGTGTGGGAGCTGACCGAGGCATTCTTCGCGCTCAACCCACCCACCCAGCTCAAGCTGCAACGCGAAACTCTGACCGGCACGCTAGAGGCGCTGCAAACCGGCCAAGCCGACCTGGCGCTGGGCGTGGTGGTAGAGCAGACCAGCGCCAGCGGCATCCACAGTAAGCTGCTGGGTGAAGTGCCGTTTGTTTTTGCCGTAGCCCCGCACCACCCCCTGGCCGCCCTGCCCGAGCCCTTGACCGATGCACTGATAGCCCAGCACCGCGCTGTGGCCGTGGCCGACAGCACCCGCAGCGGGCGGGGTTTAAGCCTGGGCCTGCTCATCGGCCAGCGGGTGCTGACAGTATCGGACATGCAAGCCAAGCTGGACGCGCAGTTGCGTGGTCTGGGCTGTGGCTTTGTGCCGCAGTGTTTGGCGCAGCCGTATATCGAGGCGGGCCATTTGGTCCCCAAGCGCACGGAGCGCGCCACTCGGCTGTCCAAAGTAAGCTATGCGTGGCGGGCGGGTGTACGCAAGGTACCGGTGGGCAAAGCGCTGGCGTGGTGGCTCCAGCAACTGGACAGCCCGGTCACGCGCCATGCCTTGCTGTATGCGCACGCGGGGGATTGAGCGCTATTGTTTATGCAGCTGGTTGCGTAATGTTCTATATGGCCAGAGGTATACACGGCCTAAAATCGGACTCAGTGCTCGCGTAGACCGCTTCCATGAAGTGGCTTTGTGTAGTGTGAACGCGCTGGGGCTTACGCTGTACCCGGATTTGGGTGACTACGGGTGGCGCACTACGTTCGTTGCAGGCGATAGAGCGTATGCGGAACGACCGATTTCTGGTACTCCAGTATGAGGGCGTTTGGCATACGCTCTATCGCCCACGAAGCACATCAGCATGGCGGTACGATCAAGCCAAACCACCAAACTCGAACACGAAACGATACACAACCGGCAACCGAACCACCACGTCACGGACTCACCGAATGTGCGCCCAAACCATCCGCTGTGTCGATCGGGAAACCATCCCACTCCAGCGACGGATCAAATACGCCTGCGGCGTTGTTGTCACCTATTTTGATGCTTGGTTTACGGCGCAAAGTGCGGTCTTGCGTGCTCAGCGTGCCGCCCGTCCAGGCGGTGCCAGGGTCGTTACCCAGCTGACCGATGCGGTCCATAACGCTGCCCGATTTTTCCAGGGTCAGCGCGTCATTGCCATTGAAGTTTGCCACCGAACTGGTGATGCTGCCCGCCACTTTGAACGCAGCGCCCGCGCCGTTGTTCGCTATCACCAACGCTCCACCCGCAGGCAAAGAGCCGGTTAACTGAAGCAAGTTGGATGCCGTGGTGGCACCATTGGCATACAGCCTCACGCTGTAGGTCGACAGGTCAATGGCAGCGGCGGTGGGGTTGTAGATTTCAATCGCCTTGTTATTGCTGCTGCCTTCGACGTACTCGCTGAAAAACACGTCCGGCACGGCCAGCGGCGCTGGGCCCACCGTCACCACCGCCGACTTGCTGGCGCTTTGCCCGCTGGAGCTTAGCAGCGTGACCACCACGGTGTAGCTGCCCACTGCGCTGTAGGTGTGCGTGGCGCTGCCTGGGCCGGGCAAGGCGCTGGGTGTTGTAGCGTCGCCCCAGTCAATGGACAACGAGGAAACGGTGGCACTGGCGCCGGGCAGCGCATCAGTCACCACCACGTTGGTGGGCCGCCCTGCTTGCGCTGCGGCTGGCAGGCTGGCGTTGAGCACCGGCAAGCTGACGAAGCTGTCTGCTGTCAAGGTCAACGCCACCATCACGGGGTCGTGATCCGAGGCGCGGTAGGCTGTGGGCGCGTAGCGGTCGTCGGTTTTGAACTCGGTGTTGTAGTCCAGCACCAGCGGCTCGTCGGCGTTGATGTGCCACACGCCGACGCCGGTGACCTGGGCTTTGAGGGTGTCGGAGGCATAGGCATGGTCCAGCGCGCCGGTTTCCCCGCTGAACACGTAGGTGTAGCGCTCGGCCGCGCTCACGCGCTTGAGCAGGCTTTCAAAGCCCGCAGCTTCCAGGGCCTTGGGTGGGTCTTCCAGCAAATAGCTGTTGAAGTCGCCCATCATCAGCACGTCGCTCTCGCCCTTTGCTTTGAGGGTGGTGATGAAGCTATTCAGCGCGCTGGCTTGCACAGTGCGGGCGCTGTTCCAGCAGCCTTGGCCTAGCTCTACATCGCCACTGGCAGGGCAGGAGCCTTTGCTTTTAAAGTGGTTCACCACAAACCAAAAACTGCCGTTGTTGGCCAGGCTGGCAAAGCGCTGGGCCAAGGGGGGCCTGCCGCTGGCGGCTGTGTAGTTGGCCAAGTCAGTGCCGGTGGGCAGCACCAAACCGCCCACGCGCGTCACTTTGGCGGGCTTGTACAACATATCGACCTTGATCTGGTCGGTGCCAAAGGTGCCGCTGTTGACCGCCGCATAGGTGCCCGCGCCCAGCTTGGCGTTCAGGCCTGCCACCAAATCGTTGGTGGCCACATCGTTGTTGTTTTCAATCTCCATCAGGCCCAGCACGTCGGCGTCCAGCCCCGCAATGGCCTCGATAATTTTGCTGCGCTGGCGGGTAAACTCGCCAGCCGTATTGGCCCCACGCTGGCCCAGCGTGGTGAAGTAGTTCAGCACGTTGAAGCTGGCTACCTTTAAAGTACCCGTCAATGCGGGCGGCGCTGCAGGGCGTGCACTATCAGCTACAAAATTAGGTGCCATCGTGGGATGGATGCGGTAGGCCCCGTTGTTATGGCTGAGCACCCCAGTGAGCTTTTGCACCGTGTCGCCAATGCGCCGCGTACCGGCCGCACCGGGGGCGCTGAAGTAGGGGGTGGGGTTGGGGTTTTGTGCAGAAGAGCCGTCGTCCAGCACGATGCGCTCGAGCTTGTTTTTATCACTGGTCACGGCCGCATTGCCGTTGTTCGGATGGAACTGCCGCCCACCGAGCGAGAGCACAAACTGCCCAAAGCGCCCGGCCTCAAACGATTCGGTCACGGCCAGCGTTTGCGTGAACTCCACCAGCATGCCCTCGTAGCGCTCCAGGTCTGTGGCGCTGGCCCATGGCAAGCTGATTTGCGTAGGTGTTACTGCCACGCCGCTACCGCACACGCTCACCGTCACGGTACCGCCGATTTGGGTGATGCTGTCGCTCACCGTGGCAGTGCCACTGACAGTCGTCGAGCTGAACTCGCCCACCACGCCGGATACCTGCAGATAGTCGCCCTTGGTCACTTTGGCCGCGCCGGGTGCAAAGACGAAAATGCCTTCCGAGGTCAAAGGGTCGGCATCGGGCCCGCTCTGTTGGATGAAAAACCCGTTGAGCTGGGTGACCGCTTGGTTTTGAAACTCACCAACCACCACGCCGTGCACCGTGACAGTTTGCGACAGCAATGGGCTGATGCTGCCGGTGCCTTGCACGGCGCTGATGTCTCTGAGCGGTGCATTCGCGCTAACCTGCGCGGTGCAAGTGGGCAGCGCAGTGACGGGCGGCGCAGTGGGCCCGGGTCGTGGCGCGAGTTCATCACTGCTGCCAGCACAGGCTACCAGCAAGGCCGCCACACATCCGATCACGACGGTTTGCAAACGTGCGAAGTATGAAGAAACGTGGAGTGTCATAGTATTTCCAAAAGTCAACCCCACACTGTGAACGCTAGGTGCCCGTCACGTCCACGACAAAAGAGTTACATACGTGTCAAGTTATGTGGGTCTGTGTGATTTGTAGCGAGCATATCCTGTGTTGCACGAAATGCGGTCATAAAAGCCAATGGGGTTGGCAGCAAATGAAATCATGAGCAAAAGCGGTCAGAAGCAAATGAGGTCAAGAGCAAATGGGGTCAGATCAAAATTCAGGACAACCCTCTGTCCGGAGCGCGCAACGCTGTAACGAAATTTTGTTCTGACCCCTTTTGCTTCTTCTACGCCCCCATTTGCTTCTGAACCCATTTGCTTCTACGCCCCCATTTGCTTCTACGCTGGATCTGCCCACTGCAAATCACACAGAGCCATTTTTCTTTACACTGGGGCTTTTCATGCTGCTGCATGCACCAGACAAAGGGGTCGACATGTTCAAACTTTTGCTTATCGCACTCGGAGCCACCGCAACTTTGTGGGGCTGCGCGGTAGAAATGGTAGCGCCAGGCACACCCCGCGACCAGGTGCTGGCTAAATATGGCGCGCCCACACGGGTGGTGCCCATGGCCCCGGGGCACGCGACTGCAGTACTCGCGCCAACCCGTGGGGCAAACCGCCATCATGGTGGATCTGGATGCTGCAGACCGGGTGGCATCGGTGCGGCAAGTGTTGAACGAAAAGGATTTTGCGCGCGTCGCCCCGCTCCAGTGGACGCGCGACGTGGCTGAACGCGAGTTTGGCAGGCCCGCATTTATCAGCCATGTGGCGTCATGGACGGGCGATATCTTGGTGTACCGCTGGCTGGACCTGAGCCGAACGGACATGTTTTTTTATGTCTACCTGGATCCCAACAACGTGGTGCAAAAAACAGGCCAAGGCATGGAATTTAAAGATGTCCGGGAGCCTAGAAAGTGACCTAAAATTCTCTGCCAAAATTGACCTCTATGCATCTCTCCCCACAGATTCGTGCGGATGCCCACCAACACACGTTCAAAGGAAATTACTTGAAACTCCACCGCCTTGCTTTCCCCCTATTTGCCTTGCTGGCCGTGGGCCTGGCCGCTTGCTCCAAGCCAGACACACCGGCGGCACCCGCTGCGCAAGTAGCCGCTGCCAAGCCGGCCCAACCGTATGAAGCCGTTGCAGCGCAAGGCAAGGGCTTTACCGTGGGCGCGCTGATGGCAGCCAACACGGTGTATGTGCTGTTTGACCCGCAATGCCCCCACTGCGGCCATTTGTGGGAGGCTGCACTGCCACTGCACAGCAAGGCCAAGTTTGTGTGGATACCGGTGGCCATCATGAACAGCAAAAGCGCGCCGCAAGGTGCTGCGCTTTTGACGGCCAGCAACCCCACAGAGGCCATGAGCGCACATGAAAAATCTATTTTGGCAGGCAGCGGCGGCACCTCTGCATCGGCCAGCATCGCCCCAGACATCGAGCAAGCCATCAAGGCCAACACTGTGCTGTTTAACAGCTTGGGCGCTGACTCTGTGCCCTTCATCTTGGCCAAGAGCGCGCGCACTGGCCAAGTGGTCACACGCGGTGGCGCGCTGGCTACTGCGGCCTTGGCTGACTTTTTAGGCCTTGCTGCGCCCTAAGCCGCTGGCTTAAGGCTTGATTAAGCCTTTGCCAGCTCAAACTTAAACACCCCCGGATCGCGGATCGGGTCTACCCCCACCGCAATCAAGCTCTTGGGTGCAAACTTGCCTTGCAAGATCAGTGTAGACAAAGGGTTTTCAATCCGCTGTTGGATGGCGCGCTTCAGCGGCCGTGCGCCGTACACAGGATCAAAACCCACTTTGGCCAGCTCGGCCAATGCTTGCGTGGATACCTTAAGACCCAAATCCATTTTTTCCAAACGCTGGGTCAAAGTTTTAAGTTGAATCTTGGCAATCGACTCGATGTTTTTCGCGTCCAGCGCGTGGAACACCACCGTCTCGTCGATGCGGTTCAAAAACTCGGGTCTAAAGTGGTTTTTCAGCTCATCCCACACCGCGTCTTTCATCTCTTCATAGGGCTTGCCGGCCATGCTCTGGATGATGGGCGAGCCGATGTTGCTGGTCATCACGATGACGGTGTTTTTAAAGTCCACGGTGCGGCCTTGGCCGTCGGTCAAGCGGCCATCATCTAATACTTGCAGCAGCACGTTGAACACGTCGGGGTGGGCTTTTTCTACCTCATCAAGCAGAATTACGCTGTAGGGCTTGCGACGCACGGCCTCTGTCAGGTAGCCCCCTTCTTCATAGCCCACATAGCCAGGGGGCGCGCCAATCATGCGGGCCACGCTATGCTTTTCCATAAACTCGCTCATGTCGATGCGGATCAAATGGTCTTCGCTGTCGAATAAAAAACCTGCCAGTGCCTTGCACAGCTCGGTCTTGCCCACACCCGTGGGGCCGAGGAAAAGGAATGAACCTGTCGGACGGCCAGGGTCGCTCAAACCCGCACGCGAGCGGCGGATGGCGTTGGCTACAGCGGTGATCGCCTCGCTTTGCCCCACTACGCGCTCGTGCAATTTATCCTCCATCACCAGCAGCTTGTCGCGTTCGCCCTGCATCAGCTTGGACACAGGTATGCCAGTGGCGCGGGCCACCACCTCGGCAATTTCTTCCGCGCCCACTTGGGTGCGCAGCAGGCGCGGCGCTTTGCTCTCGCCCTTTTTGGCCTCTTTGGCTTGCGCCTCTTTCCACGTCGCCTCCAGCGCGGGCAGCTTGCCGTATTGCAGCTCGGCCACCGCGTTGTAATCACCCTTGCGGGTCAGCTCTTCGATCTGAAACTTCAGCTTGTCGATCTCTTCCTTGATATGTGCGCTGCCTTGGGCTTGGGCTTTTTCGGCCTTCCAGATTTCGTCCAGATCGGAGATTTCTTTTTGCAGTTTGTCGATCTCGTTTTCGATCAAGGCCAGGCGCTTTTGCGATGCCTCATCCTTCTCGCGGCGCACAGCCTCGCGCTCAATTTGCAGCTGGATCATGCGGCGGTCCAGCTTGTCCATCACCTCGGGCTTGGAGTCCATCTCGATCTTGATCTTGGCCGCTGCCTCGTCGATCAAATCAATCGCCTTGTCGGGCAAAAAGCGGTCGGTGATATAGCGGTGGCTCAGCTCGGCCGCAGCCACAATAGCCGGGTCGGTGATCTGCACGCCATGGTGCACCTCGTACTTTTCTTGCAGGCCACGCAGAATGGCAATGGTCGCTTCTACTGTGGGCTCGCCGACGAGAATCTTCTGGAAGCGCCGCTCCAACGCGGCATCTTTCTCGATGTATTTACGGTATTCGTCCAGCGTGGTGGCGCCCACGCAGTGCAGCTCACCACGCGCCAGCGCGGGCTTGAGCATATTGCCCGCGTCCATCGCGCCCTCGGCCTTGCCTGCGCCCACCATGGTGTGCAGCTCGTCGATGAACACAATGGTTTGGCCTTCGTCCTTGGCCAGGTCTTTCAGCACGTTTTTCAGGCGCTCTTCAAACTCGCCTCGGAACTTGGCACCCGCCAACAGCGCCGCCATGTCCAGCGACAGCACGCGTTTGCCTTTGAGCGACTCGGGCACCTCACCCGCCACAATGCGCTGCGCCAAGCCTTCGATAATCGCCGTTTTGCCCACACCTGGCTCGCCAATCAGCACGGGGTTATTTTTAGTGCGGCGTTGCAGCACCTGGATGGCGCGGCGAATCTCGTCGTCGCGGCCAATCACCGGGTCCAGCTTGCCCATGCGGGCGCGCTCGGTCAAGTCCATGCAGTATTTTTTAAGCGACTCGCGCTGGTCTTCGGCGTCCGCACTGTCCACGCCCTGCCCGCCGCGCACGGCGGTAATAGCAGCCTCCAGGCTCTTGCGGTTCAGTCCGTTTTCTTTGGCAACTTTTGCAATATCTTGTTTGCTGTCGGCCAAGGCCAAAAAGAACAACTCGCCTGCAATAAACTGGTCATTGCGTTTCATGCCTTCCTTCTCCGCCCCCTGGATCAGCGCCGCCAAATCGCGCCCCACGCCAATCTGCTCCTGGCCCTGCACTTGCGCCAGTTTTTTAACCGCGGCATCCGCCGCCATTTGCAGCCCCGGCACGTTCACCCCCGCGCGTTGCAGCAGGGCCTTGGGCCCGTCTTCCTGGCGCAGCATGGC